>NZ_JARCHA010000006.1:0-402922 GCF_048957895.1 Paraburkholderia sp. A1RI_3L
TGCCTCTCACTACTGCGGCGGTCCAATGTGACGCAACCGTGGCCGTCCCTCCGCCCCATCTGCACTCCTAAAGCCGGCCGACTTCCGCAGCATGCGGGGCGTTCGAAGGCGACCGAGCAGGCTGCGGCGCCTCAACATACCCAGCTCACTCGCCCGCCCTGGAACCCTTCGCGGCATGCTGCCACCCTGTTCCTCAGCACTCTTCCGCATATTGCCAAGCGCGCACGATGCAGTTCGTGGAACCGTCTAGAATAGTCGTTCTTCGCACCTCACTGACTGGATTTATGCGCTCGCGAATCGCCAAACGCCTCCCCCCTGATGCCGACAAGCTCGTCGGCCTCTCGCTCGCGCTGTTCGCGTCGGGCAGTCGCACCGAAGACCGCTTCTGGGAGACGAAGCTCGACACGCTGCTTGCGAAGATCGTCCGCAACGGTAACCAGACGACGCTCGACGCCGCGCTCGACCATCTCCAGCAAAACCATCCCGACGCCTACGGCGCGCTTGCCGACATGGCCGAAACGCACAGCGAGTCGTTCATCGTCGAGCACGAGGGCGTCCAGTACGAGGCGCTCCTCATCGCGGCGCCCGTGCTCGCCTGGACGCGCTATGTGATCCCGTCCGGCCCGCTGAAAACCGAGCCGGCGGATGCGCTGCGCGCGCATCTCCAGGCACACGTGCTCGCAGGCGACACGCGCGTCGCCATGGCACCGTATCTGTATAGCATCGACCAGTTGCCGCGCCACCACGTCGAAACCTGGCGCATCGCGCAGCAGCTCGCGCAAGCGGCAATGAGCGGCAACAACGCGCGAATCAATTTCGGAGAACTGCCCGAAACGTCGCCCATTCTCGCGGACCCGCGCTTCCTGCTGGCTGTGGTCGCGGCACCGGTGGGTGCTCCGCTCTTTCGCTGGCAAGAGGAAGAGCACGGCGTGCGAATCGAGCGCAGTCAGTGCCTCGAGCAATGGGCTACGCAAGGCGGCGCCAATCTGGCGCTCGTCCTGCCCGGCTGCGAATTCGAATGCTTGTTGCCGGACGCGTACTACTCGGCTTGCCGCGACGCCGACGAGCGCGTTCGCCCACATACCGTGCGCACCGCCGTGCGTTATCTGTTCGACACCATTGGCGCTGCGCCACAGGAACTGCGTGCGGTCGTCGCCGGCTTTGGCGAGCGTCGCATCGACGAATACCGCATTGGCTTCACGCGACGCGGCAGCAATGACGTGATCTACGGCGTCGTCTGGCCGCTGTATGGACGCGAAAACGGCGAAGCGGAGATTGATGAGGAACCGGGCGAAGAGCAAGCCGCCGACGGCCCGCTCGAAGAAATCGTCGCCCTCCTGAAGGAAACGGGTGTCACCGATATCCGCCGGCATGCGGGTCGCTTCGAACCGGAATATTGCGACGATTGCGGAGTGCCGCTCTATGCTGATCCGCTAGGCGAAATCGTACACGCCGAAATGCCGGAAGACGCAGAGCCTGCACAACCACATTTTCATTAATTGCGCATAATCTGACGCAAGCCCCGCCGAGTGCGGGGCTTTTTCTTTTACATTAATTGATCCTATGCCTTCTGGCCAGGCCGATTTTCCGAAAGCTTTTTGTCATAATCCTTGCGGTGCCACATCGCGAGCTCCCGGATTCCCCGGGGATGCGCGCATCGCGACACATGGCATGGCAAATAGGAGAACGAACGCAATGCGATTCGCTGTATTTAACCCTGACGCAGAACGGCGCGAGGGACTTAAGGCGCTGTTGAGACAAATCGACCGACAGGCGCGCTTCATGGACGTAGTGGACTGGCGCAGCGCCGATCGGGCCGTGCGCCACTGCACCCTGGATCTGATTGTCATTGACTGGCACGAAGGCATGCGCCTCGGCGACGTACAGGCCTTCGTGAGCGCATATCCACGCCTGCGCCTCGCAGTCGTCATAGACAGAGGATCGCCGGGACTGGCCCGAAGCCTGATCGACAAGGGCGTACCGGGCGTGATTCCGCGCTCTATGGACGCGCGCCTCATTTTGCGTGCGCTCGAAATGGTGATGCTGGGCGGAGAGTACTTGCCCGCTGACGTACTGAAGCCGGGAGCGGCAGGGAATGGCGACCGCCTTCAACGGCGCGGATCCCAACTGTCGGTCCCACCAAAACGAGCCAGACTTTCAGGCGGCTTGTCACCCCGGCAGGAGCAGATCATGCGATGCGTCCACATGGGCAGCACGAACAAGATGATCGCGAAAACTTTGGGTATCAGCGAAGGTACGGTGAAGATCCACCTCGCGTGCATTTTCCAGCAACTTGGCGCGCCCAACCGCGCTGCGGCCGTGGCCATCTACAACGGCTGGCTTTCGTCGCAGCTTCAGGTGCTGAGTGACGATGCCGCACTGACACCGAAGCCAGTGCCGGGCGAGCCAGGTCCCGTGCCGTTGCGCAAACGAAGGAAGCCGTCTTTCTCGTATCCGTTGCCAGACGACAACATCGCAGAAGATCTGCCGATGGCCGCTGAGCCGACGCCACCCTTCGATGCATCGGCGCCAAACCCGGACGAGGAGACGAAGGAAGAATGATCGCGCGCACAGACGGCTGTGGCTGGCATGGAATGCGCTCACACGTTTTGTCGTCCAACGAGTAATATGAGACACATGGGTTTCCTCTACACACCGCTTCCGCTATGGGTCGCCGCCGGTGCCTGGATCACCGCCGCTGGTCTGCTTGCGCTCGCGTTGTGGCGAAACCCTTTCAAACGTCTGCACGACGCCACGCTGCAACACGTCTGGCTCGCGATCATCGTCGCGGTATCGGTGCTCTGGGCGACCAACGCGTGGCTTGAGGACGGCACGGTCATGCACGTCCTCGGCGCTACGCTTGTCGTTACGCTGTTCGACTGGGCGCTTGCGCTCGTCGCGATGGCGGTAGTCACCGGCCTTGCCGCGCTCGTCTTCGACGCATCGTGGCAAGGTATCGCGCTGACATTCCTCGTGTTCGGCGCGCTACCCGTTGGTGTTTCGGCGCTGCTCCAGCGCGCGGCAGTTGCATGGTTGCCACGCAACCTGCTCGTCTTCATCGTGAGCCAAGGTTTCGTGGCACCCGCGATTGCCGTTACCGTCGCGGCATACGCTGCGCTCGGCACGCACATCGGCCTGGCGAACGGCTCGATGCTGGTCGTGCCGGCGGGCTACGCCTTCAGCGTACTCGTGCTCGCCTCGGGTGAAGCGTGGTTCACCGGGATGTCCACCGCGCTGATCGCTGTCTATCGCCCGGCTTGGGTCACTACGTACGACGTGCGACGCTACAGGCTCGGCGGCCCTCGCACCTGACACGCGGGGACGCAAGGCTCGTATTAGTGCGCCCCTTCGTGGAACTTCGGTAAGCGTTCTTCGGCACTACCCATACAAGAGGTGCACTGCCACTGTGGATGGAGCGTTTCGCCACCGCCAACCTTCGATCAAAACCATCACGAGACGAGCCAACACACAGAAACACAAAAAATTCGAATGGGGATTGAACTACCTTTGCCGACCCGGCATCTTATGTCTTCTGACGTTCCACCCCGCCTCTAACTAGATGGATCGAACCCAAGCACACCGCCGGTGGCTGCGGTTGGTCGGCCCGCTGGCGGCTTTCGCGGCAAGCCTTTCGCTTGTATGCGCCAAGCCTGCATGGGCCGATCAGCTCGAACAGCACAACGAACTCGTCAATCAATTCGTGAACCAGATGCACGCGGATCCGCTCGTTGCGGACTGTGCTGCGCATGGCAACTTCGTCGCGAGCACCTCGACCGCATTCGACCACGTCGAATTCCCGCCCAGTTCGTTCGACAGCTCGCACTCTTCCGTCACCCCCTGGAACGATTCGTTCGATGAAGGCAAGCAGCGCGTCAAGGTCGATACGATCGTGACCGTGGAAGGACTGGGCGTTTCGCAGAATGGCTCCAACGGTCCGTTCCAGCTCAAGTTCCGCTGCGGCTACGTCGGCCAACAGATGCTGGCGTTCAGTTGGAACGACCCCGTGCCGCCCGCGAAGCCACGCGCAACCCACTCCGTGAGCAAGAAGGGGAAAGGCAAGCACGCCGCGACGGGCAACGGATCCACACGGAAAAACGCCAGAAAGAACAGCTCAGGCACGAAAAAGAAGCACTGAGCACGAGGCTTCAAGATCTCCACCGTTGCCCTGCCGCCTCGCAAGGCCGCAAATAAACGCGGCAGCGGAGCGCCGCGCCGCGTCACCGCTTCTCGCGCGACGGGCAACGTGGCGACCCACCCGCCGCCGGCCACATCTACCTCCACCTCAGAAATAAAACGGGGAATCCGCCTCCTGCAGATTCCCCGTTGGTTCTCTGGCGCTATCGCCAAACGCGGTCAATCGAACGTCTCGACGTGTCGCAAGACTGCCTGCAGCAGTGCGGCACCCAGCGCCGCACTGCGTTCGCCGTTCCATCCCACGCGCTCGTCCGGCAGGTTTGCATTGTCTTTGAACGGCATTTCAAGCGTGAGCGAAAGACAGCCGAAGACATTGCCGATGTACTTCGACGCAAGTTTCAACGCGTCCTCGCGATACTTGCTCGCGGCGTAACCATGCTTGTCCTGGAAGTCCGGGCTCGCCAGCTTGAAGGACTCGATGAACGCCTGCTGCTCCGTACGCTGCCGATCAGTGAATCCGGGCAGCATCTCGGACCCCGCCACGAACACATACGGTAGCGCTTCATCGCCGTGGATATCGAAAAACAGATCGCAGCCTGTCGCATGAATCGCGTCGCGCACGTGCAGCACTTCAGGACTGCGCGCGGCGTCGGGCTCCATCCATTCGCGGTTCAGATTCGCGCCCACGGCGTTCGTGCGCAGGTTACCGTGCACACTGCCGTCCGGATTCATGTTCGGTACGATGTAGAACACCGCATGATCGTAGAGCTTGCGCGCCACGGGGTCGCCGGCCCAGTCGCCCCAACCGGCCAGCCGCTTCACGAGTCCCTCGACGAACCATTCGGCCATGGTTTCGCCCGGATGCTGCCGCGCGATGATCCAAACCTTCTTCTTCGGCTTGCCGTTGGCGCGCGCCGCTTCCGGCGTACCGAGCGTCAGCAGGGAGACCGGACGCCCTTCGAACGTCGTACCCAGTTCCATCAGCGCCGCGTGCGGCATCTGCTGAACCGCGCCCAGAAACTCCGAGTGGCGCTCCTCGCTATACGGCTCGAAATACGCGTAGTAGACGCGGTCGAATTCCGGCGTGTGATCGATGGTCAGTACCCGCCCGTCGTACGAGGTCGGCACGCGGAACCAGTTCACGCGGTCGTAGCTCGCAACGGCCTGGTAGTCCCGCCAGCCCTCGGCGAATGCGCACGCCGACGCGTTCTCGAACGTCATCACGCAGCGTTCGCCGCGCGCGCCAGAGAGACGAAAGTAGAACCATTGCGCGAACTCCGACTGATTGTCGGGCCGCACGCGCAGACGGATATCGGCGGCGGCGGTGCAGGACACCACTTCGATGGCACCCGCGTCGAAATTGCTGGTGATGGAAAGCGTCATGGGATAACTGCTCCTTGGCCGGTGCGTCAATCGGCCGCCCGGCGGCGGAATACGTATGTCGAATCGTTCGATGCTGCCTTGTCGAACGCGTAGCCTTCAGCGTCGAAACCCTTGAGCGCGGTCGGCTCGTCTATCCGGTTCTCGACTGCGTAGCGTGCCATCAAGCCACGCGCGCGCTTGGCGTGAAAACTGATGATCTTGTAGCGCCCGCCCTTCCAGTCTTCGAACACGGGCGTGATGACGGGCGCATCCAGCAATTTCGGTCGCACCGAGCGGAAATATTCGTTCGAGGCGCAATTGACGAGCACGCGCGCAGCCTTCGTCCCCGCCTTCTCGTTGCGCACGAACTGTTCGTTCAGTGCATGCGTGATGCGCTCGCCCCAAAACGCGTACAGGTCTTTGCCGCGCCCATTGGCGAACGGCGTGCCCATTTCGAGGCGATACGGCTGCAGCAAGTCGAGCGGGCGCAGCAGCCCATAAAGGCCCGACAACACGCGCACATGCTTCTGGGCGTAATCGAGGTCGGCGGCTGAAAGCGTCCTCGCGCTGAAACCCTCATACACGTCGCCATTGAATGCGAGCACCGCTTGCCTCGCGTTGTGCGTACCGAATGCCGGCGACCAGTCCGCGAAGCGCTGGAAGTTCAGCTGCGCGAGCGGGTCCGAAATCTTCATCAGCGTAGCGATCTGTTGCGGCGAGAGGCGGCGCAGACCGTCGATCAGCTCGGCTGCGTCATCGACGAAATGGGGAATGGTGTGCTTGCGGATGTGCGGAGGCGTTTCGTAGTCCAGCGATTTGGCCGGCGACAGAACGATTATCATAGAAGCTTTCAGGCACGCCGTGCCTGCAGGACAAAGACGAAAGCCCGATTGTAGCGAATGTGACGAATGCCCGGTTCCCAAGATCCGACTCCAACCCACCCGACTCGCCCGCCGCGCGTCGTACTCGATTCGAACGTCTGGATCGACATCCTCGTATTCGACGACCCACACACGCGGCCCATTCATGCCGCGCTGGAAACAGGCGCACTGCAAGCCGTCGTGGACGGACGCTGCTTCGCGGAACTGGCACGCGTGCTCGAGTATCCGCAGTTCGCGCAGCGTGCGGTCGACAAGGCAGCCGCGCTCGCCATCGTCGAGCGGCTGACGCTGCGCGTCGAGCGTGCCTCGCCAGTGGAAGGCGCAAAACCGCTGCCGCAATGCAAAGACCGTGACGATCAGAAGTTTCTCGAACTCGCGCATGGCAGCGGCGCCGCATGGCTGGTCTCGAAAGACCGCGCCGTGCTCAAGCTCGCCAAACGCATGACGCGCGACTTCGGCCTGCAGATCGCTCCACCCGCGCAGTTCGTCGCGGCCTGTCTTGCGGTCGTCGAGTCCACCGGGCCCCACGAGCCCGTGCCGGCATGAGCGCCGCACGGGGACGGCAGCGCACGATGCGCGGCGATTCCCTACAATCGACGTTGCTTTCCACCGACTTTCCACCCCGAGCCATCCGCCACACCGCGCCATGAACGCACCGCACGACACGCCGCCGACGACGCCCGTCTTCCCGTCCCGCCTGCCGAATGTCGGCACGACCATCTTCACCGTGATGAGCGCGCTCGCCGCAGAACGAGGCGCGGTGAACCTGGGCCAGGGATTTCCCGACTTCGACTGCGATCCGCGCATCGTCGACGCCGTCGCAACGGCCATGCGCGACGGTCACAACCAGTACCCGCCCATGGCCGGCGTCGCACCGCTGCGCGAAGCGATCGCGGACAAAATCGCGAACGTCTACGGTCGCCGCTACGACGCGGCCACCGAGATCACCGTCACGGCCGGCGCCACGCAGGCGCTGCTCACGGTCATCCTCGCCACGGTTCATCCCGGTGACGAAGTGATCGTGATCGAGCCGACCTACGACAGCTACCTGCCCTCCATCGAACTCGCGGGCGGCAAGCCGGTGTTCGTCACGCTCGAGGCGCCGGAGTACGCGATTCCGTTCGACCGGCTCGCCGCCGCCATCACGCCGAAGACACGGCTCATCCTCATCAATACGCCGCACAACCCGACGGGCACCGTCTGGCGCGCTGAAGACATGCAGCGGCTGCAGGAGATCGTGCGCGGCACCAACGTGCTGATCCTCTCCGACGAGGTCTACGAGCACATGGTGTACGACGGCGAGCCGCACGAGAGCGTCGCCCGCTACCCGGAGCTCGCCGCGCGCAGCTTCATCGTGTCGAGCTTCGGCAAGACCTATCACGTGACAGGGTGGAAAGTGGGCTACGTCGCGGCGCCCGCCGCGCTCAGCGCCGAGTTCCGCAAGGTGCACCAGTTCAACGTGTTCACGGTGAACACGCCGATGCAGATCGGCCTTGCACAGTACCTGCGCGATCCGGCGCCCTATCTCGAGCTGCCCGCGTTCTACCAGCGCAAGCGCGACTTCTTCCGCGCCGGGCTCGCGAACACGCGCTTTCGCCTGCTGCCCTGCGAAGGCACTTACTTCCAGTGCGTGGATTACTCCGCGATCAGCGATCTACCCGAAGCGGAATTCTCGAAGTGGCTGACGACCGAAATCGGCGTGGCCGCAATCCCGGTGTCGGCCTTCTATCACGAGCCGCACGAATCGGGCGTCGTGCGCTTCTGTTTCGCGAAGAAGGAAAGCACGCTCGCGACGGCGCTCGAGCGGCTCGCGCGGCTCTGACGCCGGCCCGATGCAATGAGCGCGACGACGATCAGACCGGCCCTGCCGTTCCCGCCGTCGCGCAGCGCCCCTTCACGTACGTTGCTGCTGCATGGCCTCCACATAAGCCTTGCGGTCCGCGCTGACCCGCTGCGCCGCCGGGCGCTCGCCCACCACCTTCACATAGCGCTTCCAGTCGATGCCCGCATCGAGCAGGAAGTCACGCCCGTAGATGGTCTGCGTGGCCATGCCGACGGGCGGCAGGCTCACGAACGCCGCCGTATCGGCCACGCAGAACCGCTCGCCGCGCAAATAAGGCGCGAACTGCGCCAGTCGCATGAAGCCCGCGATGTGATGCGTCAACAGTTTCTCGGTGCGCGCCTTCGTGGCGTCCGTGATCGTGCCGCCGAAGAACGCTTCCTTGTACAGATTGCGCGCGACGAGTTCGAGATGCGTCTCCACGAACGCAATGAGTTCTCGTTCCTTCGCGGCCTCCCACGGGTCCGCGGAGAAGATCTGCCGGTCCGGGTAGCGCGCCGCGAGGTATTCGACGATCACCGCCGACTCGCACAGATCGCCCTCGGCGGTTTCGAGCCACGGCACCTTGCCGAGCGGCGAGTGCGCGAGCACCGCCGCTTCCTGCGACGGCTGCACGGACACTTCCTCGAACGGGATGTCGTGTTCGAGCAGGACGAATTTCACCTTGTTGTAGTAATTGGACAGCGCAAAGCCATGCAGACGAATCATAGGGTTTCCTTCCGGGTGGGCAGGACGGCCGGAACCGCTCTGCGAATCGTGCCTGTTAGTGTCTATGGCCAAGGCTGGCCCTCACATCATAAAAATGCACGAGCGTGCTATTCTAAACCGGACATGGAGTCGAGCATCAGATGAATTCACCGCACGTCAACATCGAGACCATCGGAATCGTAGGCACCGGCGCCATGGGCCGCGGCATCGCGCAGATTGCCGCGCTCGCGGGCCTCACGGTCCGTCTTTTCGACACGAATCCCGAGGCTATCGAAGCGGCACGCACTTACCTCGGCGAAACGTTCGCGAAGCTCACGGCCAAAGGCAAGCTCAACGACATTGAAGGCCGCGCGGCGCTCGAACGCGTGACGGGTACCCCATCCATCGAAGGCCTCGCGGATTGCGACCTCGTCGTGGAAGCCATCGTCGAAAACCTCGAAGTGAAGCGCAAGCTGTTCCGCGATCTCGAAGCGGTGGTGAGCGGCCGCTGCATCCTCGTGTCGAACACGTCGTCGCTCTCCATTACGGCGATTGCCGCGGCGTGCACCGATCCCTCGCGCGTGGCCGGCTATCACTTCTTCAATCCCGTGCCGCTGATGAAAGTGGTCGAGGTGATCGACGGACTGCGCACGAACCCGGCCGCCGGTGACGCGCTGATGGACCTCGCCCGCCGCATGGGACACACGCCGGTGCGCGCGAAGGACATGCCCGGTTTCATCGTGAACCACGCGGGCCGCGGCATGAACACCGAAGGTCTGCGCGTGGCGAGCGAAGGTGTCGCGAGCTTCGTCGAGATCGATCGCATCATGCGCGAGCAGGCGGGCTTTCGGCTGGGACCGTTCGAGCTGCTCGACCTCACCGCGCTCGACGTATCGCATCCCGTGATGGAGTCCATCTACCACCAGTTCTACGAGGAGCCGCGCTTCACACCGTCGCCGATCACGGGCGTGCGGCTGGCCGGTGGGCTCATCGGGCGCAAGGCCGGCGAGGGCTTTTATCGTTACGCGGATGGCAAGCAGCAGGCTCCTGAAGAAGCGCCTGCGCCCTCCACGCTACCGCAACGCGTGTGGGTGAGCCGAAGCCACCCCGAAGCACGGGAGGCCGTACTGCAGTTTCTCGCCAAAGCCGATGTCGCACTCGACGACGGCGCACACCCCGCCGCCAACTCGCTGCTCGTCGTTACGCCGTTCGGGCTCGACGCCACCACCGCAGCCGTCGAGGAAGGGCTCGATGCGAGCCGCGTCGTAGCCGTAGACGCGCTCTTCCCGCTCGTTAGTGCCCAGCGGCGCACGGTCATGACCACGCCCGCTACCACGCGCGAGGCACGCGATGCAGGCCACGCGCTCTTTGCGTCGGACGGTGTACCGGTCACCGTGATCCGCGACTCGACGGGCTTCGTGGCGCAGCGCGTGGTCGCGACCATCGTGAACATCGGCTGCGATATCGCGCAGCAGCAGATTGCATCCCCGCAAGACATCGACCTCGCCGTCACGCTGGGCCTCGGCTACCCGCGCGGGCCGCTCGCACTTGGCGACGCGCTGGGCGCAAAGACCATCCTCACGATTCTCCAGAACATCCATCGCGTGCTCGGCGATCCGCGTTACCGGCCGTCGCCCTGGCTCGCTCGGCGCGCGCAGCTCGGCATGTCGCTCGCGCAACCCGATGCCGCCGACAGCGCCCAAGCCGCAGGAGCCGCCCGATGACCGCCGAACTGCTCACATCGCGGCCGGCCGGCAGCGAATCCACGCTCGTGATGACGCTGTCGAACCCGGGCGCGCGCAACGCGCTGCATCCCGACATGTACGCGGCGGGCATCGAAGCGCTCGATTCGGCCGAACGCGATTCGTCGCTGCGCGCCATCGTGATCACGGGCGCCGACAACTTTTTCTGCGCCGGCGGCAATCTCAACCGGCTGCTGGAAAACCGCGCGAAAGATCCCTCCGTGCAGGCCGAAAGCATCGACCTGCTCGCCGAGTGGATCACGGCACTGCGCCAGTCGAGCAAGCCTGTGATCGCGGCCGTGGAAGGCGCCGCGGCCGGCGCGGGTTTTTCGCTCGCGCTCGCGTGCGACCTGCTCGTCGCCGCCGACGACGCGAAGTTCGTGATGTCGTACGCGCGTGTCGGCCTCACGCCCGATGGCGGCGGCTCCTGGTTCCTCGCGCAGGCGCTGCCGCGCCCGCTCGCCACCGAGGTGCTGATCGAAGGCAAGCCCATCGGCGCGACGCGCCTCGCCGAAGTCGGCGTGGTGAACCGGCTCGCGAAGCCGGGAAGCGCACTCGACACCGCCATCGACTGGGCCGACGACCTCGGCAAGCTCTCGCCGAATTCGACCGCGCGCATCAAGGCGCTCATTGATGCAGCGGGCACGCAGACGCTCGAAGCGCACCTTGTGGCCGAACGCGACAGCTTCGTGGCGTCGCTGCATCATCGCGACGGGCTGGAAGGCATCACGGCGTTTCTCGAGAAACGCGCCCCCGTCTACAAGTGAGCGAGGCCACGCCATGAGCGGATTCACCCTGCCCAAACGCCGCCGCATCTATCTGATGCGTCACGGCGACGTGACGTACTTCGATGCATCGGGCCGCGCGATCGATCCCGAAAGCGTGCCGCTCAACGCGAATGGCCGCGTCCAGGCCACGGCCGCGGGCGATCTGTTCGCGGCGCAAGGCATCCGCTTCGATCGCGTGATCGTGAGCGGCCTGCCGCGCACGATGGAGACGGCGCGACGTGTGCTCGCGCAGACCGGCCAGACCATCGAGCCCGAGATCGAGCCCGCGTGGGAGGAAATTCGCGGCGGCAAGCTGGCTCATCTCGCGCCCGAAGACATCGAGGCCTCGTTTCTCAGCGTGTTCGATGGCGTGGTTGCGGAAAGCACGCGCTTTCTAGGCGGCGAGAGCATTGGCGAACTGCTTGACCGCGTGCTGCCAGCCATCGATACCCTGCGCCGCGACGCCGCCTGGGACACCGTATTGCTCGTGCTGCACGGCGGCGTGAACCGCGCAATTCTTTCGCACGCGATCACCGCGGGCGGCCGCGCATTCTTCGGCCACCTTGCGCAGGCCACCGGCTGCATCAATGCGCTCGACCTCGGCGCCGAGCCACGCGACTGGGTCATTCGCGCGCTCAACCACTCGCCTCCCTCGCCGCTGCACCGCGACGTGCGCCACACGACGATGGAAATGCTCTACGCGCAATACGTCGAATACATGAAGCACCGCTAGCGCGCCCAACACACTCAAGATACGCAACGCAAGGCGCCCGACCTGGAGGAGACAATGGCACACGCCACCCCGGCAGAAAACACAGCACAACAGGCGGACTACTCGGCATTCGAAGGCACGCGGCCCGTGGCCGAGCGCCAGCGTTTCGATGCGGCTGCGCTCGAAGCGTGGCTCGCAGGCCATGTCGACGGATTCTCCGGCCCGCTTACCGTCGAGCAGTTCGCTGGCGGTCAGTCGAACCCCACGTTCAAGCTTGTCACTCCGTCGCGCAGCTATGTGATGCGCGCGAAGCCTGGACCGAAGGCGAAGCTGCTGCCTTCCGCACACGCGATCGAACGCGAATACCGCGTGATGGATGCGCTCGCGGGCACCGGCGTGCCGGTCGCGACGATGCTCGCGCTGTGCGAGGACGAAGCGGTGATCGGCAGGGCGTTCTACGTGATGGCGTTCGTCGAGGGCCGGGTGCTCTGGGACCCCTCGCTGCCCGGCATGTCGACTGACGAGCGCGCCGCGATCTACGACGAGATGAATCGCGTGATCGCCACGCTGCACAACGTGGTGCCGGCCGACGTGGGCCTCGCCGATTACGGCAAGGCAGGCAACTATTTCGCACGCCAGATCGACCGCTGGAGCCGTCAGTATCAGGCCTCGGAGACCGAGCCTATCGAGGCCATGCAACGCCTCATCGAATGGCTGCCGCAGCACATGCCCGACGACGCCGCTGCGCGAACCACCATCGTTCATGGCGATTACCGGCTCGACAATCTCATCTTCGACCGTCACGCACCTCGCGTGCTGGCCGTGCTCGACTGGGAGCTTTCCACGCTGGGCGACCCGCTCGCGGACTTCGCCTACCACTGCATGGCATGGCACGTCGACCCCGCGCAGTTCCGCGGCATTGCGGGCCTCGACCTCGCGGCGCTCGGCATTCCGGACGAAGCCGCTTATGTGCGGCGCTATTGCGAGCGCACGGGGCTCGACGTTCGCGGCGACTGGAACTTCTATCTGGCCTACAACATGTTCCGTATCGCCGCGATCCTGCAAGGCATCATGAAACGCGTCGTGGACGGCACGGCCGCGAGCGCCCAGGCCGCGGACGCCGGCCGCCGCGCGCGGCCCATGGCCGAACTGGCCTGGCGCTACGCGCAGAAAGTGCGCTGAGCTATCCCTTTCCCTTTCGCGAGGTATCCGATGAATTTCGACTACACCCCCAAGGTTCAGGCGTTGCGCGAAAAGCTGCTCGCGTTCTTCGACGAGCACATCTACCCGAACGAGTCGGTCTTTCTGGCCGAGGTCGCGCGCAATCGCGCGAACGGCAACGCGTGGGTGCCCACCGAAATCGTCGAAAAGCTCAAGGAAACGGCGCGCGCGGCGGGCCTGTGGAACCTGTTCCTGCCCGGCTCGGAGCGCGGCGCCGGGCTCACGAATCTCGAATACGCGCCGCTGTGCGAGATCATGGGACGCGTGCCCTGGGCGCCCGAGGTCTTCAACTGCAACGCGCCCGACACGGGCAACATGGAAACGATCGAACGCTACGGCACCGAGAGCCAGAAGCGGCAATGGCTCGACCCGCTGCTCGACGGCCAGATTCGCTCGGCCTTTCTCATGACGGAGCCCGAGGTCGCTTCATCGGATGCCACCAACATCCAGACGCGCATCGAACGCGACGGCGACCACTACGTGATCAACGGTCACAAGTGGTGGTCGTCGGGTGCAGGCGATCCGCGCTGCGCCGTTTATATCGTGATGGGCAAGACCGATCCCGACGCACCGCGGCACCGCCAGCAGTCGATGATCCTCGTGCCCGCCGACGCCACCGGCATCACCGTGCATCGCCCGCTCACCGTGTTCGGCTACGACGACGCACCGCACGGCCACATGGACATCACGCTCGAGAACGTGCGTGTGCCCGCGACGAACCTGCTGCTCGGCGAAGGACGCGGTTTCGAAATCGCACAGGGACGCCTCGGGCCGGGCCGCATTCACCACTGCATGCGGCTCGTCGGGCTCGCCGAACGTGCGCTCGAATTGATGACGAAGCGCGCGCTGCAGCGCGTCGCGTTCGGCAAACCCATCGCGTCGCAAACCGTGACGCAGGAGCGTATTGCCGAAGCGCGCTGCCTCATCGAGCAGGCGCGGCTGCTCACGCTCAAGACCGCCTACATGATGGATACCGTCGGCAACAAGGGCGCACGCGGCGAGATCGCCATGATCAAGGTGGTCGCACCCAACATGGCCTGTCAGGTGATCGACTGGGCGATGCAGGTGCACGGCGCGGCGGGCATGAGCGACGACTTCCCGCTGGCTTATGCATACACGTCGGCACGCACGCTGCGCTTTGCCGATGGTCCCGACGAGGTGCATCGCAACGCCATCGCGAAGCTCGAACTCGCGCGCTACATGGATGCGGACGCGGCCTCGCGCGTCGAGATGCCGGTTACTCGTACCTGAGCCGTACCTGAGCCGCACCTGAGTCGCCCCGGAGCCACATCTGCCCCGCACATCCGCCGCAGCGTGCGGGCGCACAGGATGGCGCCCTGCACCGTCGCGCGATCTATGCTCTAATTTTTGCCTGTTCCGGCGCCGCACCAGAAAGACGCGGCGCCACTTTCAAGCACGAAAGGAGCCACGATGATCGACGTCTACAGCTGGGCGACACCCAACGGCCACAAGGTCCACATCATGCTGGAGGAGACCGGGCTCGCGTACCGCGTGCACCCCATCGATATCGGCGCAGGCGATCAGTTCAAGCCCGAGTTTCTCGCCATCAGCCCGAACAACAAGATTCCCGCGATCGTCGATTCCGAAGGCCCGAAGCGCGCCGACGGCCAGCCTTTTTCGCTGTTCGAATCCGGCGCGATCCTGATCTATCTCGCCGAGAAAAGCGGCCGCTTCCTGCCTACCGATCCGGCAGAACGGTATGCAACGTTTCAGTGGCTCATGTTCCAGATGGGCGGGCTCGGCCCGATGCTCGGCCAGGCGCATCACTTCCGCATTTATGCGCCACAGCAGATCGATTACGCGATCACGCGCTACACGAATGAAGCGAAGCGCCTCTACGGTGTGATGAACACGCAGCTCGCCAAAACCGCGTATCTCGCGGGACACAAGTACACGATTGCCGACATCGCCGCGTTCCCGTGGACGCGCTCGTGGCAAAACCAGGGCATCGATCTCGATGCCTTCCCGCATGTGAAGCGCTGGCACGAAGAAATCGCCGCACGGCCCGCGGTGCAGCGCGGCGTGGAGGTGCTCGCCGCCGCGCGCCAGCCGCTCATCGACGAGAAGGCCAAGGAAGTGCTGTTCGGCGCGACGCAGTACGCGAAGCACTGACGCACTGAATCTCGCGAAAGACGTGGACGTTACCGGGGGCCGCCGCTCGATGGCGGCCCCCGGATGCTCAGAAGTAGTGGCGCGTGATGAATTCCGCGATGCACACAGGCCGCTCGCTTCCTTCACGTTCGAGCGTCACCTTCCAGATGACCTGCACGCCGTTGCCGTCCACGTCGGTGACCTCGGCCACAGCGAAATGTGCGCGCACCCTGGCGCCAACGGGCAACGGCGATGTGAAGCGCACGCGATTGAGCCCGTAGTTGAGACCCATGCGCTGACGTAGCGCGACCGTCCGTTCCAGCAGCGCGGGGATGAGCGAGAGCGTGAGGAACCCGTGCGCGATCGGCCCGCCGAACGGCGACTCGCGCCGCGCCCGTTCCGGGTCGACATGTATCCACTGATGGTCGCCTGTTGCGGCTGCAAAGCGGTCCACCCGCGCCTGATCGACCTCGATCCACTCGCTGACGAGTGCCGGCGCACCCACGAGTGCACGCAGCGCGTCTGCATCGATCTGCGGGGCGACCTCGCTCATGCTGCCGCCCCGCTCGCGCCCGGATGACGCAGACCGAAGATGCCCTTCGAACGTACGATGATGGCGGTCTCACCGTTCTGGTTGATGCCTTCCCACTGCATCGAGACGATGCCGCGATCCGGCCGGCTCGCCAGCACGCGTTTATCGAGCACGGAGACTTTCATCGTGATGGTGTCGCCGACCGCGACGGGCCTGAGCCAGCGAATCTCGTCCACGCCGGGCGAGCCCATCGAAGTGGATCCCGCCAGCGTGCTGCGCACGAAGAGCCCCATCATCACCGAGCACGTATGCCAGCCGCTCGCGATCAGCTTGCCGTAGGGCGACGTTTTCGCTGCCTCGTCGTCCACATGGAAGGGCTGGGGATCGAACCGCTGCGCAAACTCCACGATCTCGGCATGCCCGAACGTGTGCGAACCGATTTCGGCCGCCGTGCCCGCTTCTATATCCTCGTAGCTCAATCCCATCGCTTGATCCTCGTTGGCAAACGTCTTTTGTTGATGTTCACGCGTCGCAGGCGGTGAAGCCAGGTAACGCCGTAAAGCGCGCCAGGTGATGGTCGACGTCACCGAGCGTCGTTTCGATGATCGCGAGCCGCTTGAACAGATGCGCCGCGCCCACTTCGTTGGTGACGCCCATCCCGCCGTGCAGCTGGACCGCCTGCTGTCCCACGAAGCGCGCGGCCTGCCCGACCCGCACCTTCGCCGCGCTTATCGCGCGGCGCCGCTCGTCGGTGTCCGCGCTCGTGTAGCGCGCCGCGGCCAGATAAGTGAGCGAGCGCGCCTGTTCCGTGTGGATCAGCATCTCGACCATCCTGTGCTGCAGTGCCTGAAAACGGGCAATGGGCACGCCGAACTGCTGGCGCGTCTTCGTGTACTCGACGGTAGCATGGTTGAGCGCGTCGAGCGCACCGATTGCCTCTGCGCAGAGCAGAACGATGCCGTAGTCGGCGATGCGTTCGAGCGTTGCGGCACCCACTTCATGCGAGCCATCCGCAGCGAGCCGGCGTGCCGGTGTGGCTTCTAAAAGGAGCGTTGCAGCGCGCTGGCCGTCGATGGTGCGGTAGTCCGTAGCGGTCGCGCCCGCTGCATCGCGTCCCACGACGAAGAGTGCCAGCTCGCCGGGCGCTTCGCCGCCCGCGAGCCGCGCCGGGACGATCCAGTAGTCCGCCTGCGCGCCGTGCTGCACCACCGACTTGCTGCCGCTCAGCACGAAGCCGCCATCGCGCGGTGTCGCGACCGCCTCGACCGCGAACAGGTCGTATCGCGCAGCAGGCTCATTAAACGCCACCGCGAGCTTGAGCTCGCCTGCCGCGGCACGTTCGAGCAGCGTCGCGTCTTCGCCATCGCCCGAACCGGCAAGCTTCAATGCCTCGATGCCCACCGCGGTTGCCCAGTAGGGCTCCACGACCAGCGCGCGGCCCAGTTCCTGCATGACGACGAGCATGTCGAACGGCGTGCCATCGAACCCGCCTTGCGCCTGCGGCACGGGCAACGCCGTGAGACCCAGTTCGACGAGCGCCTGCCAGTGGGTATCCGATACGCCGGCCTCGGAGCGCACAATCGCCTGACGCGCTTCGAAGCCGTATTGCCGGTCGAGATAGCGGCGCAGCGCGTCGGCGAATTGCTGTTGTTCGTCCGTGAAGGTGAAGTCCATGCGCTGCTCCTCAAAGGCCCAGAATCATCTGCGCGATGATGTTCTTCTGGATTTCGTTCGAGCCGCCGTAGATCGACGTCTTGCGGAAGTTGAAGTAGTAGGCGGCGAGCGGCGCCGCGTCGTCGTCGCCGGCGATGCTGTGTTCGCGTTCGCCTTCGAGGAACGGCACGTCGAACGGCGCGGCGAGCGGACCAGCGGCTTCGAACATCAGTTCGGTGAGCGCCTGCTGGACCTCGGTGCCTTTGATCTTCAGCATCGATGCTTCAGGCCCCGGTCCACGTCCGCCGGTTTCGCTGCTCACCACGCGCTGCACCGTGACTTCGAGCGCCATGAGTTCGATCTCGAGCGCCGCCACCTTCGCGGCGAATAGCGGATCATGCAGCAGCGGCTTGCCGTTCTTTTGCTGCGCGAATGCGAAGCGCTTCAGAAAGAGCAGTTCGCGTTTCGACTGGCCCACGCGCGCAATGCCGGTGCGCTCGTGCCCGAGCAGATACTTCGCGTACGTCCAGCCGCGATTCTCCTCACCGACCAGATTTTCGACCGGCACCTTCACGTCTTCGAAGAACACCTCGTTGACTTCGTGATCTTCGTCGAGCGTGATGATGGGACGAACCGTGATGCCTGGCGTCTTCATGTCGATCAGCAGGAACGAGATGCCTTCCTGCTTTTTCGCGGACGAGTCGGTGCGCACGAGGCAGAACATCATGTCGGCGTGCTGGCCGAGCGTAGTCCAGGTCTTCTGCCCGTTCACAACATAGTGGTCACCGTGGCGTTCGGCGCGTGTTCGCAGCGAAGCCAGATCGGACCCCGAACCGGGTTCGGAGTAGCCCTGGCACCACCAGTCGGTGCCATCGAGAATACGCGGCAGGTAGTGGCGTTTCTGCGCCTCGCTGCCGTACTTCATGAGGACGGGCGCAACCATCGACACGCCGAAAGGCAGCACCATCGGCGCGCCGGCCCGCGCGCACTCCTCCTCCCAGATATGGCGTTGTGTTGCGTTCCAGCCGGGTCCGCCGTATTCGACGGGCCATGCGGGCGCGGACCAACCGCGCGCGCCGAGCAGCTTGTGCCAGCGCGCGAAGTCGTCGCGATTCAGACGTTTGTGATTGAGGACTTTGTCGCGCAGCGACGAAGGCAGATTCGCTTCGAGCCAGGCGCGAATGTCGGCGCGAAAGGCGCCGTCGGCGGCGGAATAATCGAGGTCCATGCGCAGTGTCTCCTTGCCGCAGCGAGCGCCGCCGCAAGGAAGACGCCGCGTTACTGCAACGGCTCCTTCAACGCGGCCGGGATCGGCAGCGGCATCACGTCGATGCCTTCTTCGACGAGCGCGCGTGCATCCTCAGGCGTCGTGACCCCGCGAATATTGCGTGCGGGCGCCTCGTTGTAGTGGATGCGCCGGGCTTCCTCGGCGAAGCGGTCGCCCACGTTCTCGGTCTTGTCGAGGACCTCGCGCAGCGCGCGCATGACCCGCGCCTGCAGTTCGTTTATGTCCGGTGTGCCTTGCTGCGCCGGCTCGGCCGCTCCCGAAAGATTCAGGCGCGGCGCGGACGGCAGGCGGCTCACTTCGGTGGCACCGCAAATCGGACATTCAACGAGCTTGCGAGACAGCTGCGATTCGAAGTCGTCTGCCGAGGCAAACCAGCCTTCGAAGCGATGGCCGCCCGGGCATTGTAGATCGAGGACCTTCATGTGGAATCGGGGCTTACGTGCGAGTTTAGCGCAATTCGCTGTTTTATGAACGATCGTTCGCAAAACGGCGCTTAGTGTTCGCGGTGTGGCGGCGACGCGCTACCGCGCGGCACGGGACGTTCTCTCGTGCCGGCAAAAAATCGGCCTGTTTATGAATGACGCATGACGTGTCCGGCGATTGTAGCGCCTCGGGCCGCGTGCTGCCGAGGTAGTCAAAAGCCGGTGCCTGAGGTCTACGCGACGCGTCAACACCGACGATGATTCACCGTGGAGATAGCGGTCTTTCCGCAGCCTCCATCTGCCGCAACGGAACGCGACGCTTACGCGTCGCCGCCAGTCTCCGCCGGCCCGAGCGGCCAGGCACCCGAGAGCACCTTTTCGAGCCAGAACGTGCCGATGATCGTCTTCACGTCCGTGATCTTGCCCGTGCGCACCCACTCCGAGAGATCGGGCACAGTCGCCGTGAAAAGCTCGAGAAATTCGCCGTCGTCCAGATTGCGCTCGCCCGCGGTGAGTCCGCGTGCCAGATAGATGTCGATGAACTCGGTGGAGTACGAAATGATCGGGTGGATACGCGTGACGTAGATGTATTCGCGCGCCGTATAGCCCGTTTCCTCGCGCAGTTCGCGCTTTGCGCACGCAAGCGCGCCTTCGTTCGGATCGAGCTTGCCGGCCGGGTACTCGTACATCACCTTACCGATCGGGTAGCGGTACTGGCTTTCCATCAGCACGCGGCCGTCGTCGAACAGCGGAATCACCATGACCGCGCCCGGATGCTGCACGTATTCGCGCGTGGCGTGCTTGCCGTCCGGCAATTCCACCGTATCGCACTTGAGCGTGAGGAACTTGCCGTTGTGGATCGTGGTGCTTTCAACGCATCGCTCGTAGAGCGCGTCGTCGTGATCGGGGAGTTCGGCGGCCATATGCAAACCCTCTGTGCAACGCTGGAAGACCGAGGCGCGATGGCTCGCGCCGTCAGTGCCGTTTGACGAGATACTGCCAGGCGAAGCCTGGAAAGGCGAAGACGATGAAGAGACTGAACGTGATCGCGTAGAACTGCCAGCCCTGGTCGAAGCGATTGCCTGCGCGCGATTCGAGCATGAAACCGAGTGCGCCGACCACGAAATAGAGCACGATCAATTCGCCGATCCGCCACCAGGCGCTCTTCTTCGTCGCCCTGAGTGGGACCACGCAGAAGAGGCGCTGATTCAGAAAAGGCAGGTTGGCGCCCGCGAGCGCCAACAACACGATAAACCAGCCCGCTGCGGACATCAGAGCGAGAGCGTGTGCGAGATGGCCTGCAGGCAACCGGTCATCAGCGGCCCCGGCACGAGGCCGAGCACCAGCACGGCGAGGCCATTGAGCGCGAGCAGCGCGCGGTTGCACATGCCCGACTGGATCGGCGTGGTGTCCTGCGGCGCGTCGAAGTACATGAGCTTGACGATACGCAGGTAGTAGAACGCGCCGAACAGCGACGTGATCACGGCCAGCACCGCAAGCCACGTGAGACCGGCATTCACCGTGGCCTCGAGCACGGCAAGCTTCGCGTAGAAGCCGACCGTCGGCGGGATGCCGGCGAGCGAGAACATCATCACCATCATGACGAACGCGAACACCGGGCTGCGCTGATTGAGACCCTTGAAGTCGTCGATCGTGTCGGCTTCGAAGTCGCGGCGCGCGAGCAGCATCACCATGCCGAATGTGCCCAGCGTCGTGATCAGGTAGACGATGCTGTAGAACATGGCCGAACCGTAGGCGCCGGCCGCCCCGCTCGCCTTGCCGTCCACGATGCCGGAGAGCAGCCCCAGCAGCACGAAGCCCATGTTCGAGATCGCCGAGTACGCGAGCATGCGCTTCACGTTACGCTGCACGATACCCGTGATGTTGCCGACGATCAGCGAGAGCGCGGCGAGAATCACCAGCATTTCCTGCCAGTCGACTGCGAGCGGCAACAGACCCATCACGAGGAAGCGCAGAGCCCACGCGAATGCGGCCACCTTGGGGCCGCCGCCCGTGAGCAGCGTCATCGCCGTGGGGGCGCCTTGATACACATCGGGTACCCACATGTGGAACGGCACCGCGCCCATCTTGAACGCCACACCGGCCACGACGAAGATCACGCCGAAGAGCAGCACGACGTCGTTGATGCGGCCCGAAGCAATGGCCTTCACCACATCGTTGAGGTCGAGCGAGCCCGTTGCGCCGTACAGCATCGAAATGCCGTAGAGCAGGAAGCCCGAAGCCAGCGCGCCCAGCACGTAGTACTTCATCGCCGCTTCGTTCGACGTCGAGGCGCTGCGGCGCAGGGCGATCACGGCGTAGAGCGACAGCGACATCAGTTCCAGACCGAGGTACAGCGTCAGGAAGTTGTTGCCGGAGATCATCACCAGCTGACCGAGCAGCGAGAACATGCCGAGCAGGAAGAAGTCGCCGCGGAACAGGTCGCGCTCTTCCAGATAACGACGCGAGTAGACGATCGACACGGCGAAGCCCAGCGTCACGACAGCCTTCATCGCACTGGCGAACGCGTCCACCACGTACATGTGCGAGAAGAAATAATAGACGTTGTTGTCGGCCGCGTTCACCGCGAACCAGATGCCGGCCACGAGGCTCGACAGCAAGGCGATGAAGTAGGTCGTGCGCCGGCCGCTGTCGCCGACGAACGTGTCGTTCAGCCACGCGACGATGACGGCGACCATCAGCAGCGCGTCGGGCAACAGAACGGTCATAGGTGCGTTTTGCATGATGTCTTAGATCCTCCGCTCTGTATTACTGCGACAACGGCAGCTTCGACTGCGCCACGTGGGAGAGGAGGTTATCCACGGAGACGTGCATCACATCGGTAAAGGGCTTCGGATAGATGCCCATATACAGCGTCAGCAGCGCGAGGATAGCCAGCATGAAGTACTCGCGGCGGTTCACGTCCTTGAGTTCCTTCACGTGATCGTTGGCCACGGCGCCGAAGTAGACGCGCTTGTACATCCACAGCGTGTAGGCCGCGCCGAGAATCAGCGTGAACGCTGCGCCGAACGCAATCCAGAAATTGAACTGGACAGCGGCCAGAATCACCATGAATTCGCCCACGAAACCCGAGGTACCCGGCAAGCCGCAGTTGGCCATCGAGAACAGCATGGCGAGCGCCGCAAACTTCGGCATCGTGTTCACGACGCCACCGTAGTCCGCGATCTGACGCGAGTGCACGCGGTCGTAGAGCACGCCGATGCACAGGAACATGGCGCCCGACACGAAGCCGTGCGAGATCATCTGCACGATCGCGCCTTCCACACCCAGTTGGCTGAAGATGAAGAAGCCGAGCGTGACGAAGCCCATGTGCGCGATCGACGAATACGCGACCAGTTTCTTCATGTCGGCCTGCACCATCGCCACGAGGCCGATGTAGATCACCGCGATCAGCGAAAGCGTGATGATGACCGGCGCGAGGAAGTGGCTCGCGTCCGGCGTGACCGGCAGCGAAAAACGCAGGAAACCGTACGCACCGAGCTTCAGCATGATCGCCGCCAGCACGACCGAGCCGCCCGTGGGCGCTTCCACGTGGGCGTCAGGCAACCACGTGTGCACCGGCCACATCGGCACCTTCACGGCGAAGGCAAGGAAGAAGGCAATGAAGAGCAGGATCTGCGGCGTCATCGCGATCTTCGCGGCCTGCCACGAGGCGAGGTCGAACGTGCCCGTCTGCGTGTACAGGTACAGCAGCGCGACCAGCATCAGGAGCGAGCCGGCCAGCGTGTACAGGAAGAACTTGAACGCGGCATAAACGCGGTTCGGGCCGCCCCACACGCCGATGATGATGTACATCGGAATCAGGGTGGCTTCGAAGAACACGTAGAACAGCATGCCGTCCTGCGCGCTGAACACGCCCACCATGATGCCGGAGAGGATCAGGAAGGCCGCCAGGTACTGCGAGACGTTCTTCGTGATCACTTCCCATCCGGCGATCACGACGATCACCGTAATCAGCGCGGTCAGCACCACAAACCACATCGAGATGCCGTCCACGCCCAGGTGGTACGAAATGTTGAAGCGTTCGATCCAGGTGGACTGCTCGACGAACTGCATCGCCGCCGTGCTGGCGTCGAACTGCGTGAACAGCGGAATCGTGACGATGAAGCTCAGGATCGACCCCACGAGCGCGATCCATCGCGCCGGCCCCGGATTCTTGTCGGACCCGATCGCCAGGATGACGAGCCCGAAAACAATCGGCATCCAGATGGCGATACTGAGAAGCGGATAAGTATGCATTCGTGTCCCTCGCCTTATTTGCCGCTAAGCGTTACAAACAGGGTCAGGAGCCCCAACATGCCGATAATCATGGCAAACGCGTAGTGATAGATGTAGCCGGATTGGAGGAAACGGATCACGCTCGCAAACCAGCCGATAAAACGCGCGCTCCCGTTGACGAGACCGTCGATGACCACGACGTCGCCCTCTTTCCAGAGTCCGCGGCCAATCGCCACCGCACCCCGCGCGAACACGACTTCGTTGATCTTGTCCATGTAGTACTTGTTGTCCAGCAGCGTGTAGATCGGGCCGAACTTGCTGCGAATCACCGCCGGCAGATCAGGACGCTTCAGGTACAGGAACCAGGCCACCACCACGCCGGCCAGCGCGAGCCACATGGGCAGCCCCGTCACCGCGTGCAGACCCAGATCCAGCCAGCCGTGGAATTCTTCGGCCATCTCGGCCAGCGCCGGGTGGCTCGACGAAATTTCGATCACCTTGTCGAACGCCACGCCGTGCTGGAAGAAGTCGCCGTACAGCATCGGGCCAATCGCAATCGCGCCGATCACCACCGACGGAATCGCCAGCAGCACGAGCGGCAGCCACACCACCCACGGCGTTTCGTGCGGCACGTGAACGTGGTGCTCATGCTCGTGGCCGTGCGCGGACGACTCAGCGCCATGGCCATTGCCGTAGTCCTTCGGATGGCGGAAACGCTCCTCGCCGTGGAACACCATGAAATACATCCGGAACGAGTACAGCGCCGTCACGAACACGCTCGCCGTCACGGCGAAGTAGGCGAAGCCCGAGCCCGGCAGATGCGAGAGCTTGACCGCGTCGATGATCGAATCTTTCGAGTAGAAGCCCGAGAAGAACGGCGTACCGATCAGCGCGAGCGAGCCGATTAGCGACGTGATCCACGTGATCGGCATGTACTTGCGCAGGCCGCCCATGTTGCGCATGTCCTGATCGTGGTGCATGCCGATGATCACGGAACCGGCGCCGAGGAACAGCAGCGCCTTGAAGAACGCGTGGGTCATGAGGTGGAACACGCCGACCGGGTAGGCCGACACGCCCAGCGCGACCGTCATGTAGCCGAGCTGCGAGAGCGTGGAGTACGCCACCACACGCTTGATGTCGTTCTGCACGATGCCGAGGAAGCCCATGAAGAGCGCCGTAATGGCACCGATCACGGTGATGAACGAGAGCGCCGCATCGGAGAGTTCGAAGAGCGGCGACATGCGCGTCACCATGAAGATGCCGGCCGTCACCATGGTCGCCGCGTGAATCAGCGCGGAGATAGGCGTCGGGCCTTCCATTGAGTCCGGCAGCCAGACGTGCAGCGGGAACTGCGCCGACTTACCCATCGCGCCGATGAAGAGGCAGATACAGGCGACGGTCAGGAGGCCCCAGTGCGTGCCCGGGAACGCGAGTGCGGCCAGTTCGTTGCGCTTCGCGAACACGTCGCCGTAATTGAGCGAACCGGCGAACGCGAGCAGCAGGCCGATGCCGAGCAGGAAGCCGAAGTCACCCACGCGGTTCACGAGGAACGCCTTCATGTTCGCGTAGATCGCGCTTTCACGCGTGAAGTAGAAGCCGATCAGCAGGTACGACACAAGACCCACCGCTTCCCAGCCGAAGAACAGCTGCAGGAAGTTGTTGCTCATGACGAGCATCAGCATCGAGAACGTGAACAGCGAGATGTACGAGAAGAAGCGCTGGTAGCCGTCTTCTTCCGCCATGTAGCCGATGGTGTAGATGTGCACCATCAGCGACACGAAGGTCACCACGCACATCATCATCGCCGTGAGCGAATCGACGAGGAAGCCGATCTCGAACTTCAGGCCATGCACCGACATCCACTCGTAGATCGTCGCGTTGAAGCTTGCGCCGTTCAGTACGTCGAGGAACACGATGGCCGAAAGCACGAACGAGATCGCGACGCCGAGAATCGTGACCGTGTGGGCACCCGCCCGCCCCACTGTCTTGCCGAACAGACCCGCGATCAGCGACCCGACAAGCGGCGCGAGCGGGATGGCCAGCAGCAGGTTTTCATTGAGTGTCGTGGACATAACAGCCTTGCCTGAAATTAACCTTTGAGCTGATCGAGGTCCTCGACGTTGATCGTGTCGAGGCTACGGAACAGGGTCACCAGAATGGCGAGACCGATCGCCGCCTCCGCTGCTGCCACTGTCAGCACGAAGAACACGAAGATCTGGCCATGCACGTCGCCGAGGTAATGCGAGAACGCGACGAAATTGGTGTTCACCGCCAGCAGCATCAGCTCGATCGCCATCAGGATGATGATGATGTTGCGACGGTTCAGGAAAATGCCGACGACAGCGATCGCGAACAGGATCGCGCCGAGCACGAGGTAATGGGCAAGGGTCAACATGTTTTTCTCCTCCTCGCTCAGTTGTTGCTGCCGGGCGCAGTTTCTCCCGCAACCGGTTCGGGTGCGGCCTTCTCGGCCGGCATCTTCACAAGGCGCACGCGGTCTTCACGCCGCACGTGCACCTGCTCCGACACCACCTGACGCTTGCGGGTCTTGAGATGGCGCGCGGTCAGCGCGATCGCGGCAATGATCGCCACGAGCAGCACGAGGCCCGCCACTTCGAATGCGAAGATGTATTCCGAGTAAATGATCCGGCCGATCAGGCGCGTATTCGGCATGGAGCCGAGTGCGGCGGCCGCAGCCGTATCGCGCACCGGCGTGGTCGTGGCGCCGTAGCCGTGCCAGAGGATCAGCGCGGTCTCGATCACGATGATCGCGCCTACCACGGTCGCCATCGGCACGAAGCGCCGGAAGTCGCGCCGCAGTACGTCGAGATTGATGTCGAGCATCATCACGACGAACAGGAACAGCACCATCACCGCGCCCACGTAGACGAGCACCAGCAGGATGGCGAGGAATTCGGCCTCGAGCAGCATCCAGATCGCGGCCGCGTTGAAGAACGCGAGCACGAGGAACAGCGCGGAGGACACCGGGTTGCGCGAGGTGATCACCTTCAGCCCTGACACCGTCAGGAGCAGCGCGAAGATGTAGAACAGTACGGTCGTGAATTCCATGATTACCGGTTCATCGTTAGGCCATCGTGAGGCTTGTTGTCGTCGGACGCGCGGCACGGGCTGGCACAGGGGCACCGCGCCGCGGCGGTCGGGCTGAGGCTTCGCGCGTGAGCTACACCGCGCGGGCCCTGCAGCCGGCCCGGACCGCGGGCCGATCGAGCATCAAACTGAAATCAACGGTACGGCGCGTCCGCTGCCTTGTTCGCGGCGATCTGCGCTTCATAGCGATCGCCCACGGCCAGCAGCATGTCTTTCGTGAAATACAGATCGCCGCGCTTCTCGCCGTGATATTCGAGAATGTGCGTCTCGACGATCGAATCGACGGGGCAGCTCTCTTCGCAGAAGCCACAGAAAATGCACTTGGTCAGGTCGATGTCGTAGCGCGTCGTGCGGCGCGTGTTGTCCGCGCGCGTTTCAGACTCGATCGTGATGGCGAGCGCCGGGCACACCGCTTCGCACAGCTTGCACGCGATGCAGCGCTCTTCGCCGTTCTCGTAGCGGCGCAGTGCGTGCAGCCCGCGAAAGCGCGGCGAAATAGGCGTCTTTTCCTCGGGGAACTGCACCGTGAACTTGCGTCGGAACGTGTAACGTCCCGTCAGCGCGAGGCCCTTGAGCAGCTCGGTGAGAAAGAAGGTCTTGAAGAAGTTTTGGATTGCGGTCATGGGTTCATCCGCCCTTTATTTCCAGATATTCAGCGGCGACATGATCCAGAAGCCGACCACCACCAGCCAGACACAGCACACCGGAATGAACACCTTCCAGCCGAGACGCATGATCTGGTCGTAGCGGTAGCGCGGGAACGTGGCACGCGCCCAGATGAATACCGACAGCAGGAAAAAGACTTTCAGCACCAGCCAGAACACGCCCGGGATGAACGACAGGAAGCCGAACGGTGCGCTCCAGCCGCCGAGGAACAGCGTCGAAGCCAAGGCCGAGATCACGATCATGTTGATGTACTCGGCGAGGAAGAACAGCGCGAACGCCATACCCGAGTAGTCGATCATGTGGCCCGCGACGATTTCCGACTCCCCTTCCACCACGTCGAACGGGTGGCGGTTCGTTTCGGCGATGCCCGAGATGAAGTACACGACGAACATCGGCAGGAGCGGCAGCCAGTTCCACGAAAGCAGTGCCACGCCGTGATCGGCGAAGAAACCGCGTTCCTGCGAGTTCACGATGTCCGAGAGGTTGAGGCTGCCCGAGGTCATCAGAACGACCACGAGCGCGAAGCCCATGGCGATTTCGTACGAGACCATCTGCGCTGCGGCACGCATGGCGCCAAGGAAGGCGTACTTCGAGTTGGACGCCCAGCCGGCGAGAATCACGCCGTAGACGCCAATCGACGAGATCGCGATTGCGTACAGCAGACCCGCGTTGATGTTGCCGAGCACAGCGCCTGCCTGGAACGGAATCACGGCCCACACGGCGAACGCCGGCACCACCGTCATGATCGGAGCGATCAGGTAAGTCCAGCGGCTTGCCTGCGCCGGCTGGATCACTTCCTTCAGCAGCAGCTTCAGCACGTCTGCGATAGGCTGCAGAAGACCTGCGGGACCCACACGGTTCGGGCCAATACGCACGTGCATCCAGCCGATGAGCTTGCGCTCCCAGAGGATCAGGTACGCGACGCACAGCAGGATCACCACCGCCACCACCAGGATGCGCACGAGTGCCCACACCGTGGGCCACGCCACACCTAGCAACTGGCTGCCGCCTGCGTTGATCGTATCGAACAAGCTCATTTACGCCTTCTCCACCAGCAGTTCACCGAACAGGCTGCCCAGCGCCGCACCGGCGGGCGTTGCCGCCGGCACGCGCACCACCGTCTGCGCAAGATTCGCGTCGCGCACCGCCGGTGCCTGCACCGAGCGATCGCCTTGGCGCACGCGCACCGCGTCGCCGTCCTTCAAACCCAGCTGATCGAAGAGCGCTGCCGGCAGGCCCACCGTACCGGCCGCCTTCGCCGCCATCGTCAGATGCAGCGACGGCGCACGACGCACGAGCGGGTCGGCGTGGTAGATCGGCACATCGGACACGCGTTCGAAGCCGCCGTTGGCCGGCTTCGCCGCAGAACCCGCGATCGCACCGTTTGCCTTGTTCGACAGACGCGACGTGAGGTCGCCGTCGCCCAGCGCAGCCGTGCGCACTTCTTCGGACGTATCGAACTCGAAACCCGGCTTGCCAAGCAGGCTGCCGAGCACGCGCAGCACCTTCCAGGCCGGGCGGGCGTCGCCAAGCGGACGCACGACACCGTTGAACGACTGCACCGTGGCTTCGGCGTTGACGAACGTGCCGGACGTTTCCGTGAACGGCGCGATGGGCAGCAGGACGTCGGCGTATTCCGCGCCGGTCTTGAACGGCGACAGCACGACGACCATCTCGGCCTGATTCAGCGCAGACAGCGCCGCTGCCGGATTGGCCGTATCGAACTCGGGCTCGACGTTGAGCAGCACGTAGCCCTTGCGCGGCTGCTCGAACGCTTCGCGCGCGTTCAGGCCGCCCTCGCCCGGCAGCGCGCCGGCGAGATACGCGCCAACGGTGTTCGCCGCCTCGGTGAGGAAACCGAGCGTTGCGCCGGTGTTCTCCGCAATCCACTGTGCTGCGGCGTGCAGGCGTGCAAATTCGGGGTGCTGCACGGCGCTGTTGCCAAGCAGCACGACACGCCGTTCGCCGGCTGCGAGCGATGCCGCAACCTGCTTTGCCGCCTCGGACGGTTGGGCGCCCGCGAACGCTTCGGGCACGCTCACGCCGCGCGCTTGACCAACGGCTGCCGCGATGCCGGCCAGCTCGTCGAGCCATGCCGACGGTGCCGCCACGATGCGCTGTGCGGTCGGAATGAGCGAGTCGTCGTTCGTGGCCTGCAGCAGCGTGAGCTTTGCGCCACCCTTGGCGGCCTGGCGCAGACGCGCGGCCAGCAGCGGATGATCGCGACGCAGGAACGAACCGATCACGAACGCCGAGTCGAGGGTCGAGAGGTCGGCGATCTTCGTGCCGAGCCACGGTGCGCCCGCGAGCGGGGCCGAGAAATCCGACTGGCGCAGACGGAAATCGACGTTCGGCGTACCGACGGCGTTGGCCAGTTGCTTCAGCAGATAAAGCTCTTCAACCGTGCTGTGCGGGCTTGCGAGCGTGGCGAGCGCATTCGCGCCATGGTCGGCGGTGATGCCCTTCAGGCCCTTCATCACGTATTCGAGCGCCGTCTGCCAATCCGTCTCGATCCACTGGCCGCCTTGCTTCACCATCGGGCGCGTGAGGCGATCGTCGCTGTTGAGGCCCTCGTACGAGAAGCGGTCCTTGTCGGAAATCCAGCACTCGTTGATCGCTTCGTTTTCGAGCGGCAGCACGCGCATGACGCGGTTGTTCTTCACCTGCACCACGAGGTTTGCGCCGACGGAATCGTGCGGGCTCACCGACTTGCGGCGCGACAGTTCCCACGTGCGGGCGCTGTAGCGGAACGGCTTGCTCGTGAGCGCGCCGACCGGGCACAGGTCGATCATGTTGCCCGACAGTTCCGAGTCCACGGTCTTGCCGACGAACGACGTGATTTCCGAATGCTCGCCGCGACCCAGCATGCCGAGTTCCATCACGCCGGCAACTTCCTGGCCGAAGCGGACGCAACGCGTGCAGTGGATGCAGCGCGTCATCTCTTCCATGGAGATCAGTGGACCGACATTCTTGTGGAACACCACGCGCTTTTCTTCGCTGTAGCGCGACGACGATTTGCCGTAGCCGACCGCGAGATCCTGCAACTGGCATTCGCCTCCCTGATCGCAGATCGGGCAGTCGAGCGGGTGGTTGATGAGCAGGAATTCCATCACCGACTGCTGGGCCTTCACGGCCTTGTCGGAGGTGGTGCGCACGACCATGCCGGGCGACACCGGCGTGGCGCACGCCGGCACGGCCTTCGGCATCTTCTCGACCTCGACGAGACACATCCGGCAATTGGCCGCAATCGACAGCTTCTTGTGATAGCAGAAGTGAGGAATGTAGGTATCGACCTTGTGCGCAGCCTGGATCACCATGCTGCCTTCAGGCACCTCGACCTTCTTGCCGTCTATTTCGAGTTCAACCATGATGGTCAATCATCCTTAACCTGTTACCGCTCAATCGTTCGCCCCGTCCATCGCCTGCTGCAGCGATGAATTCGCGGTGTGGCGCGCTGGCCGTGTCTGCTGCGCGCGTTGCATTCGTTGCTGTTCCCGCCGGCTGCTCACTGGCCCGCTCCTGCCGACCGCTCGCTTCGCGGCGGCCTCAGGAACACCGCTTACGCAGCCACCGTCTCCGGCGCCGCCGGTGCACCGGCATGACCGCCAACGAGGCAACGCTTGTTGGCCACGTGATATTCGAATTCGTCCCAGTAGTGCTTGAGCATGCCGCGCACCGGCATGGCGGCTGCATCGCCGAGCGCGCAGATCGTACGGCCCATGATGTTTTCCGCCACGGAGTTCAGGAGATCCAGATCTTCCTTGCGGCCAAGACCATGCTCGATACGGTGCACCACGCGGTAGAGCCAGCCCGTGCCTTCGCGGCACGGCGTGCATTGACCGCACGACTCTTCGTAATAGAAGTACGACAGACGCAGCAGCGAGCGCACCATGCAGCGCGTCTCGTCCATCACGATCACGGCGCCCGAGCCGAGCATCGAACCGGCCTTCGCGATCGAATCGTAGTCGAGGTCGGTTTGCATCATGATGTCACCCGGGATCACCGGCGCCGACGAGCCGCCCGGAATCACCGCCTTGATCTTCTTGCCGCCGCGCATGCCGCCCGCAAGCTCCATCAGCGTGGCAAACGGGGTGCCGAGCGGCACTTCGTAGTTGCCAGGACGTTCGACGTCGCCGGACACCGAGAAGATCTTCGTACCACCGTTGTTGGGCTTGCCGAGTTCGAGGTAATTCTGCGGACCGATGGCCAGCAGGAACGGCACGGCCGCGAACGTTTCGGTGTTGTTGATCGTGGTCGGCTTGCCGTACACGCCGAAGCTCGCCGGGAACGGCGGCTTGAAGCGCGGCTGGCCCTTCTTGCCTTCCAGCGACTCGAGCAGCGCCGTTTCTTCGCCGCAGATGTACGCGCCGTAACCGTGGTGCGCGAAGAGGTCGAACGAGAAGTCCGTCCCCAGGATGTTCTTGCCGAGAAAGCCCGCGCGGCGCGCTTCTTCCAGCGCCTCTTCGAAGCGCTTGTAGACTTCCCAGATCTCGCCGTGGATGTAGTTGTAGCCCACGGTAATGCCCATCGCGTACGCGCCGATGGCCATGCCCTCGATCAGCGAATGCGGATTCCAGCGCAGGATGTCGCGATCCTTGAACGTGCCCGGTTCGCCTTCGTCCGAGTTGCAGACGAGATACTTCTGGCCGGGAAACTGACGCGGCATGAAGCTCCACTTGAGGCCGGTCGGGAAACCCGCACCGCCGCGGCCGCGTAGACCCGACGCCTTCACGTCCGCAATGACCTGCTCGGGCGGAATCTTCTCTTCGAGAATACGGCGCAGCTGCTTGTAACCGCCGCGCGCAACGTAGTCTTCGAGATGCCAGTTGTCGCCGTTCAGCCCGGCGAGAATCAGCGGCTTGATGTGCCGATCGTGCAAAGACGTCATTTCGAAAGTTCCTCGAGCAGCTGGTCGATCTTCTCGCGGCTCATGAAGCTGCACATGCGATGGTTGTTCACAAGCATCACGGGCGCGTCACCGCACGAGCCCATGCACTCGCCCTCTTTCAGGGTGAACTTGCCGTCCGGCGTGGTTTCGCCAAAGTCGATGCCGAGCTTCTGCTTCAGGTATTCGGCCGCGCTCTCCGAGCCGCCGTCCGGGCCCAGCTGGCACGGCAGGTTCGTGCAGAGCGTGATCTTGTATTTGCCGACGGGCTTCGTCTCGTACATCGTGTAGAAGGTCGCGACCTCCTGCACGGCGATCGCCGGCATGCCCAGATAGTCGGCGACGAACTGCATGAGTTCGGGCGACAGCCAGCCGTGCTCTTCCTGCGCGACGGCCAGCGCCGCCATCACCGCGGACTGCTTCTGGTCGGCGGGATATTTCGCGATCGAGCGATCGATTTCTTTCAGGCCTTCAGCTGAGATCATTTTCAGACACGACTCTTTCAATTCCTACCGAACGAAAACCTGTCGCGAACCGCTTGCTGCGACAGACGTGGCGTTCCTTGCATGATGCGCAGCGCGCGCCGGACTGCTTCTGCCCCGAGGCACGCGCCGTGTTGCGAAACCGCTTACCGGTCGATTTCCCCGAACACGATGTCCTGCGTGCCGATGATGGTCACGGCATCGGCAATCATGTGGCCGCGCGCCATTTCGTCGAGTGCCGCCAGGTGCGCGTAGCCGGGAGCGCGGATCTTGAGCCGGTACGGCTTGTTCGCGCCGTCGGAGACGAGATAGATGCCGAACTCGCCCTTCGGATGCTCGACGGCGGCGTAGGCCTCGCCTTCCGGCACGTGGAAGCCTTCCGTGAAGAGCTTGAAGTGGTGAATCAGCTCTTCCATGTTCGACTTCATGTTCACGCGCGACGGCGGCGCAACCTTGTGATTGTCGGTCATCACCGGACCCGGATTCTTGCGCAGCCATTCAATGCACTGTTTCGCAATGCGGGTGGACTGGCGCATTTCCTCGACGCGTACCAGGTAGCGGTCGTAGCAGTCACCGTTCACGCCGACCGGGATGTCGAAGTCGAGGCGGTCATACACCTCGTACGGCTGCTTCTTGCGCAGATCCCATTCGATACCGGAGCCGCGGATCATCGGACCCGTGAGACCCATCTGCAGGGCGCGCTCGGGACTCACCACACCGATGCCGACAAGACGCTGCTTCCAGATGCGGTTATCGGTGAGCAGCGTTTCGTATTCGTCGACGCAGTTGGGGAAGCGGGTGAAGAAATCGTCGATGAAGTCGAGCACCGAACCCTGGCGCGCTTCGTTCATTCTGGCGAGCGCCTTCTCGTTGCGGATCTTCGACGCCTTGTATTGCGGCATCGCATCCGGCAGGTCGCGATAGACGCCGCCAGGACGATAGTACGCCGCGTGCATCCGTGCGCCGGACACGGCTTCGTACACGTCCATCAGGTCTTCACGCTCGCGGAACGCGTAGAGAAACACCGCCATCGCGCCCACGTCGAGCGCGTGCGCGCCGATCCACATCAGGTGGTTCAACACGCGCGTGATTTCGTCGAACAGCACGCGAATGTATTGGGCGCGAACCGGCACGTCGATGCCGAGCAGCTTTTCGATCGCCATCACGTAGCCGTGCTCGTTGACCATCATCGACACGTAGTCGAGACGGTCCATGTACGGAACGGACTGAATGAACGTCTTGCTTTCGGCGAGCTTTTCGGTCGCGCGATGCAGAAGGCCGATGTGCGGATCGGCACGCTGGATCACTTCACCATCGAGCTCGAGCACGAGGCGCAGCACACCGTGCGCTGCCGGGTGCTGCGGGCCGAAATTGAGCGTGTAGTTTTTGATTTCTGCCATGGCACCCTCTTAGTGTTTCAGACCGCCATAGCGATCCTCGCGGATCACGCGCGGCGTGATTTCGCGCGGCTCGATCGTCACCGGCTGGTAGACGACGCGCTTCTCTTCCGGGTCGTAGCGCATTTCGACAAAGCCGGAAACCGGGAAGTCCTTGCGGAACGGGTGGCCGATGAAGCCATAGTCGGTGAGGATGCGGCGCAGGTCAGGATGGCCCTCGAACACAATGCCGTAAAGGTCGAACGCTTCGCGCTCGTACCAGTTGACCGAGTTCCAGATATCCACGACGGAGGGGACAATGGGGACTTCGTCGTCCGGTGCGAACACGCGCACGCGCAGACGCCAGTTGTTCGTCACCGAGAGCAGATGCAGCACGGCTGCAAAACGCGGGCCCTCGTAGGCACCGTCGCCGTACGCCTGATAGTCGACGCCGCACAGATCGATCAGTTGTTCGAAACGCAGCTTCGGATCGTCGCGCAGCTGCTTCGCCACGTCGAGGTATTCGCCTGCTTTCACGACGATCGTCAGCTCGCCGATCGCCTCGGTAATGCTCACGAGGCGGCCGCCAAAGGCCGCCTCGAGGTTCGCTTTCAGGGTCTCGAGTTTGCTTGCCATATTGTGGGGGAGGCTCAGGCCTTATTGACGGGCGATGGTGTTGGTGCGGCGGATCTTCGCCTGCAGCTGGATCACCCCGTAGACCAGGGCTTCGGCCGTGGGCGGACAGCCCGGCACGTACACGTCGACAGGTACGATGCGATCGCAGCCACGCACCACCGAATACGAATAGTGATAATAGCCGCCACCGTTGGCACACGAGCCCATCGAGATGACCCAGCGCGGCTCGGCCATCTGGTCGTACACCTTGCGCAGAGCCGGTGCCATCTTGTTGCACAGCGTACCGGCTACGATCATCACGTCCGACTGACGCGGGCTCGGGCGAAACACCACGCCAAAGCGGTCGAGGTCGTAGCGGGCTGCGCCCGCATGCATCATCTCTACCGCGCAACATGCAAGACCGAACGTCATCGGCCACAGCGAGCCAGTGCGCGTCCAGTTGATCAGCTTGTCAGCCGTGGTGGTGACAAACCCTTCCTTCAAGACCCCTTCGATACTCATTTGCTTTCCACTCCAGGCGGGCGGCATGGCGCTGCCACCCATGCAAACCGGCAATTAACCCGTTACTCCCAGTCGAGGCCGCCTTTCTTCCAGATATAGGCGAAGCCCAGCAGGAATTCGAGCAGAAAAATCATCATCGCGATGAAGCCCGGCCAGCCGATGTCGCGCAGGGCAACGCCCCACGGGAACATGAATGCGGTCTCGAGATCGAAGATGATGAAGAGGATGGCCACGAGGTAGTACCGCACATCGAATTTCATGCGGGCGTCTTCGAAAGCTTCGAAGCCGCACTCGTACGGCGCGTTCTTGTCGGCGTCAGGCCGGTTGGGACCAAGAATCTTGCCAATGCTGACCAGCGCTATACCCAAACCGGTGCCCACAAGGAGGAACAACAAGACGGGGAAATAGGCTGCGAGGTTCAAGACTATCCTCAATCGGTTGGTTCTGGATTCCGCGAGCGCTGTGCGGCCCGCGGCATATTACTTCAGAAGCTTGACGGACGCCGCCAAACGAACAAATACGACGCCAGAAGTAAAAATGCCAGCCGAAGCGAAGCAGCGGCTGGCATTAGATAACATTGGTGCCGACGGCGAGACTCGAACTCGCACAGCTTTCGCCACTACCCCCTCAAGATAGCGTGTCTACCAATTTCACCACGTCGGCACTGTATGCAATCCGGGAAAACAACTTGTTGAAACCCGCGAATCGCTTCAAGACTTGAATTCTAACCTGTCTAAACAGATTGTTCAACGCATCAAAGCGGGTCTGTCGAAAATTTATTTCGGCACGTCCTGGCCCGGAGTCGATGCAGCCGAAGCCGCGGCAGGCAACGAAGCCGGCGCAACAACCGACGCAGCGGAGGCAACCGCAGGCGCATTTGTTGCAGCGCCCAACACACCCGCTGAAGGCTTCGAATGATACGAGCCGAGATAAGTAAGCGCCAGCGTCGATACGAAAAAGACTGTTGCAAGCACGGCGGTTGTACGCGAAAGGAAATTCGCGGAACCGCTTGCACCGAACAGACTGCCCGACGCGCCGCTGCCGAACGCGGCGCCCATGTCCGCACCCTTGCCGTGTTGTAGCAGCACGAGGCCGATAACGCCAAGCGCCGACAGCAGCTGGACGACAATGATCAACGTCTTCAAATACAGCATTACACTCACCTGAGGTTCTGTTAAAGCGGTGACATCAAGCCGTCACGCGCATGGAAGCATGGGTGCCGCGATGCTGCGGCAACCGAAACGCCTTACGAAGCCTGAGCGGCGCTCGCCGCGGCAGCGGCCTCGCAGATCGCGATGAAATCGGCCTCCTTGAGCGAAGCGCCGCCGATCAAGCCACCATCGATATCGCTTTCGCGGAACAACTCTTCCGCGTTGTCGGGCTTCACGCTACCGCCATACAGCAGCGGCACGTCCGCCACGGTGGCGCCTTTCGCCGCCAGCTGCGCGCGCAGGAACGCGTGCACCTGCTGAGCCTGCGCCGCCGTAGCGCTGCGCCCGGTACCAATCGCCCACACCGGCTCATAGGCCACGACGATTCGCGCCGCCTCGTCGGACGAGAGCTTTGCGAGCACTTCGCCAAGCTGCACGTCCACCACCTGCTCAGTGGTCCCGGCTTCACGCTGCTCGAGCGTTTCGCCCACACACACGATTGGGGTCAAACCCGCCTCGAGCGCGCGCTGCGTTTTGACCGCCACGAGTTCCGCGCTTTCGTAGTGATATGCACGGCGCTCCGAATGCCCGACGATCGCGAACGACGCGCCAAATTCGCGCGCCATCTCGGCAGCCACTTCGCCGGTGTAGGCGCCTTGCGCGTTGGCCGACACGTCCTGCACGCCCCACGCGACGCAGCTGCCCTCGAGCAGGGACTGCACCTGCGCGAGATACGGAAACGGCACGCAAACACCAACGCGGACATCGGCGGGAAGCGCTGCGGCCCGCTTTGCGATCGCCTGCAGCAACGTGGCGTTCGCTTCGAGGCGACCGTGCATCTTCCAGTTACCGACTACCAGTTTCGCTCGTTGTTTCGACATCGTCTCGTCGTGTCCTCTCGTGTCGCGGGCTGCCCGCGGTCCGTTGCCGGGGCAGCGAAAGCAAAAACGCGCAATTTTACTGTGCGACCGCCAAGCCGGTCAAACCGCACATGTCAAGCCCCCTGCCAGTTCAGCACGATCTTGCCGATGTGCTCGCTGCTCTCCATGAGCGCATGCGCCTCGGCCGCACGCGCGGCCTCGAACACACGGTAGACGACCGGCTTGATGCGACCCTCGTCGATCAGCGGCCACACGCGCTCCTTCAGTTGCGCAGCCACTTGCGCCTTGAACTCCACGGGACGCGGGCGCAGCGTCGAGCCGGTGATGGTCAGCCGACGCCGCAGGATTTCGTTGAGGTTAACTTCCGCCTTCGCGCCGCCGAGCATGGCGATCAGCACGATGCGTCCGCCATCCGCGAGTGCCGAAAGCTCGCGCGGAATGTAGCTCCCGCCCACCATGTCGAGAATCACGTCGACGCCACGATCGTTCGTGAGCGACTTGAGTACTTCGACGAAGTCTTCGGTCCGGTAGTTGATGGCGCGCTCGGCACCCAGTTGCTCGCATGCGCGGCACTTGTCTTCGGAACCCGCCGTCGCGAAGACGCGAAAGCCCAGCGCGTGCGCAATCTGGATGGCCGTCACGCCGATGCCGCTCGAGCCGCCCTGAACGAGCAGCGTCTCGTTCGCACCGCCCTCGCCCGCGCCCAGTTGCGCGCGCATGAAGACATTGCTCCACACCGTGAAGAACGTCTCGGGCAAAGACGCGGCCTCGACGTCCGACAGTGCGCCCGGCACCGGCAGACATTGCTGGAGCGGCACCGCGGCGTACTCGGCATAACCGCCGCCCGCGAGCAGTGCGCATACGCGGTCACCTTCCTTCAGGCCGAACGGATTGCGTTTGGGATCGATCGTGCCGCCGGCGATCACACCCGCCACCTCCAGGCCCGGCAAGTCCGAAGCGCCGGGCGGCGGCGCATAAGCGCCCTTGCGCTGGAAGACGTCCGGACGGTTCACGCCCGAAGCCGCCACCTTGATCAAGACCTCACCGGCCTTGGGTTCCGGCATGGGCCGCTCGGCAAGCTTGAGCACGTCAGGCGCGCCGAACTCCGTAATTTCGATCGCTTTCATCCGCGTTCCCCTGAGTCTGGATTGCACTGCAAACGGCAGACAGCATGCCCTGGATTAACGTTGCATGCAGCGCGATCCGCGCTCGCGTTTCGCGTGCCATCAAGAAAAACGGCCGGCACGCTTGCGCGCTGCCGGCCGTCGTCATGCTACCGCGTTACTGCTGCGGAGCCGGCTCGCCCTGCGGCGCGCCGGAGGGCGAGTCGTTGAGCAACGCCTTGGCCGACAGGCGCACGCGACCCTTCTCGTCCGTCTGGATGACCTTGACCTTCACGACCTGGCCTTCCTTCAGATAGTCGTTGATGTCCTTGATGCGCTCGTTGGCAATTTCCGAGATGTGCAGCAGGCCGTCCTTGCCCGGCAGCAGGTTCACGATCGCGCCGAAGTCCAGCAGCTTGAGAATCGTGCCCTCGTAGATCTGACCGACCTCGACTTCCGCCGTGATCGCTTCGATGCGGCGCTTCGCTTCGGCCATGCCTTCGCTGCTCGTGCTCGCAATCGTCACGACGCCGTCGTCGGAGATGTCGATGGTCGTGCCGGTTTCTTCGGTCAGCGCGCGGATCACCGAACCGCCCTTGCCGATCACGTCGCGGATCTTCTCCGGGTTGATCTTCACGGTGATCATGCGCGGCGCGAACGCCGACAGTTCCGTGTTCGCACCCGACACCGCGGCCGTCATCTTGCCGAGGATGTGCATGCGGCCTTCCTTCGCCTGCGCGAGCGCGACCTGCATGATTTCCTTCGTGATGCCCTGGATCTTGATGTCCATCTGCAGCGCGGTCACGCCGTCGGCCGTACCGGCCACCTTGAAGTCCATGTCGCCCAGGTGGTCCTCGTCGCCGAGAATGTCGCTCAGCACCGCGAACTTGTTGTCTTCGAGGATCAGCCCCATCGCGATGCCCGCGACGTGCGCCTTCATCGGCACGCCGGCGTCCATCAGTGCGAGACAGCCGCCGCACACCGAAGCCATCGACGACGAACCATTCGATTCCGTGATTTCGGACACCACACGAATCGAGTAGCCGAACTCTTCGGCGCTCGGCAGGCACGCGACGAGCGCGCGCTTGGCAAGACGGCCGTGGCCGATTTCGCGGCGCTTCGGCGAGCCCACCCGGCCGGTTTCGCCGGTCGCGAACGGCGGCATGTTGTAGTGGAGCATGAAGCGGTCGCGGTACTCGCCTTCGAGCGCGTCGATGATCTGCTCGTCACCCTTCGTGCCGAGCGTCGCCACCACGAGCGCCTGCGTTTCGCCGCGCGTGAAGAGCGCCGAGCCGTGCGTACGCGGCAGCACGCCGGTGCGGATTTCGATCGGACGCACGGTGCGCGTATCGCGGCCGTCGATGCGCGGTTCGCCGTTCAGGATCTGGCCGCGAACGATCTTCGCTTCCAGGTCGAACAGGATGTTGCCGACAGTCGCGGCATCCGGCGCTTCGCCAGCCGACGTCACGGCGTCTTCCGCCAGCTTCGCCGTCACGGCCGAGTAGATTTCCTTGACCTTCGCCGAGCGGGCCTGCTTTTCGCGAATCTGGTAGGCCGCCTGCAGGTCGGCCAGCGCGAGTTCCGTCACGCGCGCGATCAGCGGCTCGTTCTTCGGTGCCGGCTGCCAGTTCCACTCCGGCTTGCCGCCTTCGCGCACGAGTTCGTGAATCGCGTCGATCGCGGTTTGCATCTGCTCGTGGCCGAACACGACTGCGCCCAGCATCACGTCTTCCGGCAGTTGGTCCGCTTCGGATTCCACCATCAGCACGGCGCGCTCCGTACCCGCCACGACGAGGTCGAGGCGCGATTCCTTGATCTGCGCGCGCGTGGGGTTCAGCACGTATTCGTTGTTGATGTACGCAACCCGCGCGGCGCCCACCGGGCCGTTGAACGGCAGGCCCGACACCGCGAGTGCAGCCGATGCGCCGATCAGGGCCGGGATGTCCGACGGAATGTCCGGATTCACCGACAACACGTGAATGACGACCTGCACTTCGTTGTAGAAGCCTTCAGGGAAAAGCGGGCGCAGCGGACGGTCGATCAGGCGCGAAATGAGCGTTTCGCCTTCCGAGGGACGGCCTTCGCGGCGGAAGAAGCCGCCGGGAATCTTGCCGGCCGAATACGTTTTCTCGATGTAGTCGACGGTGAGCGGGAAGAAATCCTGGCCGGGCTTGGCCGACTTCGCGCCGACCACGGTCGCGAGCACGACCGTATCTTCGACGTCGACGAGGACGGCGCCGCTCGCCTGACGGGCGATTTCACCCGTTTCGAGGCGAACGTTATGCTGGCCCCATTTGAATTCCTTCACGACTTTGTTGAACATGGACATAGAAGTCACTCCTTGACTCGTTCGTTGTTATACCGCGCACCCTCGGGCGCGGCTACGCGAGGACCGGCACCGCATGGCTAGAGGAGTGTTATGCCATTCCAGCGGATCACGTTCGCGCGAGGCGGGCGAACCGCGATCGCATGAACCGCTGGAATGACACAAAGCTCTACCCAGAAAGCCCGGTCATCGAGGCGTACTGCCTGGTGCTACCCAGTGGCCTGCCGGTGCGCAGCACATGAAGCGCACCGTTCAAAAACAAAATGCCTGCATCAGCTGACTGACACAGGCATCTTGTTGAAAAACCGTCCGGTTACTTGCGCAGACCAAGCTTTTCGATCAGCGCGCGGTAACGATCAGCGTCCTTGCCCTTCAGGTAGTCGAGCAGCTTGCGGCGGCGGCTCACCATGCGCAGCAGGCCGCGGCGGCTGTGGTGATCCTTCGCGTGGGACTTGAAGTGAACGGTGAGTTCGTTGATACGGGACGTGAGAAGCGCCACCTGAACTTCGGGCGAACCCGTGTCGTTGGTGCCACGCGCGAATTGCGCGACTACGTCGGACTTCTTGATATCTGCTACAGACATTTGATTTCCTTTGAATCGAACGGGCGGTCACGGAAGAAAGGCCGTGCCGTGGGGGTTACAGCAAGGGCGATATTGTAGCACAGCGACCGCGCCAAACCGAAACCCCAATCATGGACGCTTCATCTGGCACGTGGTGGGCGGCACAGTACGCTGTGCGGGCAGTGCCAGCACCGTGCGAAAACCGTAGCCCGAGCCCTCGTTGTCGTAGCGCACGCCCGGCACACCGGCTTTCTCCATGGCCATCACGTAAAGGGGCTGGATCAGCTGATGATCCTCAGCGCGCATCCATTCGGCGTGAAAGCCGTTGTCGAACTTCATGCCTTCCAGCGCGCGCGCCACGGCCGCCGGATCGGCGGAACGGGCTCGCCCCATCGCGTCGGCCAGCATCTCGACAAGCAGGCTCATGCGCAGCACGGGGTAGTCGTCGGCGGCGTTGGGATAACGCGCGCGAAACGCCGCGTACCAGACATCCGACTGCGCACCGCCTGCATTCGGATGCCAGTCCGCAACCGCAAATACGCGTCCGACGCCGGCATCGCCCAAGGCCGCCGGTGCACCGAGACTGTTGCCGTAGAACGTATAGAACTTCGCGTCGAAGCCCTGTTCGCGCGCCGCTTTCACGAGCAGCGTCAGATCGTTGCCCCAGTTGCCTGTCACGACGGCATCCGCGCCGCTCGCGCGAATCTTGGCGATATAGGGCGAAAAATCCTTGATGCGGCCAATCGCGTGGAACTCGTCGCCCACCACCGCGATGTCGGGCCGCTTCGACGCCAGCGCGGTTCGGGCAAGCGCGCTCACGTCGTGGCCGAAGCTGTAGTCCTGATTCAGCAGGTACACCTTCTTCACGGAGGCGTCACGCGCGATCACGTCGGCGAGCGCGTCCATGCGCATGCCGGCGTGGGCGTCGAAACGGAAGTGCCAGAAGCTGCAATTGGCGTTCGTGAGCGCGGGGTCGTCGGCGGAGTAGTTGAGAAACAGCTCGCGATTGTCGGGATTGCGGCTGTTCTGCTTCTCGATGGCATCGAGGAGCGCGGCCGCCACCGCCGAGCTGTTGCCCTGCAGGATGAAGCCGATGTGCCGGTCGGCCGCCGCGCGCAGCTGGACGAGCGCGGCCTCGGCACTGCCCTTGCTGTCCAGCACGACGAGTTCGAGCGGATGAGTGCCGTCGGCCAATTGCACGCCGCCGCGTGCGTTCACGCGCTCGACGCCGAACCGGAGATTGCGCTCCACGGCCGCGCCGGCATTTGCGAACGGACCCGACATGCCTTCGATCAGGGCAAGGCGGATCGGCTCACCGGCATGGCTGGCTCCCGGCACCGGCGTTGCCGCCTCTGCGGTGACGCCCGGCCACGTTGCCAGCGATGCAACGAGCGTCATCGCAGCGACCGCCACCTTCAGTGCCACCTTCAGTGCCGCCCTCGGCGCCACACTCGACCCTGCCCCACCGTACCTCATCGCAACTCCCGGAAAGCCTTGGAAGCGCGGATCATAGGCCGCAGGCAGGCGAGCGGCAAGTACGGCGGCGGCACGTCCGGACCGCCCGCGCCACCGCCCCTCTGACGGGGCCCGTGTCAAAATGACGAGGTTCGACGCCACACGTTCTGCCCATGCTCCCGGAGGCTTTCATGCGTATTTCAACGACCACCGCGCGACCGCGCACCTTGCTTGCAGCGCTTGCCGCCTGCTTCGGCGCACTGACGCTCGCGGGTTGCGCGCAGCCCTGGCAGCAGGTGCAGCCGGGGGCGGACCAGTCGACGATCGTTGCACGACTGGGCGCGCCGCGCGAAGTCTACGATCTCCCGAATGGCGGACACCGCCTGATGTGGCCGACCCAGCCGATGGGCGAAACGACCACCGCGGCGGACATCGACGCCTCGGGCAAGATCGTGAGCGTGCGCCAGGTCCTGCAACCCAACGAGTTCTATCGCGCCGAGATCGGCAAGTGGACCCGCGCCGACGTGCTCGTGAATTTTGGCCGGCCGGTGGAAACGTCGTATTTCCCGCTGATGAAGCGCGAGGTGTGGACCTATCGCTACCTGGAAGACAACGTCTGGTACATGCTCTACAGCTTCTACTTCGACGACAACGGCACACTGCGCCTCACGCAGAAGACGCCGGATCCGCTCCACGATCCTGACCGCCGTAATCTGTTCTGACACCTGCACGGCGCGCCCTTCACCGCGTCACCCGCTGTCTTTCACCACACCGCCAAATGCCGCCCACCGGGCGGCATTTTTTATTCGCCCGGCATGAAACCGATTTTTTTCGGATTTTGTCTGAATTTTTTCTGATAGAAAGCGTTTTGTAATGGTCAAACAGCGCTCCCGCTCAACGTGGAGTCACTTCCTATGAACCTTCCGAAACGCATGCTCGTCGCGAACGTCGCCTGGGCGCAGGAAATCGCCCGGCGCGACCCGCAATTCTTTGCCACGCTCGCTCAGGGCCAGAATCCTCAAGTGCTGTGGATCGGCTGCTCCGACAGTCGCGTGCCCGCCGAAAGTGTCACTCATTGCGCACCCGGCGACCTCTTCGTCCATCGCAACATTGCCAACCTGTTCGACGCCGGCGACGACAACTCCATGAGCGTGCTCGAATACGCCGTCGAGGTGTTGCGCGTGAAGCACATCATCGTCTGCGGACATTACGGATGCGGCGGCGTACGCGCCTCGTTCATGCCCCCGGCACCGCATCTGCCGCACGTGAACCGGCGCATCCGGCCGCTGTGCGAACTCGCGCAGACACATCGCACGGAGCTCGACGGCATTGCGCCAGAGCAGGCACGCATCGACCGGCTCGCCGAACTGAACGTGATCGCTCAGGTGCAGCGCCTGCGCGAGCATCCCATCGTCGCGCGAAGCGAGCCGCCACCGCTCGTGCACGGCTGGATCTTTTCGCTCGCAGACGGCCAGTTGCGCGAACTCGAATCGGGATACGAACACGTGTCTGCCACGGCCGCCCTAGGGCTCGAACTCGCGCTCAAACGGGCTTGAGTTCTCTCGAGACTTTCAGCGCGCACATACGCTCACCGCATCACGCACACCACCTTTCACCGCCCACTTCGCCATGACCCCGAAAGATTATCTATCTTCGCTACCGCGCGACCTTGCCGCCGGCACCGTCGTGTTCCTCGTTGCGCTGCCGCTCTGTCTCGGCATCGCCAAAGCCTCCGGCGCGGAGCCCTTCGCCGGACTCGTGTCGGGCATCGTCGGCGGGCTCATCGTTGCCGCGCTGAGCGGTTCGCGATTGAGCGTGAGCGGCCCGGCCGCGGGCCTCGTCGTGATCGTGATCGACGGTATCGCGCGCCTCGGCAGCTTTTCGGCGTTTCTCGTCGCCGTGCTGCTGTCGGGCGCGATCCAGTTCGTCTTCGGCATGCTCAAGGCCGGACGGCTTGCGGCCTATGTGCCCTCGCCCGTCATCAAAGGCATGCTCGCGGCCATCGGGCTGCTGCTCATCATCAAGCAGTTGCCGCTCGCACTCGGGCTCACCTCGGGCCCAGGAAGCGACGCGGCATCTGCCGTCGCGCACGCCGGCTCCATCGCCACGCCGTTCGGCGCCGTCTCGCCCATGGCGTGCGCCGTCGCGGTGTTGTCGCTCGCGCTGCTGGCAGGCTGGGAAACGCGCGCGTTGCGCCGCTTCAAGCTGGTGCGGCTCGTGCCGGCGCCGCTTGCCGTCGTGGTGATCGGCATCGCGGCAACGCTCGCGGGCGAAGCGCTCGGCGCCTCGTTCGCCCTGCCCGTCGAGCATCGCGTCGCACTTCCCGAACTCGCGTCGCTTGCGGCACTCGGCAACGCGCTCAGCTTCATCGACTTCGGTCCGGGCCTCGCCCGGCTCGCCGACCCTGCCGTATGGATCGTCGCGATCACGCTGGCCGTTGTCGCGAGCCTCGAATCGCTGTTGAGCCTCGAAGCCGTGGAGCAGATCGATCCGCAGCGCCGGCCTGCGCCGCCTGACCGCGAGCTGAAAGCGCAAGGCGTGGGCAACCTGGTCGCGGGCGCTATCGGCGGGCTGCCGATCACGTCGGTCATCGTGCGCAGTTCGGCCAATGTGCATGCCGGCGCGCAGAGCCGTCTGTCGGCGATCTTTCATGGGGTGCTGCTGCTCGTCAGCCTGTTTGCGCTCACGGATGTCATCAATCTGATTCCGCTCGCCTGCCTCGCGGCGATTCTGATCTTCACGGGCATCAAGCTCGCGAAGCCGTCGCTGTTCGTCGCCATGGCGAAGCAAGGTGCGGCGCCGTTCGTGCCGTTCGTCGCGACGGTGGGCGGCGTGCTCGCCACCGATCTGCTGATGGGCATTCTGCTTGGCGTGGCATGCAGCGTTGCGCTCGCGTTGTGGGCGAATCTGCATCGGCCCATCGCGCTTGCGCAGCACGACGATCATTTTCTGCTGTCGTTTCGCAAAGACGTTTCGTTTCTCGGCAAGGTACCGCTCAAGCAGATGCTTTCGCGCATTCCGGATCGCGCGACCGTGATCGTCGATACGACGCGTGCCGACTTCATCGATCACGACGTACGGGAACTGCTCGACCGCTTCATTGAGGACGCGCCGGAACGCGCGATCGCTGTCGAGATGCGGCATGCCACGCCGGTGCTGCCCACCGCGACGCGCGGCTGGAGCTGGAACCGTGGGCTCGCACAGCAGACAGGCGGGCGCTGAAATAGAAAGCGGCCGCTGAAACTACAAGCGGCCGCACGAGAAGCATGAAGAGAAATACGACGAGGGCGCCTGGCAGCGTCCTCGTCACAGGAGCAGTGAGTCAGATGCCGCCGCTTTGCGGATTGAGCTTGTCCGTATCGGCATGCAGCTTGTTGAGCGCCGAGATGTAAGCCTTCGCCGAAGCCGCGACGATATCCGGGTCCGTGCCCACGCCGTTCACGATGCGCCCGGCCTTCGAGAGTCGCACGGTCACTTCGCCCTGCGCCTGCGTGCCGGTCGTGATGGCATTCACCGAATACAGCATGAGCTCGGAGCCGCTGCCCACTTCGGTTTCGATCGCGTTGAGCGTGGCGTCGACGGGACCGTTGCCGTTCGCCTCGGCCGTGGTTTCCTTGCCGTTCACCGTGAACACGATGCGCGCGTGCGGCCGCTCGCCCGTCTCCGAATGTTGCGCGAGGGAGATGAACTTGTAGTGCTCTTTTTCCTGCGCCTCGGCCGACTCTTCGCTGACGATCGCGATGATGTCTTCGTCGAAGATTTCAGCCTTGCGGTCGGCCAGTTCCTTGAAGCGTGCGAACGCGTTGTTGAGATCGGTCTCGCTGTCGAGCGTGATGCCGAGTTCCTGGAGACGCTGCTTGAACGCGTTGCGGCCCGACAGCTTGCCGAGCACGATCTTGTTCGCACTCCAGCCCACGTCTTCCGCGCGCATGATCTCGTAGGTGTCGCGCGCCTTCAGCACACCGTCCTGGTGAATGCCGGACGCGTGCGCGAACGCGTTGGCGCCCACCACCGCCTTGTTCGGCTGCACCACGAAGCCCGTGATCTGCGAGACGAGCTTCGAGGCGGGCACGATCTGCGTCGTATCGATACCGACGTCGAGCCCGAAGTAGTCCTTGCGCGTCTTCACCGCCATCACGACTTCTTCGAGCGAGGTATTGCCTGCACGCTCGCCGAGGCCGTTGATCGTGCATTCCACCTGGCGCGCGCCGCCGATCTTCACGCCGGCAAGCGAGTTCGCCACGGCCATGCCCAGGTCGTTGTGGCAGTGCACCGAGAAGATCGCCTTGTCCGAGTTCGGAATGCGCTCGCGCAGCGTCTTCACGAGATTGCCGTACAGCTCGGGCACGCCGTAGCCGACGGTGTCCGCGATATTGATCGTGGTTGCGCCTTCGGCAATCACGGCTTCGAGCACACGGCACAGGAAGTCCATGTCCGAGCGGCTGCCGTCTTCCGGAGAGAACTCGACGTCGTCGGTGAACTTGCGCGCGAAGCGCACGGCGAGCCGAGCCTGTTCGTAGACCTGATCCGGCGTCATGCGCAGCTTCTTCTCCATGTGCAGCGGCGAAGTGGCGATGAACGTGTGAATGCGGAAGCGGTTCGCGGGCGCGAGCGCGTCGGCGGCACGCTGAATGTCCTTGTCGTTCGCGCGGGCGAGCGAGCAAACCGTGCTTTCCTTCACCATCGACGCGATCGTATGAATGGCATCGAAATCGCCGTTCGAACTCGCGGCGAAGCCTGCTTCGATCACGTCCACGCGCATGCGTTCGAGCTGCCTCGCGATACGGACTTTTTCTTCTTTCGTCATCGACGCGCCGGGCGACTGCTCGCCGTCACGCAACGTCGTATCGAAAATAATCAGCTTGTCTGCCATCTTGGGTCTCCAGGGATTCGCTCAGGAACGGAAAGGGAGTACGGAATACGGTTGTTTGCGCCACCGCTGGCGACGCTGACAACGTACGGGCAGACGGAGGGCGGAAACGATCAGCGCGGCAGGCGCGCTAGCGCTAGCACGCGTAGCGGCGCGCCGGCTAGAAGGGAAAGGAGGGGGAACTTGAAGGTCACCATGCGGGCGACTATAGCGGGATTCAGCCAAACGTGCAATTGGCGCCGGCACCGGTCTGTGGGCGATCCGGGGGCCAAAACCGCGGCCCGGCATACGTCTGTTGCCGGACCGCGCGAGGCCGAAAATCCCCGCGCCGCTCAGCGTTCGCGAGGCAGCGAACGCGCCGGGTTGGTGCGGCCGCGCAGCGTCTGGTATGCCCAGAACACGTAGCCGGAAAGGCCGTACAGCACGAAGAGGCCGAATAGCATCAGCGGCGGGTCCGACGACACCAGCACGAACGCCACCACGACGAGCAGCGTGGCCGCGAACGGCACGCGGTGCCGCACGTCGAGCGCCTTGCCGCTGTAGAACGGCGCATTCGACACCATCGTGACGCCGGCGTAGACGGTAAGCGCGAACGCCACCCACGGCAGCCAGCCGAGTTTGAGCGGCACGCGGTTGTCGGTGGCAAGCCAGACGAAGCCGGCAATGAGCGCGGCCGCTGCCGGGCTCGGCATGCCCTGGAAGAAGCGCTTGTCGACCACACCGATGTTGGTGTTGAAGCGCGCGAGCCGCAGCGCAGCGCCGGAGCAGTAGACGAACGCGGCAAGCCAGCCCCAGCGCCCAAGGTCCTTGAGAATCCATTCGTACATCACGAGCGCCGGAGCCACACCGAACGACACCATGTCCGAGAGGCTGTCGAACTGCTCGCCGAAGGCGCTCTGCGTATGCGTCATGCGGGCGACGCGGCCATCCATGCCGTCCAGCACCATCGCGACGAAAATGGCGATGGCCGCCACTTCGAAGCGCACGTTCATCGCCTGCACCACGGCGAAGAAGCCGCAGAACAGCGCGGCCGTGGTGAATGCGTTGGGCAGCAGGTAGATGCCGCGCTTTCTCAGGAACTGCTGACGCGCGGCCCGCCGGCCCGCGTCCACAGCGACCGTTTCCTGGACGCTCTTGTTGCGGCGAAAGGAACGCGGCAGAGGTGCGCCGCCGCTGTTGCGAGGTCGGCGTTTGAATGCGGCCATCGAAGAACCTCCCTATGCCGCGTTAGAGCTCGGCCAGAATGGTCGACGACGCGAAAACCTTCTCGCCGATCGACACGCGCGGCCGGCTTCCCATGGGCAGGTACACATCGACGCGCGAGCCGAAGCGGATGAAGCCGTAACGCTGGCCGCGCGTGAGCGGTTCGCCCGCACGCACGTAGCAGAGAATGCGGCGCGCAATCAGGCCGGCGATCTGCACCGCGGTCACCGTATGCCCGCTCGCCGTATTGATCACGAGGGCGTTGCGCTCGTTTTCGAGCGATGCCTTGTCGACTGCCGCGTTCAGATACGCGCCGGGAAAATACTCGACCTTCGAAATGACGCCATCCACGGGCGAGCGCTGCGAGTGCACGTTGAACACGTTCATGAACACGCTGATCTTGAGTGCCTCGCGATTCGCATAGGGGTCGTGCGCCGTTTCGACGGCGACGATCCGGCCGTCGGCCGGGCACAGCACGGCGTTCGCCTGCTGCGGAATGGGACGCGGCGGATCGCGGAAAAACTGGACGACGAAAACGAGGATCAACCAGAATGGCCATGCGAGGGCGAGCCCCGCGATGGCGTGGATCAACAACGCAACGACGGCGGCGATGGCGATGAACGGCCAGCCTTCGCGCGCGATGATCGGATGAGGGTAATTCATTGATGGCTTCGGTATTTTTGTAAAACCGTAGGATAGCAAAAGCCGCCCAGGGTTCTGCACACCTGGGCGGCTTCCGGGTACTTCATGCGCTTCACATGCGTGCGCGCCATGCCGGGCAAACGGGCAGCAGACTGGACCTGCAACCGTCCCGCCAGGCCGCCCGCTTTCCCCACATGCGGCCGGCTTAGTTCTTCGACTGATCGACCAGCTTGTTCTTCGCGATCCACGGCATCATCGCGCGCAGCTTGCTGCCCACCTGCTCGATCTGGTGCTCGGCCGTGATGCGGCGACGCGATTGCAGCGTCGGCGCGCCGGCGCGGTTTTCGAGAATGAAGCTCTTCGCGTACTCGCCCGTCTGGATGTCCTTCAGCACATCCTTCATCACCTTCTTGGTTTCTTCGGTGACGACGCGCGGACCTGTCACGTACTCGCCATATTCGGCGTTGTTCGAGATCGAGTAGTTCATGTTCGCGATGCCGCCTTCATAGATCAGGTCGACGATCAGCTTCAGTTCGTGCAGGCACTCGAAGTACGCCATTTCCGGCGCATAGCCCGCTTCGACCAGCGTTTCGAAGCCGGCCTTGATGAGCTCCACCGTACCGCCGCACAGCACGGCCTGTTCGCCGAACAGGTCGGTTTCCGTTTCTTCGCGGAAGTTCGTTTCGATGATGCCGGCACGGCCGCCGCCGTTCGCTGCCGCGTACGAGAGCGCGATGTCGCGCGCCGCGCCGGACTTGTCCTGCGCCACGGCGATCAGGTGCGGCACGCCGCCGCCTTGCGTGTAGGTGCCGCGCACAGTGTGGCCCGGGGCCTTCGGCGCGATCATGATCACGTCGAGGTCGGCGCGCGGAATCACCTGGCCGTAGTGCACGTTGAAGCCGTGTGCGAACGCGAGCGCCGCGTTCTGCTTGATGTTGGCGTGCACTTCGTTCTTGTAGACCTCGGCGATCTGCTCGTCGGGCAGCAGCATCATCACGACGTCGGCGCCCTTCACCGCTTCGGCCACTTCCTTCACCGTGAGGCCGGCGTTTTCCGCCTTGCTCCACGACGCGCCGTTGCGGCGCAGGCCGACCGTGACGTGCACGCCGCTTTCCTTCAGGTTCAGCGCGTGCGCATGGCCTTGCGAGCCATAGCCGATGATCGTGACCTGCTTGCCTTTGATGAGGGAGAGGTCGGCGTCCTTGTCGTAGAAAACTTTCATGTCTGTTCCTTGACGATATTCAGGGTATTCAAAAAAAACCGGTGGGTTGTCTGGTGCGAGTCCGGCGCATCACACCTTCAGAATGCGCTCGCCGCGTCCGATGCCCGAGCCGCCCGTGCGGACTGTCTCGAGAATCGCGGTTGCGTCGAGCGCCTCGATGAACGCGTCGAGCTTGTCGCTCGCGCCCGTCAGCTCGATCGTATAGGTCTTCTCGGTGACGTCGATGATGCGGCCGCGGAAGATATCCGACATCCGCTTCATCTCCTCCCTTTCCTTGCCGACCGCCCTCACCTTGATCAGCATCAGCTCGCGTTCGATGTGGGCGCCCTCGGTCAGGTCGACCACTTTCACCACCTCGATCAGGCGGTTCAGATGCTTCGTGATCTGTTCGATCACGTCGTCCGAGCCAATGGAAACGATGGTCATGCGCGACAGCGAATGGTCTTCGGTCGGCGCCACCGTCAAGGTTTCGATGTTGTAGCCGCGTGCGGAAAAGAGACCGACCACACGCGAAAGCGCGCCCGGCTCGTTTTCCAGCAGAACGGAAATGATGTGTCGCATGGTGTTTCCCGCTTCGTTTTCCAGTTAGTCGAGTTGCGCGCCTCGCTCTTCATCGAGCGCACTGCATGGCGCGCAGCGCAGCGGTGCCGCCGCTGCCCGCGCGTTCGCCTTTCGTGAAGGCGTGTGCGGCAGGGCCGGCACGAGGCTCACCGCCCGCTGCCGCTACAGATCCTCCGCGCCAAGCAGCATCTCGGTGATGCCCTTGCCCGCCTGAACCATCGGCCAGACGTTTTCGGTGGGATCGGTCTGGAAATCGAGAAATACCGTGCGGTCCTTGAGACGCAGCGCTTCCTTCAGCGCCGGCTCCACTTCCGAACTTTTTTCAATGCGCATGCCGACATGGCCATACGCCTCGGCGAGCTTCACGAAGTCCGGCAGCGCGTCCATGTAGGAATGCGAATAGCGCTTGCTGTACTCGATCTGCTGCCACTGGCGCACCATGCCCAGATAGCGGTTGTTGAGCGAAATGATCTTGACCGGCGTGTCGTACTGCTTGCAGGTGGACAGCTCCTGGATGCACATCTGGATGGAGCCTTCGCCCGTAATGCAGACCACTTCCTCGTCCGGATGCGCCATCTTCACGCCCATCGCCGCGGGCAGCCCGAAGCCCATCGTGCCGAGCCCGCCCGAGTTGATCCAGCGGCGCGGCTTGTTGAAGCGGTAGAACTGCGCGGCCCACATCTGGTGCTGGCCCACGTCGGAACAGACGAATGCGTTGCCGTCGGTGAGCTCCCAGAGTTTTTCGACGACGTACTGCGGCTTAATGATCTCGCTTGCGCGGTCGTACTTGAGGCAGTTCTTCTCGCGCCAGCTTTCGATGTCCTTCCACCAGGCGGCAAGCGCCTCGGTGTCCGGGCCGTGCTCGGCGTGCTGGAGCTGCTCGATCAATTCCTTCAGCACTTCCTTCACGTCGCCGACGATCGGAATGTCCACCTTCACGCGCTTCGAAATGGAGGACGGGTCGATGTCGATGTGAATGATCTTGCGCGGACGCGACGCGAAATGCGCCGGGTCGCCGATCACGCGATCGTCGAACCGCGCGCCGATGGCGATCAGCACGTCGCAGTGCTGCATGGCCATGTTCGCTTCGTAAGTGCCGTGCATGCCGAGCATGCCGAGGAACTTGCGATCGTTGGCACGGTAGCCGCCCAGTCCCATCAGCGTGTTCGTCACGGGGTAGCCGAGCAGATCCGCGAACTGATTGAGTTCACGCGATGCGTCGGCGAGGATGATGCCGCCGCCCGTGTAGATGTACGGACGCTTTGCCGAGAGCAGCAACGCCACGGCTTTGCGGATCTGGCCCGAGTGCCCCTTGGTGACGGGGTTGTACGAGCGCAGCGAAACGGTCTTGACGGGCTCGTAGGCGCACGGCGTCTTCGAGACGTCTTTGGGAATGTCGATCAGCACCGGACCCGGCCGGCCCGTGCGCGCAATGTAGAACGCCTTCTTCACCGTTGCCGCAAGCTCGCGCACGTCCTTCACGAGGAAGTTGTGCTTGACGCAAGGCCGCGTGATGCCGACCGTGTCGCACTCCTGGAAGGCGTCCTGGCCGATGGCCGACGTGGGCACCTGGCCGCTGATGATGACAAGCGGAATCGAGTCCATGTACGCCGTGGCGATACCGGTCACCGCGTTGGTGACGCCCGGACCCGAGGTCACGAGGCATACGCCGACCTTGCCCGTGGAGCGCGCATAGGCGTCCGCCGCATGGACTGCGGCCTGCTCATGGCGCACGAGGACGTGCTGGACTTTGTCCTGCTTGTAGAGTTCGTCGTAGATGTAGAGTACCGAGCCGCCGGGATAGCCCCACACGAATTCGACGTCTTCGTCGGCCAGTGCCTTCATGAGCACGGTGGCGCCGATAGAGTCGGTTTCAGGGAGAGTAGAGGTATCCGACGTGGAGAATTCCGCGCTGGGCATATTCATTATTCACCTTTCAAATTTTCGGCAAAAAATTGATCGGGTGCTCTCTGCCGGGCTTGTGGCTCGGGTTCAAGCGGCGCGTCCAGTTGATAGGCGAGCTTTGTGGGCCACGCCTCAATTGAGACAAGTCACTTATGTTGCGAACCAGCGACGATATCTGCTGGCGCGCGCGCGGTCAAGTAAATCCTTCCTGCACTCGCTCCAGACAAGCGTTTTTGCCCGGCCCGGCCCGTCCGGGCGGCCGTCAGAGGCGCGCCGGTGGCACGGAAGCGGCCCGTCTGTCCCCTGGAAGGCGCGAAAATTTGCTAGCATCCGCGGGTTTTACGACATTTTTCGAACGATTACGCGCACGCTGGCTGCGCCGACCTTCAGCGGATGGCATCAGACAAGGAACTCGCCGATTTTCTGGCGGGCGTCGAAAGGCGCGCGTTCAAGCAGACGGTCTACGCCGTGCGGGACGACGACGCGGCACTCGACATCGTGCAGGACGCGATGATCAAGCTCGCCGAGAAATACGGCGACCGTCCCCCGGCCGAACTGCCACTTTTGTTTCAGCGTATTCTTCAGAATGCGACGCACGACTTTTTCCGTCGGCAAAAAGTACGCAATACGTGGGTGACACTCTTTTCCTCGCTCGGCAACGCCGAAGACGAGGAATTCGATCCGCTGGAAACATTCGAGGCCGAAGGCAGCCCGTCCGGCGCGGAGAGCGGCGAACAACAGCTCGAGCGCGAGCAGGTGCTCAAGCTGATCGAGGAGGAGATCCAGAAACTGCCGGCACGTCAACGGGAGGCGTTTCTGATGCGTTACTGGGAAGATATGGATGTCGCCGAGACTGCCGCCGCCATGGGCTGCTCCGAGGGTAGCGTAAAAACGCACTGCTCGCGGGCCACCCACACGCTGGCGCAGGCGCTCAAGGCCAAAGGAATCACGCTATGAGCTCCGCTCTCGAAACTAAAGAACTCGAGTTTGCGCGGCAGCTGCGCCGTGCGCTCGACGAAAACGCCGCCAGCATCCCGCCCGTTACTGTCGATCGCCTTGCCGCGGCCCGCCGCGCTGCCCTCGCCCGCAAAAAAGCCGAACCGGCCGAGGTGCGCGTCGTCGCGCCCGTGCTCGTCGCAGCCGGCATGCCCGGTGCCATGCCGGCGCCGTTGGCGCCGCGCCAGCGTTCGCGGCTGCGCCGCTTCGCATTCGCATGGCCGCTCGTCGCGCTCGTTGTGGGTCTCGTCGCCATTGCGTACTGGGAGGACTACCAGCGCACGGCCGAACTCGCGGACATCGACGCCGCCATGCTGAGCGACGACCTGCCGCTCAACGCGTATCTCGACCACGGTTTCAACGCCTATCTTTCGCGCGCACGCTAACCGGGGGACCGATCGGGTGAGTTACAAGCGCGGCCTCGCCGTAGTCTTCGGGTGCGTGATCGCGGCGCTCGTGTCGTACGCCGCAACTTACCCACGGTTCCATCCGGGCGCCGCCGCGCCGGCCCTCAGCACGCCGGCCAAGGCCGGCGCGGGCGAGCCGTCGCTCACTGTCGACTTTCCGCCGCTCAATACCAGCACCAGCCCGCTCTCGTGGGCGCGCCTCAGCGACGCGCAGCACACGGCGCTCGCGCCGTTCGCCGGCGAATGGGATCGGTTCAGCGAGGAACGCAAGCGCAAGTGGCTCAAGATTGCGTCCCGCTACGCGAAGATGTCGCCGGAAGCGCAAAAAAGACTCCAGGAGCGCATGAGCGAGTGGGTCCGCATGACGCCCGAGCAGCGGCGCGTGGCACGCGAAAACTATCAGGTATCGAAGGAGCTGCCGCCGCAGGCGCGGCAGAACGCCTGGAAGGCGTATCAGGCGCTCTCCGAGGAGCAGAAGGAGCGGCTCGCCGCCACCGAACGCAAGCGTCGCCCGACCGTGGTGAGCGCCCCGCCGAGCGGCAAGAGCGAAATACGCGGCATCAACCGGCTGCTGAGCGCCCGCGAGCGCGCAGCGGGCGCGAGCGCCGTGCAGCCGGGCAGCGCCGTGCCGGCCGCCGCGACCTCGCAGGCGGCGAGTGCATCGCCCGCCACACCGGCCATGCCGCTTCCATCGAGCAGCAGCCTGCCGCCCACACCGGTGCCCGTCTCGCCCTCTGAAGCGCCGTCGGTTTTCAACGGCTCCTGAGCGGCCATCGCTCTCCGACGTGATCGACCCGCCATCGTGTCCGGCCTGAACACCTCCCGCTCCCCGACCGTCACTGAATCGCCTTCGCCGCAGGGCATCGCGGCCGGCGACGTCCCCCCCACCGTGCGCCGCCGCCTCGCCGCGCTCCTCTACGAGGCCATGATTCTCTTCGGCGTGGTTTTCTTCGCCGGTTATCTCTTCAGTACGCTCACGCAGCAGCGCAACGGGCTCACGCATCACAACCTGCTTGCCGCGTGGATCGGCCTTGTCGTGGGCATCTACTTCGTCTGGTTCTGGACGCACGGCGGACAGACGCTGCCGATGAAAACCTGGCGCCTGCGCGTCGTCGGCCCGAACAACACGCCCCTCTCCGTGCCGCGCGCCATCGCGCGCTATCTGCTTGCGCTGCTGTGGTTCCTGCCGCCGCTTGCGCTGCATCCTGTCGCGGGCCTCACGCTGCCGCACACCCTCCTCGTCGCCGCGCTCTGGTTCGTGCTGTGGGCCGCAACGGGCCGCATCGGCGCGAGCCGTCAGTTCCTGCACGACCGGCTCGCCGGCACCCGCATCGTCGCGGTCGTACGCTAAGCGCCTCGCCCGTCGTCGAGCGGATCGAACCGCTCGATGCGTGACGACCACGAGGCGCACAACGCACCGCACACGCGCGGCAAACCCAGCCGCACTTCCCGCCGCGTAATAAGAAATTCTCGTGACTGTCACGGCTCGGTCACGCGCGCGTGGCCGAATTCGCATACCGAAACACGCCGCGCGAGCCATGGCCACGAAGACGTCCGTGAGTTCCTTTTTCCGTCAGACCGGCCAGGGTGGCGAACCCGTCGCCTTCACGCCAGGCGCGCCGGCAGGCTCCCTGCCCTTGCCGCCTCAGCCGCCGCATCCGCTCACGCACCAGAACGCACCGGATGCACCGCATCACGACGACGACCACCCCGCGTCGCACCGCTACCGCACCATCTGGCTCTCCGACATCCATCTGGGCTCGAACGGCTGCCAGGCGCCCTATCTGCTCGACTTCCTGCGTCACAACGAGTCCGAATACCTCTATCTCGTGGGCGACATCATCGACGGCTGGCAGTTGAAAAAGGGCTGGTACTGGCCGCAGGCGCACAACGACGTGGTGCAGAAGATCCTGCGCAAGGCGCGCAAGGGCACGCACGTGGTCTACATCCCCGGCAATCACGACGAAGGCGCGCGGCAATTCTGCGACCTCGCGTTCGGCGACATCCACGTGCGCGGCGAGGCATTTCACACCACCATCGCGGGCCAGCGCCTGTGGATCGTGCACGGCGACCTCTTCGACGGCGTGATCCAGCACGCGAAGTGGCTCGCTTACCTCGGTGACACGCTGTACACGCTGATCCTCGTGCTCAACCGCTGGTTCAACCGCATCCGCAGCCGGCTCGGCTTCCAGTACTGGTCGCTCTCGCAGTATCTGAAGCACCAGGTGAAGAACGCGGTGAACTTCATCTCGTCGTTCGAACGTGTGATGACCGAGGAAGCGCGCCGCCGAGGCTGCGACGGCGTGGTGTGCGGACACATTCACAAGGCCGAGATCCGCGACATCGACGGCGTGCTCTATTGCAACGACGGCGACTGGGTGGAGAGCCTCTCGGCGCTCGTCGAGACCTTCGAGGGCGAACTCAAGGTCATCTACTGGACCGTGATGCGCAGCCCGCAAGGCGTACCGGCGAAGACCGGCAAGGCGAAGGCCGCGGCATGATCCACGCGCCCCACGGGCACCCGCAGCAGCCACCACCGGCGCAGCACGCGCAAGACACTCGAGAGGGCCAGACACCGATGAAGATCATGATCGTGACGGACGCATGGGAGCCGCAGGTAAACGGCGTCGTGCGCACTTTGAAGAACACGACGCGCGAGCTCACCGCGCTCGGCCACCGCGTGGAGATCGTCACGCCGCTGGAGTTCCGCACGGTACCGTGTCCCACCTACCCGGAAATCCGCCTGTCGCTGTTCCCGAAGGGCAAGCTGCACCGTCGCATCGACGACTTCGCACCCGACGCGCTGCACATCGCGACCGAAGGTCCGCTCGGCCTCGCAGCGCGCCGCTACGCGATCACGCATCGGCTGCCGTTCACGACCGCGTACCACACGCGCTTTCCCGAATACGTGCAGGCCCGCTTCGGCATTCCGCTCGCGGCCACCTACCGCTTCCTGCACTGGTTCCACAAGCCATCGCTTGCCGTGATGGCGCCTACGCCGGTCGTCAAGGCCGATCTCGAAAAGTTCGGCTTCACGAACGTCGTGCTGTGGACGCGCGGCGTCGACCTCGACATCTTTCATCAGATGGACTCGAAGGTGCTCAACACGGCGCGGCCGATCTTCCTGTACGTCGGTCGTGTCGCCGTCGAAAAGAACGTCGAGGCATTTCTCAAGCTCGATCTGCCCGGCTCGAAGTGGGTGGCGGGCGAAGGTCCGGCGCTCGGCGAACTGAAGTCGCGCTACCCGCAGGCGAACTACCTCGGTGTGCTGAGCCAGGCCGAGCTCGCAAAGGTCTACGCGGCCGCCGACGTATTCGTGTTCCCGAGCCGCACCGACACGTTCGGCCTCGTGCTGCTCGAAGCGCTTGCATGCGGCACGCCGGTCGCGGCCTACCCGGTGACGGGGCCGATCGACGTGCTCGGCGACGGCGGCGCGGGCGCCATGAACGAAGACCTGCGCGAAGCCTGCCTCGAAGCGCTGAAGATCGACCGGAACGCCGCGCGCGCGTGGGCCGAGCGGTTCTCGTGGAGCGCCGCGTCGGCGCAGTTCGCGGCACACCTGAAACCGCTGCCGCGCGCGACCGTCGAGGAGCGCAGCGCCACCGCGTGACGGCGGCCCTGCTACTGCCGCCAACCTTCCACCATGCGACGACTTTCTCCTGTGCCTTCTCCCATGCCTTCTTCCGCAAGCGAGGAGCGCGAACGCGAGGCACCGGACGCCACGGCTGCCACGGCCAATGCGGCGGCAGCTGACGCATTGGCCGGCCCCGGCGTTCGGCGTGACCCGCCGATGTCCGGCCGCAAGCCGGGTGGCGGCGAGCCCGGCGCGTATCATGCTGGGCAACCCGACCACGAGCACGCGCCCTCGCGGCACACCATGCGCCCCTCCCCCGCCCAGCCCGCCCACCGCGTAGAGGCTAACCACGCGGACCACGCCGAAATGCACGAGCCGCTCGGCCCCGACGATCCGCTCGCCCCGCTGCCATTCAACCCGTACAAGGGCAACCGCGGCGTGACGCGCGCGTGGCATGCGCTCAAGAACTCGCTGGCCGGCTTTCGCGTGGCCATCCGCGTGGAAAGCGCATTTCGCCAGGAGCTCACGCTCGCCGCGATCCTGCTGCCCATCGGACTGCTGGTGCCCGTCGAGCCGGTCGCGCGCGTGCTGCTGCTCGGCTCCGTGCTGCTGGTGCTGATCGTCGAGCTGCTCAATTCGAGTCTGGAAGCGGCCATCGACCGCATTTCGCTCGAGCGTCACGAGTTGTCGCGGCGCGCCAAGGACCTGGGCAGCGCCGCCGTGATGGTGGCGCTGTTCGTCTGCGTGATGACGTGGGTGCTGATCCTGGCCCCGCTCGTCGGCCCGCTGCTCTCGCGCTGGCTCGCGGCGCTGCCGTAGGCGCACGGTAGAAGGCGGACCGAAGCGCCGCGCAAAAGTGGCGCAAAACGGTGGAAAAGACGCTCGCGTGCACCGGACGGCGCATCGCCGCACTGCGTGGGAACCCTGAGCTTCGGCGGGAAATGGTCGGTTTATAATCGAACGATAGTCTTAAAAAAGACCAACCGTGTCCGGGCAGGCGCGCGAACGGCCCGCCGCCGCGCGCCTGCCCGGCAAGAACCAGGGCCGGACGACATGGAAGCCAAACCTCCCCGCCGCACCCGTGAGCGGATTCTCGAGCTCTCTCTGAAACTCTTCAACGAGATCGGTGAACCGAACGTCACCACGACGACGATCGCCGAGGAAATGGAGATCAGTCCAGGCAACCTGTACTACCACTTCCGCAACAAAGACGACATCATCAACAGCATCTTCAGCCAGTTCGAGCAGGAGATCGAAAAGCGGCTGCGCTTTCCCGACGACCATCGGGTCACCATCGACGAAATGTGGTCGTACCTTCAGTACATGGTCGACTTCATGTGGCGCTACCGCTTCCTCTATCGCGACCTCAACGACCTGCTCGCGCGCAACCGCACGCTGGAGATGCACTTCAAGCAGATCATCAGCCACAAGGTGCGCTTCGCCGGCCAGTTCTGCGAGCAACTGGTCTCGGACGGCGAGATGGTCGCCACGCCCGACGAGATCAACGTCATCGGCACCAACATCGGGCTTATCGGCACCTACTGGCTGTCGTATCAGTTCGTGATGAACCCGCGCAAGTACAACGATCAGGAAGCGATCCGCGCCGAGCTGCACCAGGTGAGCGTGCAGATCGTGTCGCTGATGGCGCCGTACCTGCGCGGCCGCTCGCGCCAGATCTTCGACGACCTCGTCTCGGGACGGCTGCCGCGGCGCGAGTTCTACGACTACCTGCCGCCACGCGAAAACGCGACGGGCGGCGCATGACACCCCCTGGGCACGGCCGCTGCGGCGGCCCGCCCGCTCGACGGCAACGAAAACAGGAACGTTCGGCAATGAAGTCGGTTTGTGTTTATTGCGGCTCCTCATTCGGTGTGAGGAACGATTATCGGGAGGCGGCGCGGGCGTTCGGCCGCGCGCTCGTGGAAGCGGATCTGGCGCTCGTCTACGGCGGCGGCAAGGTCGGCCTGATGGGCGCTATCGCCGACGAAGTGTTGGCCCAGGGCGGCCGCGCCATCGGCGTGATTCCGGAGCTGCTCGTCAACAAGGAAGTGGGCCACACCGGCCTCTCCGAACTGCACGTCGTGCCCGACATGCATCAGCGCAAGAAGATGATGGCCGACTTCGCCGACGCCTTCGTCGCGCTGCCCGGCGGCGCCGGCACGCTCGAGGAACTGTTCGAGGTATTCACGTGGGCGCAGCTCGGCTATCACCAGAAGCCGGTCGCGCTGCTCAACATTCAGGGGTTCTACGATCCGCTGATGGCGTTGCTCCGGCACACCGTGCAGGAAGGCTTCATGCGGCAGAACTGGCTCGACATCCTGCAGGTCGAAGCCGATCCGCATGCGCTGATCGCGAAACTGCAGCGCTACCAGCCGCCCGTCGCCGACAAATGGACGACGGCGCGCGAAGCCGTTTGAACCCGTCCGAAGCTTCTGCAATCACGCGATGTGACGTCGTGAACCTGACTGGCGGGAGGCCGCAATGTCGAAAGTCGTTCTGATCACGGGCGCGAGCCGCGGCATCGGCCGCGCGACGGCAAGGCTGCTCGGCGCGCGGGGCTGGACCGTGGGCGTCAACTACGCCCACAACGAAGCCGCCGCCCAGGAAGTCGCCGCGCAAGTGGGCCGCGCCGGTGGCCACGCCCGCCTGATACGCGGCGACGTGGCGAACGAGGCCGACGTCATCGCCATGTTCGATACGCTCGAAAAGGCGTTCGGCCGCATCGATGCGCTCGTCAACAACGCAGGCATCGTCGCGCCCTCCCTGCCGCTCGCCGACATGAGCGCGGAGCGCCTGCGGCGCATGTTCGACGTCAACGTCTACGGCGCCTACCTCTGCGCGCGCGAAGCGGCGCGCCGCATGTCGAAGGACCGCGGCGGCGACGGCGGTGCGATCGTCAACGTGTCGTCGGCTGCGGCGCGCCTTGGCTCGCCGAACGAATACGTCGACTACGCAGGGTCGAAAGGCGCGGTCGACACCATGACCATCGGCCTCGCCAAGGAACTCGGGCCGCAAGGCGTGCGGGTCAACGCGGTGCGGCCTGGCCTGATCGACACCGACATTCACGCGAGCGGCGGACGCCCCGAGCGCGCCGCGGTGCTCGGCGCGCAGACGCCGCTAGGCCGGCCCGGCACCGCCGACGAGGTGGCCGAAGCCATCGTCTGGCTGCTCAGCGACGCCGCTTCCTACGTAACGGGCGCCCTGCTCGACGTCAGCGCCGGCCGCTGACGGGCTGCGTCACTCCACCGGCCTTTCACGACCGCGTCTCGCGCAAGCAGACGCGGTCTACGCGACCCGGTTCACGTGACCCGGTCTGGCGCGACCCGGTCTACGCGACCCGCTCCAATCACCTCTCGCCGGCCTGCCTTCCCACCGTCGCTTGATTACGACTGTCCTTCGCTTTTCGTAACCTGCTGTAATAATCCCCCTATAGAATCGCGGGACAGTTTGTCCACCGCGCGACACGGACCTGCGCGCCACACGCGCACCGCCGGTGGACAAGACCCTATGCACACAGCTCCTCGCCAAAGCAGCCGGGAGCGAGAGTGAGATCTTTAGATGCGTCAACCGAATCACCCCGTCGCCGGGCTTGTGGGAGGGCCGGCGGCGGGTACGCCCGATGCCGGCTCGCCGGCGTCCGGTCTGGCCGCAGCCGTCCTTCCGGTCGCGGCATCAACGGCCATGGCCCCCGAAGCGTCTGCCGGCACGCCATCCGCCGAAGGCACGGCGTCCCCCGCGCGACCCATTGCGCTCGCCTCGCAAGGCGAAGCCGTCGCGCCCGTTCCTGCCGATCCACTCGGTCCGCCGCTCGCGCCCGCTTCGGGCACGCGGGCGCTCGCATGGTCGCGTCGGCTGATCTGGCTCGTCGCCATTGCGCTTGTCTGCGCGTGGCTGCTGCCCGGCACGCTGGGCCACGACCCGTGGAAGCAGGACGAGACCTACACGTTCGGCATCGTCCAGCACATGCTGGAAACGGGCGACCTCGTCGTGCCGACCAACGCGGGGCAGCCGTTCGTCGAAAAGCCGCCGCTCTACGACTGGGTCGCAGCGGGACTCGCGTGGAGCCTCGGACGGTATCTGCCCCTGCACGACGCGGCTCGTCTCGCGAGCGCGCTGTTCGCCGCGCTGGCGCTCTATTTCACGGCGCGCCTCGCGAAGCGCACGACCGGCGCCGCCCGCTGGCTCGACCTGCGCGTAATCGGTACGGTCGCGCTCTTTGCGGGCAGCCTCGTCGTCATCAAGCACGTTCACGACATGATGACCGACGTCGCGCTGATGGCTGGCGCGGCGATGGGTCTGTGCGGACTCTACGAGCTGGTGGTCGCGCATCTGGCCGCCCGTCCGGCCAATCAGGCGCAAACGAACGGCGGCACAGCCACGGCCGGGGTACAGACAGAAGCACGGACAAAGACACGGTCGCAACCCGACACGCAGACCAACACGCGCGTGCCCGCCGCCCTGCTCGGCGCAGGCGTGGGCATCACGCTGATGACCAAGGGACTGTTCCTGCCGCTCGTGTTCGGCGCCACCGTCTGCGGCGTGCTCGCGCTCTATCCGGCCTGCCGCAGCCGCGCGTTCATGCGCTCGCTTGCCGTAGCCGCGCTGGTGTGCGCGCCGTTCGCGCTGATCTGGCCGGTCTGTTTCTATCTGCGCTCCGAGGCGCTCTTCAAGGTCTGGTTCTGGGACAACAACGTCGGCCGCTTCCTCGGTTTTTCGGTGCCCGAACTGGGCTCGGAAAACGACGGACATCTGTTCGCCCTGCGCGCGCTGCTCACGGCGGGCTTCCCGGCGGGGCCGCTCGCCTTCGTCGCGCTGGCAACGGGCACCTGGCGGCGTTGGCGCGAGCCCCAGGTGGCGCTGCCCACGCTTTTCGCAGGCGTCGGCGTGGCCGTGCTGCAGACGTCGGCCACGGTGCGCGTGCTGTACATCCTGCCGTTCATGCCGGCGCTCGCGGTGCTCGCCGCCGACGGCATCCGCCGGCTGCCCGCGCGTCTTGCCGTGATCTGGGACATGACGGGCCGCGTGCTGTTCGGCTCCCTCGTGCTGCTCGCGTGGATCATCTGGTCGACGATGACGGGCCCGGTCGGCACGCACGCCTCGCTCGCACGGCTCGGCCGCTGGCTGCCGCTCGACTGGACGATGCCGGTGCGACCGACGCTCGTCGCCGCCGGCATCGCGCTGACCGCGGGCTGGCTCTGGCTGCTGCCCGCGCTCAAGCACAGCGGCCGCTGGCGCGGCGCGCTCAGCTGGTGCCTCGGCGCAACCGCCGTGTGGGGGCTCATCAGCACGCTGCTGCTGCCGTGGCTCGATGAAGCGAAGAGCTACCGCTCGGTGTTCGAAGACCTCTCCGCGCATCTCGCCGTCGAATGGAACGAGGGCGACTGCATGGCGAGCAGCGGGCTCGGCGAATCTGAAGCGCCCATGCTGTATTACTTCGCGGGCATCGAACACGTACCCACCGACCCGGCGACCACCGAGTGCACGTGGCTCATCGTGGAGAGCCGCAGGAACGACGCGCGCTCGCCCGGCGACGGCTGGCAGCTGTTCTGGTCGGGCGCGCGTCCCGGCGATACGGACGAACTGCTGCGCGTGTTCGTGCGCACGCCCGATGCGATGCCGCCACTCGATTGAATATCGTTTGAGCCCAGTGTGAAGCGCTGGCCCGCGAATCCACCACCGCGGGCCACTACCACGGCAAACCCGCCGAAACCCCTAAAACGAAGACCCCGGCTCGCGCAGGAACGCCTCTTCCTCCTGCGTGGAGGGCCGCGCGAGCGCCGCATTCCGATGCGGATAGCGCCTGAAGCGCTCGATCACCTGCGCGTGCCGCACCGCGTACCGGTAGTAGTCGTCACCGCCCGGTTCGTCGGCGAGCGCGCGAAAGAGCCGCAGCGATTCGTGCTGGCTCGCCTCCGACTCGTCGTGCTCGAACGGCAGGTACGCAAACGCGCGGTGATGCACGCTGGGCAGCAGACGGTCCGCGCCGCTCGCCACCATCTGCCTCGCGACAGCGAGCGCCTTTGGATCGCCCGCGAATGCGTGCGGCGTGCCGCGATGGCAGTTGCGCGAGAACTGGTCGAGCACGATGACGAGCGCCAATGCGCCGGGCGCCGTGGCGGTCCACGCATCGAGCGCGCCTTCGCGGCCCAGCACGATCAGTTCGCCGAAGCGCTCGCGAAGCTCGCTGTCGAACGCTTCGTCGCGTGCGAACCAGATCTTTCGCTTCGCGCCGTAGCCGGGCAAATCCGGCTCGCCGAACCAGAAGTCGAGCACCGCCTTCGCGCGGGCATCGAGCTGCGCGTAATCGCGGCTCCAGTCGCTGCCTGCTGCGACTGACGCGCTCATGCGAACTCCAGCACGAGCCGCCGCGTACGCGCGCTCTTCTTTTCGAGCTTCGCCACGCGCAGCGCGCCGATCTCGCTCGTATTGCGCACGTGCGTGCCGCCGCAGGGCTGAAGGTCCACGTCTTCGATGCGCAGCAGCCGCACGCGGCCCAGTCCCATGGGCGGCTTCACGCTCATCGTGCGCACCAGTTCGGGACGCTGCTGCATTTCGTCGTCGGTGATCCAGACGGTGGCCACCGCATGCGAGCCTTCCACCAGGTCGCCCAGGCGCGCTTCCACCCTGTCGCGTTCGATCGGCTCCACGGTCGCGAAGTCGAGCCGCGCGTAGTCCGCCGTGATGCTGCAACCATCCACGGGATACGGCAGCACCGCGCACATCAGGTGGCTCGCGGTATGCAGGCGCATGTGCCGGTAGCGGCGCGCCCAGTCGATCTCCGCGCGCACGCGTTCGCCCACACGCAGGCGCGCTAGCAGCGCCTCCTGTTCCGGCGCGGGCACGTGGACAGCGTCGTCCGGTGTAGCGCCGTCGAATTTCGCCTTGCGCGTGTCCGCAATCGCGATGCGCGTGCCGTCTTCGAGCGTGAGCGCACCCGTGTCGCCCGCCTGGCCGCCGCCGAGCGGATAGAACACCGTCTGGTCGAGATGAATGCCCTGCTCGTCGATCGCGGTGATCAACGCGTCGCATTGCGTGAGATAAGCGTCGTCGCGAAAGAGCGCCTTCGTGGTCATGATCGTTTCCTGTCGGTTTCGTGGGGCTTCATGGAGGCGGCGGGCGCTCAAGGTGCCATAAAGGTGCCACAAGCGTGCGACTTGCGTACCACCGGCGCGCCACACCAACCATGCGGCATGGCGGCCATTATTGCGTCGCCCGCGCTGCGGGGGACAGGCCGCCTCCAGGCCAACTGTCACCGGACTGTACTGTTCCGACGAACAGGCCAGCACTGAACCGCCGGCGCAGCGCGCCATCAGCCAGGACCTCAGCCTGCACATCAACCAGCACATCAGCCCGGAGATCAGCCCGGACGGTTGCGCATCCAGTCGGCGGTCTCGAAAAACGAATGCAGCAGACGCTCGCGCAGCGGCTCGGGCAAACCGACGTCCTCCATCGCCCAGGCCATGCAGCGCAGCCACTGGTCACGCTCGTCCGATGCGATGGCGTACGGCAGGTGCCGCGCGCGCAGCCGCGGATGCCCGAAGCGGCTGATGTAGTGGTCCGGGCCGCCCAGCCAGCCGCAGAGGAACCAGAAGAGCTTGTCGCGCGAGCCGTCGAGCGTCGGCGGATGCAGCGCGCGCAGGCCCGCGAATTCGGGCTCGAGGTCCATCAGGTCATAGAAGCGGTCGACGAGTTCGCGCACGCGCGCCTCGCCGCCCACGAGTTCGAAGGCCGTGGGTTGGGTCGGCGCTTCGTCGTTCGGATCGGTCATACGGTCAAGAAAGGAAGTCGGAAAAAAATGCGGGCGGGAAAGCACGGCTTCATTGACGCGGCTTCAATGAAGCCTCGGCGATAAGACCGCATCACGCCCCTGATGCATCGCGTCTCACGCGTCCCGCAGCGATTGCAGTGCCGGCCGCGCCAGCACGTTGCGCAGACTGAGCCAGCCGCCCACCGCCGCGCACGCCACGCCGGCCACCACGCCGGCCGGCAGCAGCCACGGGTCGAAGGCGAGATAGAAGTCGAACACGCGCGTGGCGAGCACCACGCCCACGGCCTGCGCGCCTGCCGCGCCCATGAGCCCCGCGAGCGCGCCCACCACGGCGAATTCAGCGAACTGCACCGTGAGCACCTGGCGGTGCGAGGCCCCCAGCGCGCGCAGCAGCGCGGATTCTCGCACACGTTCGTCGCGGGTCCCGGCGAGCGCTGCGTACAGCACGAGCAGCCCCGCCGCCAGCGTGAACGCGAACAGAAACTGCACGGCGCCGATCACCTGGCCGATCACGCGCTGCACCTGCGAGAGGATGGGCGCGGTGTCGATGGCGGTGACGTTCGGATACGCGGCAACGAGTCCGTCGATCACGCCGCGCTGCTCGCGCGGCACGTGAAAGCTCGTGATGAACATCGACGGAAAATCCTGCAGCAGCGCGGGCGGCATCAGCACGAAGAAGTTCACCTTGAACGATCCCCAGTCGAGCTTGCGCGTGCTCGTGATGGGCGCATCGACAGTCATGCCCGTCACGTCGAAGCGCAGCGTATCGCCGGGCTTCACGTTGAGGATTTTGGCGAGCCCCTGCTCCATGGAAAGCTGCGGCGCCTTCGAGTCGCCATACCACTTGCCCGCTTCGATGCGATTGTCGTCGGGCAGCTTCGTCGTGTACGAGAGGTTGAATTCGCGGTCAACGAGGCGCCGCGCGTCTTCGCTCTTGTAGCTGTCCGGATTGACCGGCTTGCCGTTGATGGCGACGAGCCGCGCGCGCACCATCGGTTCAAGCGTCACGTCGGCAAAGCCGTGCGCCTTCAGGTAGTCGAGCACGCCTGCGCGCTGGTCGGGCTGAATGTCGATGATGAATTCGTTCGGTGCGTCGGGCGGCGTCGATTTGCGCCAGCCGTCAATCAGGTCGTTGCGCGTCATCGCGATGAGCAGCAGGCACATCAGCCCGATGCCGAGCGCCGTGATCTGCAGTGCGCTCGCGCCCGCCCGCCGCTCCAGCGAAGCCAGCGCATAACGCCAGCCGACGCTCGCGTTCACGCGCTCGCTGCGCGCCACGTGCGCGGCGGCCCAGAGCGCGAGCCGCGCGACGATGGAGAACAGCAGCAGCCCGCCCGCGAAGCCGCCCGCCACGATGCCGCCCAGCTTGAGTTCGCCCGCCGCGAGCACGAGCAGGCCGGCGAAGAGCGCGATGCCGAGCGCGTAAGCGGCCCACGCCGTGCGCCCCGCCTCGCCCCACTCGCGACGCAGCACCCGCACCGGCGGCACGCGCGTGAGCGGCAACAGCGGCGGCAGCGCGAAGCCGAGCAGCAGCACGAGACCGGCCGCCAGTCCTTCGAGCGCGGGCCACACACGCGGATACGGCAGCGCGACGTCGATCAGACTACCGAGCCACGCGAGCAAAGCGAGGTGTCCGCCGAAACCAAGCGCGAGGCCCGCGATGCCGCCCACGAGCCCCACCGTCAGGAACTCGAGCGTGAACAGCACGCGCAACGTGCGTTGGCTCACGCCGAGGCAGCGCATCTGCGCGCAACTGTCCAGATGGCGGCGCGTGTAGCGGTGCGCGGTCATGGCGATGGCGACCGCCGCGAGCAAGGCCGTGAGCAGCGCGACGAGCGTGAGGAAGTGGCCCGCGCGATCGAGCGTCTGCCGCACCTGCGGCTGCCCGTCCTGCAACGATTCGAGCGCGACGCCGCGCATCTTGCCGCCGTCCACGCGCGCATGAGCCCACCCGGCAAAACGCGCCACGGCGGCATCGGGCCCCGCCACGAGCAGCCGCCAGGTGACCCGGCTGCCGTAGCCGATCAGGCCGGTGGACGAAAGCTCGTCGGCACGCATCATGAGACGCGGCGAGAAATTGACGAACGAGAAGCCGCGATCCAGCTCGCGCGTAATCATCGCGGCCACCTTGAAGGTGCGCCCGCCCACCAGCACCGTGTCGCCCACGCGCAGCTTGAGCGTATCGAGCAATTGTTCGTCCACCCAGACGGTGCCGGGCGCGGGGATGCCGGTCGCGGCGTGATCCGGCGCGTTGGGCCCGGACGCGATGCGCAGCGCGCCGCGCAACGGATATCCCGGCGAGACGGCCTTCACGGCGGAGAGGCGTGCGAGGGTGGGCGCAGGCTGGGCGGCCTCGGCTGCCGGTTGCGACTGAGCGACGTCGCCGCCCGGCTGCGCGCGCGTCGCGGCCGCAGCCGGGCTTGAGGCCGAAGTTGAGCCCGAAGTTGCGCCCGTAGGTGCAGCCGCCCCCGACGCCGAAGCCGCACCGCCGCTCACCATCGTCGGAAAAATCGCTGTCGATGCGGTACGCAAGCCGAGCGTCTCGGCCTCGCGGGCGAATTGGGGATCGACGGGATGGTCGGCGCGCACGATGAAGTCGGCCGCGATCATTTGTCGCGCGTCGCGTTCCAGCCCTTGTTGCAGCCGGTCAGCGAGAAAGCCGACGCTCGAAAGCGCGGTGACGGCCAGCACCAGCGCGAGCGCAAGCATGGTCAGTTCGCCCGCGCGCCAGTCGCGGGCCGTCATGCGCGCGGCCTGGCGGACCACGTCGAACCATCGGTAGCGGCGCGGCGCCGCGTCTTTCGGCAGGCTTGCCTTGACCTTCTGTGCTTCGCTCAATCGTGTCGGCTCCTCAACGTTCCGAAACGCGACACCATATGCGTCGCCATCCCCCTGAAACCGCCCTGCACGCCGCGCCACAGCCGCGGCAGCGCCCACAGCGCCACGGCGAGGAAGCCCGCAAGCAGCACCAGAAAGAGCAGCGGCACGAAGAGCGCGAGCAGCACGCCGGTGAACGTGAGGCCGTCTTCGGCGGTGGAGGTCACGACGTTCGACACCGGTTCCGGCGAGAGATTGATCAGTGCGCGCGTGCCCGCCTTGGCGAGATGGGTCGTGCCAGCGAGCGTGCCGCCCGCGAGCGCCGCCACCGTGAGCACCGCCGGGTCGGCGTGACCGAGCGCGCCCGCCGCGAGCACCGCGCCCGCGGGAATGCGGATGAAGGTGTGCACGGCGTCCCAGAGCGAATCGAAGGCGGGAATCTTGTCGGCGAGAAATTCAGCGATGGTCAGCACGGCCGCCGCCGTCAGCACCCAGGGCGAAGCGAGCACCGCGAGCGTGTCGGGCAGATGGATGAAGCCGAGGCGCTCCAGAACGCCCGCGATCAGCACCGTGAGATAGAGGCGCAAGCCGCTGCCCCAGGCAAGGCCTGCTGCCAGCGATAGTGGTTCAAGCATTGCCCCCTCCTTGCGCGCGGCCGGCGCGGCTGCGGCTGTTCGCGAGCGCGTCCTCGAATGGAGCGGACCGGCCAATCGAGGCGGGGCGTCGCGTATCAATCGGGTGTCAATTGGGCCTCACGCAGGGCCTCAAGCGGGGCATCAAGGATGCATCGGGCGCGCATCAAGCGCGTATCGAACCGCCGAACCCGCGCCGCATGGGGCGCGAGCCAATTTCAAGACCGGATCGCTGCATTATAGCCACGGAGATTCGCGTTCCGCCGCGTGGTTGCGCGAACCCGCTGCGGCCTCAGCTCGTGCCGATGAGCCGATACCCCACGCCCGTCTCGGTGACGATGTGCTCGGGCTGGGCGGGATCGCGTTCCAGCTTCTGGCGCAGGTGTGCCATGTAGATGCGCAGGTAGTGGCTGCTCTCCACGTGCGACGGCCCCCAGACGTCGCGCAGCAGTTGCCGGTGGGTCAGCACGCGGCCGGCGTGGCGCACCAGCGTGGCGAGCAACCGGTACTCGATGGGCGTGAGATGCACGGGCGCCCCGTCGCGCGAGACCTGGCGTAGCGCAAGATCCACGGTCACGCCGCCGAAATGAACCTGCGGCGTCTCGTTCGAGCCGCCGTGGTTGCGGCGGCGCAGGTGCGCGCGAATCCGCGCGAGCAGTTCGGAGACGCCGAACGGCTTCGTGAGGTAGTCGTCGGCGCCCGCGTCGAGCGCGGCCACCTTCTCGCTTTCTTGGCTGCGCGCCGAGAGCACGATCACGGGCAGGTCGCTCCAGCCCCGCAGCTCGCGGATCACGTCGAGCCCGTCGGTGTCGGGCAGCCCGAGGTCCACGATCACGAGGTCGGGCTTGCGCGTGGCTGCCTCCACGAGACCCTGGCGGCCCGTGTCGGCGTCGTGCACGGCGATGCCTTCGGCTTCCAGGGTCGCGCGCACGAAGCGGCGAATCTGCTTTTCGTCTTCGATCAGGACGACGGTGATGCGCGGCTCGTTCATGAGTGAGAGTGGGGAGAGGGCGTGGGCCCCGAAAGCGGGTCCGGCCGGTCCAGGTTGGGCGAGCGGTCGGCGGCGGGCGATGCAACCCCGGCGCCGGAGGCCGTAGTATCGCCCGGCACGGGGCCAGATGGCGAGGTAGAGGATGAGGCCCCGGGCATCTCCGTGGGCGGCGCGGCGGATCGGGTTTGTTCAGCGGCTTGTTCTGTGCCGCCGCCCGCCTCCGGGGCAGCGGCTTCACCGGCGCGAGGCCCGTGCGTCTGCTGTGTTGCTTCGCGAAGCGCTTCCTGAGTGGCTTCCTGAGTGGCTGCCTGAGTCGCTTCCTGCACCGTTTCCCGAACGACCTCCTGCCCCGCCTCTTCCGCCTCCAACGCCTCCATCGTCGCGGGCGGCGTCTCCACCGGCAGCGTGAACCAGAAGCGCGCGCCTTCCACATGGCCGTCCGGGGCAAGCCGGTTGAACGCGCCGATCGCGCCGCCGTGCGCCTCCACGATCGCGCGGCAGATCGCAAGCCCGAGCCCGATGCCCGGCTTCGCCGACTCTTTCTCGCCGCGCGTGAACTTCTCGAACACGCGCGCTTCCATGCCCACGGGCAGCCCCGGCCCCGCGTCGTCCACCGTCACGCGCACGAACGGCCGGCCGCCCTCCTCGATGCGCTCGGCGCCGATCACGAGCGGCGTATCGAGCGGCGTGTACTTCGCCGCGTTCTCGAAGAGGTTCGAGAAGAGGCGCTCCATCAGCACGGCATCGAGCTGCAGCAGCGGCAGGTCAGCCGGCAGCTTCGTCTGCACGGGATGCCGCTGCAACACGCGGCGGCACGCGCGCAGCGCAGCGCCCACGGTCTCTTCGAGCAGCGTCCACTGGCGGTTCAGATTGAGGCTACCCGCCTGCAGCCGAGCCATGTCGAGCAGGTTCGTGACGATGCCCGTCATGCGCAGCGCCTCGTCGTGAATCGCTTCCACGAGTTCGCCGGACTTCTCGGCGCGCGGGTCGGCTGCATGGGCCACATCAGGCATATCGCCGCCAACGCCCGCCTCATGCATCTGCGCGAGCATCGACGAAAAGCCGACGATTGCCGTGAGCGGCGTGCGCAGGTCGTGCGAGATCGCCGAGAGCAGCGAGTTGCGCAGCCGTTCCGACTCCATGTTCACGAGCGCGTCGCGGGCAATTTCCACGTAGTGCACGCGCTCCACGGCGAGCGCGATCTGCGCGGCGAACGCTTCCAGCATGCGCTGCTGTTCGGGCACGTCGAGTTCGTGTGCATCGTGCGTCTCTACCGCGAGCACGCCGCGCGTGCGCATGGGCGCCTTCAGCGGCAGATACAGCGCGCGGGCCGCGGGCAACGTGTCGGTGCCGCGTCCGGCCGGCTGCTGCTGGTCGTACACCCACTGCCCCACGTCGATGTCGAGCGCCTCGCCTTCCAGCATGATGGCCGGGTCCGGCTCTTCCACCTTCTGCTGCAGCTTGTCCTGGCTGTCGGGCAAAAGCAGCGCCACGCGCGCGCGGAACACCTCGCTCACATGACGGCTGCCGATAGCCACGATCTGCTCCATCGTGAGCGCCGCCGCCAGTTCGCGCGCCATCGCGTACATGGCGCCGGTGCGCTGTTCGCGACGCTGGGCAACCGCCGCCTCGCGACTCAGGCTCGACGTGAGATGACTGATCACGAGCGACGTGAGCAGCATGCCGAGAAAGGTCAGCAGGTACTGCGTGTCCGACACCGAAAACGACATGCGCGGCGGCACGAAGAAGAAGTCGAACGCCGCCACGCTCGCGAACGAGAGCAGCACGCCCGGCCCGCGGCCCAGCTTCGCCGCCGCGAAAATCACACCGAGCAGATACAGCATCACGAGGTTCGTGAGGTCGATGTGCGTCCTCAACTGGCTCGCCACCGCCGTGATGGCCACGCAGATGGCGAACGCAATCGCATAGGCGCGCGGCGGCGAGCGGCGCTCGCGTGCCGCCGAGAGCGCGTCGCGCCAGGCGCTGGCGAGCGTGTCGGGGTGCGCGTCGCGGTCGCGGCCATGTTCGTCAGCAGCGGCGCGGATCAGCGTGAGATCGAGGTCGCCCGACCGTTCCGCGAGACGTTCGCCGAACGGCCGCCGCAGGCGGCGCGAGAAGCCCGAACGCAGCGAGCCGCCCGCTACCAGCTTCGAGACGTTGCGTACGCGCGCGTAGCCGAGCAACGTATCCACGGCGTCGTCACCAGCGAGCGTGACCGTTTCGGCGCCGAGGTCCGCCGCGAGCTTGAGCGCGGCGAGCGTGCGTTCGCGGCGCGCGTCGGGTAGCCGTTGCAGCTTCGGCGTTTCCACATAGACGGCGATCCAGTCGGCCTTCAGGCTCGCCGCAAGACGCGCCGCGCCGCGCACGAGCGTGGGCGCCTCCGGCCCCGGCCCGATGCACACCAGCAGACGTTCGCGCGCCTGCCAGATGCGCTGGATGGAGCGGTCGGCGCGGTACTCGCGCATCTGCGCATCCACGCGGTCGGCCGTGCGGCGCAGTGCGAGCTCGCGCAGCGCGATGAGGTTGCCCTTGCGAAAGAAGTTGCGCACCGCGCGTTCGGCCTGCGCGGGCATATACACCTTGCCGTCGCGCATGCGGTCCAGCAGTTCCTCGGCGGGCAGGTCCACGAGCGTGACTTCGTCCGCGCGGTCGAACACGCGGTCGGGCACGGTCTCCCAGACGCGGATGCCGGTAATCTGCCCGATCACGTCGTTGAGGCTTTCCAGGTGCTGGACGTTGACGGTGGTGTAGACGTCGATGCCCGCGTCGAGCAGTTCGTAGACGTCCTGCCAGCGCTTCAGGTGGCGTGCGCCCTGCACGTTCGAATGCGCGAGTTCGTCCACCAGCACGAGCTGCGGCTTGCGCGCGAGCGCGGCGTCCAGATCGAACTCGCCGAGCGTGCGGCCGCGGTACTCGATCTGCTGGAGCGGCAGCACGTCGAGCCCTTCCGTCAGCGCCGCGGTTTCGCGGCGCCCGTGCGTTTCCACGATGCCCACTACGACGTCAGCGCCCTCCTCTTTGCGCCGACGCGCCGCCTGGAGCATGGCGTACGTCTTGCCGACGCCCGCCGACGCGCCGAAGAACACCTTCAGCTTGCCGCGCTGGCGCTTCTCTTCGTCGCGCTGCAGGCGGTCGAGCAGTTCGTCGGGATCGGGTCGGTTCATACGCGAGGGGGGTCGAGGGGTGGCCCGCCGTTAAGCGGATGCGTGAGCGGGTGCGTGCGTCAGGCTTCTTGAGTCGTATGGCGCAGGCGCATCGCCGCGGCCATCGTCGCACCGCGCCGCGAAAATGGCAACGCGGCGGCGCCTTGAGGGGCGCCGCCTGTCTGCCTGAGCGTGCCGGCTGGAGCTGGCGTGGGCCAGCTTGCCCCGAAGCCTCACCCGCCGCGTCAACCGTGCTGCGCAGCGTCCAGCGCGAGATTGAGCTTGAGCACGTTCACGCGCGGCTCGCCGAAGAGACCGAACTGGCGGCCTGCGGTATAGCGGTCCACGAGCGCCTGCACGTCGTTTGCGTTCAGGTGGCGCGCCTTCGCCACGCGTTCCACCTGGTACGCGGCGGCGGCCGGCGAGATCTCCGGGTCGAGGCCGCTCGCCGACGACGTCACGAGATCCACGGGCACCGGTTTCGACATATCCGTGCCTGCGGCCTTGAGCGCGTCGAGGCGCCCCTTGATCTCGTCGGCGAGTGCGGGGTTGGTCGGCCCCAGATTCGAGCCCGACGAGCCCTGCGCGTTATACGGCATGGGCGTCGTAGCCGAGAGCCGCCCCCAGAAGTACTGCGGCGCGTCAAACTGCTGGCCGATCAATTCCGAGCCCACCGGCTTGCCGTTCACTTCGATCAGGCTGCCGTTGGCCTCGTGCGGAAACACGGCCTGGCCGAACGCCGTCATCACGGCGGGATACGCGAGCCCCGTGAGCGCCGTGAGCACGGCAAAGAGCACAGCGAGCGGGCGAAGCAGACGAAATAGCGATTTCATGAGGGTCGATCCTTCGATGTCCGGCATGTTTCACACCCACCCGAACGCGGTGAGCGCCATGTCGATGAGCTTGATGAACGGGAACGGCAGCAACAGGCCGCCCAGACCATAGACCAGCAGATTGCGGCGCAGGATAGCGGCCGCGCCGAGCGGCCGGTACTTCACGCCCTTCAGCGCGAGCGGAATGAGCGCGACGATGATGAGCGCGTTGAAGATCACCGCGGACATGATCGCCGACGACGGCGAGCTCAGATGCATCACGTCGAGCACGCGCAACTGCGGGTAGGTGGTGGCGAACGCCGCGGGAATGATGGCGAAATACTTCGCCACGTCGTTCGCAATGGAAAACGTGGTGAGCGAGCCGCGCGTCATGAGCATCTGCTTGCCGATCTCCACGATCTCGATGAGCTTGGTCGGGTTCGAATCGAGGTCGACCATGTTGCCCGCTTCCTTCGCGGCCTGCGTGCCCGTGTTCATCGCCACCGCGACATCGGCCTGGGCGAGCGCGGGCGCGTCGTTGGTGCCGTCGCCCGTCATCGCCACGAGCCGGCCTTCGGCCTGGTGCGAGCGGATCATCTTGAGCTTCGCTTCGGGCGTGGCTTCGGCGAGGAAGTCGTCCACGCCCGCTTCCGCCGCGATGGCCGCCGCCGTGAGGCGGTTGTCGCCCGTGATCATCACGGTCTTGATACCCATCTTGCGCAGCTCCGCGAAGCGCTCCTTGATGCCGCCCTTCACGATGTCCTTGAGTTCGATCACGCCGAGCACGCGCGTGCCGTTCGCGCTCTTTTCCGCGACCACGAGCGGCGTGCTGCCGCGGCGGGCCACTTCGGTCACTGCGTGATTCACCTCGGCGGGATAGTGGCCGCCGTTCGCTTCGACGTACTGCTTCACGGCGTCGGACGCGCCCTTGCGAATCTCGCGCGGTGGCGTGCCGGGAGCCGTGGGTGCGAGGTCCACGCCGCTCATGCGCGTCTGCGCGCTGAACGCGATGAACACCGCGTTGAGCGCGGCCATGTCGCGCTGACGGATGTTGAAGCGCTGCTTCGCGAGCACGACGATGCTGCGGCCTTCAGGCGTTTCGTCGGCGAGCGACGAAAGCTGCGCCGCGTCCGCGAGCGCTTCTTCGGAAACGCCCGGCGCAGGCAGAAAGGTCGACGCCTGGCGGTTGCCGAGGGTGATCGTGCCGGTCTTGTCGAGCAGCAGCACGTCCACGTCGCCCGCGGCTTCCACGGCGCGGCCCGAGGTGGCGATCACGTTGGCCTGCATCATGCGGCTCATGCCCGCCACGCCGATAGCCGAGAGCAGCCCGCCGATGGTGGTCGGAATCAGGCACACCAGCAACGCGACGAGCGCCGTGATCGTCACGACGTGGCCGGCCTTCACGGCCGCGACCGAGAACATCGAGAACGGCAGCAGCGTGGCCGTGGCAAGCAGCAGCACGATGGTCAGCGCGACGAGCAGGATGGTGAGCGCGACTTCGTTCGGCGTCTTCTGGCGCTTCGCACCTTCCACCATCGCGATCATGCGGTCCAGAAACGCCTCGCCCGGGTTCACCGAAACACGCACGACAATCCAGTCCGAAAGCACGCGCGTGCCGCCCGTCACCGACGAAAAATCGCCGCCCGACTCGCGGATCACCGGCGCGGATTCGCCCGTGATGGCCGACTCGTCCACCGAGGCTACGCCTTCGATCACTTCGCCGTCCGCCGGAATCACGTCGCCCGCTTCGACGAGCACGACGTCGCCCTTGCGCAGGTCCGTGGCCGTGGTGATGCGCACGGGCGCCTTCGGATGCGGCTCGTTGAGCTTCTTGGCCATTACGTCTTTCTTCGCCTGACGCAGCGAAGCGGCCTGCGCCTTCGAGCGGCCCTCGGCGAGCGCCTCCGCGAAGTTGGCGAAGAGCACCGTGAACCACAGCCACAGTGCGACGGCGAGAATGAAGCCCGCGGGCGCCTCGGCCTCGCCGCCCAGCGCGGCGATCCAGAGGATCGTGGTGAGCACGCTGCCCACGTAGACGCAGAACATCACCGGATTGCGCAACTGCGTGCGCGGATCGAGTTTCCTGAACGACTCCACGATGGCCGGGCGCACGAGCGCCGGATCGAACATGGAACGGGTTGCGGAATGTTGATTCATGGTTCTTGAGTTCCCGAATGCGTGTCAGTGGCCCGCCACCATCATCAGATGCTCGACGCCCGGGCCGAGCGCAAGCGCCGGCACGTACGTGAGCGCACCCACCAGCGCCACGGTGCCGAGCAGCAGCACGACGAAGAGCGCGCCATGCGTGGGCAGCGTGCCGGCCGTCACGCCGATACGCTTCTTTTCCGCGAGCGACCCCGCGATGGCGAGCACTGGCACGATGGTGCCGAAGCGGCCGAACCACATCGCAATGCCGAGCAGCGTGTTGTAGAACGGCGTGTTCACCGAAAGGCCCGCGAACGCGCTGCCGTTGTTGTTCGCCGCGGAGCTGAACGCGTAGAGAATCTCGGAGAAGCCATGCGGGCCGGGGTTGGCGATACCCGCGGTGCCGGCACTCGTGAGCACCGCGATCGAGGTGCCGACCAGCACGAGCAGCGGCGTGAGCAGCACGACGATGGAGACCATCTTCATCTCGTACGACTCGATCTTCTTGCCGACGTATTCCGGCGTGCGGCCGATCATGAGCCCCGCCACGAACACGGCGAGCAGCGCGAACACGAGCATGCCGTAAAGGCCCGAACCCACGCCGCCGAAGATCACCTCGCCCAACTGGATCAGCAGCAGCGGAACGAGGCCGCCCAACGGCGTGAGCGAGTCGTGCATCGTGTTCACGGCGCCGCACGACGCAGCGGTGGTGGCCACCGTGAAGATGCCGGACTGCGCGATGCCGAAGCGCGTCTCTTTGCCTTCCATGTTGCCGCCCGATTGCAGCGCGCTCGCCTGCTGATCGACGTTGAGCGACGCGTAAAGCGGATTGCCCGCCTGCTCGGCGCTGATTTCGCCCCACACGCCGATGGCGAATGCAATCGTCATCGCGGCGAGCACGGCCACGCCCTGGCGGCGATCCAGCACCATCTGGCCGAACGTCAAGCACAGCGCCGCGGGCAGCAGAAGAATCGCGATCACTTCCACGAAGTTGGCGAACGGCGTGGGGTTCTCATACGGATGCGCCGAGTTGGCGTTGAAGAAGCCGCCGCCGTTCGTGCCGAGCATCTTGATCGCGACCTGCGAGGCGACCGGACCCATGGCGAGCGTCTGTGACGTGACCTTCGTGTCGACCGTCACGGGGTTGCCCTTCGCGTCCTTCACCGGATTGCCTGACGCATCGAGCTTCGGCGCCGCGTAGGTCGTGGTCTGGAGCACCGGCACGTCTTCATACGCACGGAAGTTCTGGATCATGCCCTGGCTCATCAGCAGCGCGGCGATGAGCGCCGACATCGGTACGAGCACGTAGAGCGTGACCCGCGTCACGTCGACCCAGAAGTTGCCGATGGTCTTCGCGGTGTGACGCGCGAAGCCGCGAATCAACGCGATCACCACGACGATGCCGGTCGCCGCCGAGAGGAAGTTCTGCACGGTGAAGCCGAGCATCTGCGTGAGGTAGCTCACGGTCTGCTCCGGCGAGTAGTCCTGCCAGTTCGTGTTCGTGACGAAACTCACGGCCGTGTTGAACGCGCCATCCACGGTCATGGGACCGAAGCCCTGCGGATTGCCGGGCAGCCAGCCTTGCACACGCAGCAGCAAATAGAGGAACAGCGCGCCCAGCAGGTTGAACGCGATGGTTGCCACCGCGTACTGCTTCCAGCCCATCTCGGCTTGAGCATCGACGCCGGCCGCGCGGAACAGGAACCGTTCGAGCGGCGCGAACACGCGCACAACGCGCGACGTGCCGTCCATCACCTTCGTCAGATAACGCGAAACGGGCACGGCGAGCAGCAGCAGAACGACGAGATAGACGAGCGGTTGCTGAATGTTGTCGAGGTTCATTCCAGATCCTCCGCGCGCAGCAGCGCATGGATGAGATAGGCGAACAGCAACAGCGTGGCCGCTCCGGAGAGCCAAAGCATCCAGGTCATGACCGTGCCCCCTGGCCACGCCGGTATTGCGTGAGCTTCTGGCAACCGGCAATCAGGGCGTAGGTCAGCGCGGCGAAAGCCACGATTCCCCCGACGTACAGCGCATCCATGTTTGTGTTCTCCGATGATGGATTACGGATGGATGCAACGTTAGTCGGTTGGATGTAAAGGGCGGGTTAAAGGTGGGGGGCGCGGGTGTAAAAAGCGCGTAAACACGGGATGCGCGGGGTGCGCGGCGCTCGTCGGGCGGGCGGAACGCGAAAAAAAGGCGGCACGTCTGCCGCCCTTTACGGGAAAGGAAAGCTTGCGCCGCTCAGGGCATCAGCACCGTGGAGCCCGTCGTCTTGCGCGCTTCGAGGTCCTCATGCGCGCGGGCGACCTCGGCAAGCGCATAACGCTGGTTGATGCTCGTCTTCACCTTGCCCGAGGCGAGCACGTCGAACAGTTCGGCCGACATCGCTTCGTAGTCCGCGCGTTTGGCCATGTATGTGAAGAGCGTGGGACGCGTGAAGAAGAGCGAGCCGCGGCCCGCGAATTCGGACGAGTCGATGGGCGGCAGCGGCCCCGACGCGTTGCCGAAGCTCACGAAGAGGCCGAGCGGCGCAAGGCAGTCGAGCGAGCCGGTGAAGGTGTCGCGGCCAATCGAGTCGTAGACCACGGGCACGCCCGCGCCGTTGGTGATCTCGCGCACGCGCTTCGTGAAGTTCTCGCGCGTGTAGACGATCGGGTAGTCGCAACCGTGCGCCTTCGCGATGGCGGCCTTGTCGTCCGAACCCACGGTGCCGATCACGGTGGCGCCCAGCGCCTTGGCCCACTGGCACACCAGCAGGCCCACGCCGCCGGCGGCGGCCTGGATCAGGATCGTGTCGCCGGGCTTCACCCTGTATGTGCGGCGCAGCAGGTACTGCGCCGTGAGGCCCTGCAGCATCACCGAGGCCGCCTGCTCGTACGAGAGCGCGTCCGGCAGCTTCACGACTTGCGCCGCGCCCAGCACGCGTTCCTCGGCATACGCGCCGGGCGGGCGCGCGACATAGGCCACGCGGTCGCCTACGGCGAGACTCGTCACGCCAGGCCCCACGGCCGCGACCTCGCCCGCCGCTTCCATGCCGAGCCCACCGGGCAACGGCAGCGGATAGAGCCCGCTGCGGAAGTACACGTCGATGTAGTTGAGCCCGACCGCGTGCTGACGGATGCGGATCTCGCCCTCGCCGGGGTCGCCCACGGGCACGTCGACCCACTTCATCACCTCCGGGCCGCCCGTGCGTTCGAATCGGATTGCCTTGCTCATCTCGTTCTGTCTCCTGTTCAGTCGTTATTCGAAGCCGCATTCGAAGCGGGAAGGCGGATTGGCCTCATCCGCCATCCGCTGCCGTCACTCGCCTTCCTGCGCGAGTCGCAGCGCCAGCACGTCGAGAATCATGCGCGCGGTCGAGATGTTGGTCGCGCACGGCACGTTGTGCACGTCGCAGGCGCGCACGAGCGCGTTGATGTCCGGTTCGTGCGGCTGCGGCGTCATGGGGTCGCGCAGGAAGATCACCATGTCCACCCTGCCCTCGGCCAGCTGCGCGCCGATCTGCAGGTCGCCGCCGTGCGGGCCCGAGAGCATGCGCTCCACTTCGAGCCCGTGCGCCGCCGCGATGCGCGAACCCGTGGTGCCCGTGGCGATGAGGTGGCAGCGGCGCAGCGTATCGGCGTACTCGCCGGCCAGCTTCACGATGTCGTCTTTCTTGTGGTCGTGCGCAATGAGTGCGACGCGTGTGGACATGAGGTGGGTCTCCCTTTGGTTGATCTGGTCGAATGTGATGGATGAGGTGGGCGGTTCGGGTTGTGACGAGCGGGCGGCGGCCGTCAGAAGGTGCTCGTCAAAGGTAGCTGTCAAAAGGTACCCGGATAAGCCCCGCCGTCGATCAGCAGATTTTGCCCCGTGATGTAGCCCGCGTGCACGCTGCAGAGGAAAGCGCAGGCGCGGCCGAACTCGTCGGGCTGACCGAAGCGGCCCGCCGGAATCGATGCCATGCGGTGCTGGCGGGCTTCGTCGATCGAAACATTGGCGGCCTTCGCCTGCGCCGCCATCGTGCTGACGATTCGGTCGGTATCGAAGAGGCCCGGCAGCAGGTTGTTGATCGTCACGCCGTGCGGGGCGACCTTGCGCGCCACGCCCGCCACGAAGCCCGTCAGGCCCGAGCGGGCGCCGTTGGAGAGCCCCAGCACGTCGATAGGCGCTTTCACCGACGAACTCGTAATGTTCACGATGCGGCCGAACCCGCGCTCGATCATGGCGTCCACGGTGGCGCGAATCAGCTCGATCGGCGTGAGCATGTTGGCTTCGAGCGCGCGGATCCAGTCGTCGTGGCCGAACTGGCGGAAGTCGCCCGGCGGCGGGCCGCCCGCGTTGTTGACGAGGATGTCCGGGCGCGGGCACGCGGCGAGCGCCGCCGCGCGGCCTTCGGGCGTGGTGATGTCGCAGGCGACCGCGTTCACCTCGACACCGGTCTTCGCGCGAATCTGGGCCGCCGTGGCATCGAGCGTCTCCTGCGTGCGCGCGACGATGGTGAGATTCACGCCTTCGGCGGCCAGCGCTTCTGCGCAGCCGCGCCCGAGTCCCTTGCTCGCCGCGCAGACGAGCGCGGTGCGTCCTGCGATGCCCATGTCCATCGGTATGTATCCTCTTTGGTGTGCTTGCCGGCTGGCCGCTTCGCCTGCGGGGTGCGGCGGCGGGGTGCCGTGGGTGGGTGCCGAGTAGCCGATTCTAGAAGAATCGGCGCGGCGCCGTTGGCCGCGGCATCCGTCCATATCGCCACCGCACGCTTTGTCGGTAAACTTGCAGCCGTGGCGCGCCTGCCGGCCCCTTGCCGGACCGCGGTGCGTCTTTTCACCGGGCTGCGGTCAGGGCGCTGAGCCCGCCCTGCCGGCCCGGCCGATTTCCTCTTGCCGCCTTGTGCCTTCGTCATGAAACAGGACAGCCGCTTTCCGAACCTTTTTATCCTCGATCACCCGTTGATCCAGCACAAGCTCACGCACATGCGCGACAGGGACACGTCCACCCGCACGTTCCGCGAACTGCTGCGCGAAATCACGCTGCTGATGGGCTACGAGATCACGCGCAACCTGCCCGTCACCACGCGGCGCGTGCAGACGCCGCTCGTCGAGATCGACGCGCCGGTGATCGCGGGCAAGAAGCTCGCCATCGTGCCGGTGCTGCGGGCGGGCGTCGGGATGTCGGACGGGCTGCTGGAGCTGATTCCGTCGGCGCGGGTGGGCCATATCGGCGTCTATCGCGACGACGCACACCGCCCCGTCGAATACCTCGTGCGGCTGCCTGATCTCGAAGACCGCATCTTCATCCTGTGCGACCCGATGGTCGCCACGGGCTACTCGGCGGTGCACGCCGTGGACGTACTCAAGCGCCGCAACGTGGCCGGCGAGAACATTCTGTTCCTTGCGCTCGTCGCGGCGCCCGAGGGCGTCGAGGTGTTCCAGAAAGCGCATCCGGACGTGAAGCTGTACGTGGCGTCGCTCGACTCGCATCTGAACGAGCATGCCTACATCGTGCCGGGTCTCGGCGACGCGGGCGACCGGCTGTTCGGTACGAAGAACTGAAAGAACGACGGCCCCGACGTTCGCGTGCGCCGGGGTCGCCGCAGGGTGCAGCGGCCCTCCCGGGTCCGCAAACTATCCCGCCCGCGTTGCCCCGGTCGGGCGGACCACCCCGCCATTCAAGGCCCACACCCCCCGCCATCCGGCCGCTCTTCTGTCCTTCCCGCGTCCGCTCAGGCCACCGGACGGCGGCTGTCGGCCCGCCCCGGCGTGGTAAAATCGATGTTCGCTTCAGCGGGTTGGTGGGCGGCCAAGAACGCATTAACGGCGGCGGACTAACGGCGGCAAACTAACGGCGGGCAGACGGGTCGCCTGACCGGTTGGCTTCTTCCCCGCCGGGCGGCGCGTAACAACACGACGGACACGAAGGCCATGCGGCCACGCCGCCGCACGACGGCGCGATCACGCGAACGCACGAACAGACATCGAGGCGCGCAAGGCCAGTGCCCCACGGCCGCCCGCCGCGCCCGAAATCGCAACGACGCAACGACAATTGCACAATGCGCGCGCCTTGCCGGCGAGCGCCACGGAGAAAGGTATGGCGGGTCATTCGAAATGGGCCAACATCAAGCATAAAAAAGCAGCAGCGGACGCCAAGCGCGGCAAGGTCTGGACGCGGCTCATCAAGGAAATCCAGGTGGCGGCGCGCCTCGGCGGCGGCGACATCGACACCAACCCGCGCCTGCGGCTCGCCGTGGACAAGGCGACCGACGCCAACATGCCCAAGGACAACATCAACCGCGCGATCCAGCGCGGCGTGGGCGGCGTGGACGGCGCCACCTACGAGGAAATCCGCTACGAGGGCTACGGCATCGGCGGCGCGGCGATCATCGTGGACACGATGACCGACAACCGCACGCGTACCGTGGCCGAAGTGCGCCACGCGTTCTCGAAGTTCGGCGGCAACATGGGCACGGACGGCTCGGTGTCGTTCATGTTCGATCACGTGGGCCAGTTCCTGTTCGCGCCGGGCACGCCCGAAGACAAGCTCATGGACGCCGCGCTCGAAGCGGGCGCCGACGACGTCGTGACCAACGACGACGGCAGCGTCGAAGTGATCTGCCCGCCCAACGACTTCCCGAAGGTGAAGTCCGCGCTCGAAGCCGCGGGCTTCAAGGCGGAAGACGCCGAGGTGACCATGAAGCCTCAGACGGAAGTCGAATTCACCGGCGAAGACGCGGTGAAGATGCAGAAGCTGCTCGACGCGCTCGAGAATCTCGACGACGTGCAGCAGGTGTACACCAACGCGGTGATCGACGAGGCGTAAGGGCCACGACGCGCCACGGGCCACGCGCAAGGACAAGGCATAAAGGCGCGGCAATCTCGCCTGCGACGTATGCCATGTCCGCCCCGCGTGCCTGTGTTATGCGTCGTCGTTCGCCGCGCGCCTTTCGTGTCACAGGCCTGACGTTCGCCCCGTGCGAACCTTGCGGATATCACGGCTGATGCGCTGGCATCGGCCGTCACGGTTTTTCAGTCTTCGGGGATTCAAATGAAGTTACTCGTCGTCGGTTCTGGCGGCCGCGAACATGCCCTCGCATGGAAGCTTGCGCAATCGCCGCGCGTGCAGCTCGTCTACGTCGCGCCCGGCAACGGCGGCACCGCGCAGGACGCGCGGCTCGCCAACGTCGACATCACGGCGCCGGACGCGCTGGCCGATTTCGTCGAGAAAGAGCAGGTCGCCTTCACCGTGGTGGGGCCGGAAGCGCCGCTCGCCGCGGGCATCGTCAATCTGTTCCGCTCGCGCGGCCTGAAAGTGTTCGGCCCCACGAAGGAAGCCGCCCAGCTGGAAAGCTCGAAGGACTTCGCCAAGGCGTTCATGAAGCGCCACGCCATTCCCACGGCCGAATACGAGACCTTCTCGGATGCCGCCGCCGCCCACGCGTACATCGACGCCAAAGGCGCGCCCATCGTCATCAAGGCAGACGGGCTCGCCGCGGGCAAGGGTGTCGTGGTGGCCATGAGCGCCGACGAAGCACACGCGGCCATCGACATGATGCTCGCCGACAACAAGCTGGGCGACGCGGGCGCGCGAGTCGTGATCGAAGAATTCCTCGCGGGCGAGGAAGCCAGCTTCATCGTGATGGTGGACGGCAAGCACGTGCTGCCGCTCGCCTCCAGCCAGGACCACAAGCGCCTGCTCGACAACGACGAAGGCCCGAACACGGGCGGTATGGGCGCCTACTCGCCCGCGCCCATCGTCACGCCGCAACTGCATGCGCGTGTGATGCGCGAGATCATCCTGCCCACCGTGCGCGGCATGGAAAAGGAAGGCATCCGCTACACGGGCTTCCTCTACGCGGGCCTCATGATCGACGCGCAAGGCAACCCGAAAACGCTCGAATTCAACTGCCGCATGGGCGACCCGGAAACGCAGCCCATCATGGCGCGTCTCAAGGGCGACTTCTCGAAGGTGGTGGAGCACGCCATCGCCGGCACGCTCGATACCGTCGAACTCGAGTGGGACCGCCGCACGGCGCTCGGCGTGGTGCTCGCGGCGCACAACTATCCGGACACGCCGCGCAAGGGCGATCGCATCAACGGCATTCCGGCCGAGACGGAAAATTCCGTCACGTTCCATGCGGGCACGTCGATCGTCGACGGCAAGCTGGTCACTTCGGGCGGCCGCGTGCTGTGCGTGGTGGGACTCGCGGACTCGGTGCGCAGCGCGCAGTCGGTCGCCTACGAGACGATCAACCAGATCTCGTTCGACGGCATGCAGTACCGCCGCGACATCGGGTATCGCGCGGTAAATCGCAAGCACGGGTGAGGCGGCACAGGCGGGCGGAGAGCGCGGGCACGGGCGATGTGACCCGCCGCTGCGTAAGCTGCCGCCTGTGGCCTGACGGCGAGCCACGTGCGGCCGGAACGTCGCGGCATCCCGCGTGAGCACGCTGCGAGGTCGCGCGGCATCGCACGGTATGGCGCGGCATCGCCCGACATTGCAGAACATCGCGGAACATTGCACCCGGCGCCGGGGCCATTCATCGGCTGAAACAGAAGGACACGTGGCTCGACGCATCCGCAAGGCGCCACGTACCGGCCGCGCAGACGAGCCTTACCGCACCAGCCACCAGGCGGCGATGGCGCTACACTCCCGCTATCGGGCGCCCTGCACAGAGCGGGCACGGCCCGAACCCTCACAGAGCCACTTCGCGGTTGCCGCAGCGCGCCGCCCCTCAATACCGATGACCGACTCGACTCAAGACAGCGCGGCCGTCAGCACCTGGCTGCAAGGACTGCAGACGCAGATTGCCGACACGCTCGGCGCCTTCGACGGCAAGCCGTTCGCCACCGACGACTGGCAGCGCCCGCCCGGCGAACGCCTGCGCGGCGGCGGCCGCACGCGCATTCTCGAAGGCGGCGAGTTCTTCGAGCGCGGCGGCATCGGCTTTTCCGACGTCGCGGGCGACGCGCTGCCGCCGTCGGCAAGCGCTGCGCGTCCGCAGCTGGCCGGGCGCGGCTTCGAGGCGATGGGCGTTTCGCTCGTGCTGCACCCGCACAATCCGTACTGCCCCACCGTGCACATGAACGTGCGCATGCTGATCGCAACAAAGGCTGGCGAAGAGCCGGTGTTCTGGTTCGGCGGCGGCATGGACCTCACGCCCTACTACGGCTTCGAGGAAGACGCCGCGCACTTCCACCGCGTGTGCCGCGACGCGCTCGCGCCCCATGGCGACGACCTTTACCCGCGCTTCAAGCGCTGGTGCGACGAGTACTTCTTCCTCAAGCATCGCAACGAGCCGCGCGGCATTGGCGGCATCTTCTTCGACGATTACGCCGAAGGCGGTTTCGAGCGCTCGTTCGCCATGCTGAAAAGCGTGGGCGAGGCGTTCCTGAAAGCCTACGTGCCGATCATCGAGAAACGCCGCGCGCTGCCCTTCGGCGAAGCCGAGCGGGCCTTCCAGGCGTACCGGCGCGGCCGCTACGTCGAGTTCAACCTCGTGTTCGACCGCGGCACGCTGTTCGGCCTGCAAAGCGGCGGACGCACGGAGTCGATCCTGATGTCGATGCCGCCTGTCGCCAGTTGGCGCTACGACTGGAAGCCGCAGCCGGGCACGCCGGAAGCGCGCCTTTACACCGACTTCCTGGTGCCGCGCGAATGGGTGTGACGCAGCAGGCGCTGCCGCGACGCGTCGGCCTTCTGGGCGGCACGTTCGATCCGATTCACAACGGGCATCTTGCGCTTGCGAGGCGCTTTGCCGAACTGCTGCAACTCACGGAAGTGGTGCTGCTGCCGGCGGGACAGCCGTGGCAGAAGGCGGACGTGTCGGCGGCCGAACATCGTCTGGCGATGACGCGCGCCGCGGCCGGCTCGCTTGTGCTGCCCGGCGTCACCGTGACGGTGGCCACCGACGAGATCGATCACGGCGGCCCCACCTACACGGTGGACACGCTCGAACGCTGGCGCGCGCGCGAAGCAAAGCAAATCGGGGCGTCCGGGACGCCGGCCTCGCTTTCGCTGCTGATCGGCGCGGACCAGCTCGTGCATCTGGACTCCTGGCACGACTGGCGGCGTCTTTTCGACTACGCGCACGTCTGCGCGGAGACGCGGCCCGGCTTCGAACCGGCGTCCGCGGCACCGGCCGTTGCGGCCGAAATCGCGATGCGCAAGGCCGATGCGGCCACGCTGCGTGCCACGCCGCACGGCCATCTGCTGATCGACGCGGCGCTCGCGTTCGACGTATCGGCCACCGACATCCGCAAGCACCTGCGCGAACACCTCGCCCAGCACGCGGACGCCGGCGGCACAGCGGCCATGCCGGAGGCGAGCCTCGTGCCCGCCGAAGTCTGGACCTATATTCTTCAACATCATCTGTACCACGGGTAATCATGGACATCCGCAAACTGCAGCGCGCCATCATCGACGGTCTTGAAGACGTGAAAGCGCAAGACATCAAGGTGTTCAACACCAGCCATCTGACCGGACTCTTCGATCGCGTGATCGTGGCGAGCGGCACGTCGAACCGGCAGACGAAGGCGCTTGCATCCAGCGTGCGCGAGAAGGTCAAGGAAGCGGGCGGCGAGATCATCAGCACGGAAGGCGAAGACATCGGCGAATGGGTGCTCGTGGACTGCGGCGACGCGGTGGTCCACATCATGCAGCCCGCGCTGCGCCAGTACTACAACCTCGAGGAAATCTGGGGCGACAAGCCGGTGCGCGTGAAGCTCACGGGCCGCGGCGGCTTCGGCGGTGCGCGCGCCGAAGAGCCGATGGAAGACGAGGACGAAGAAGACGAGGCGGCCGCGCCGGCACCGCGCAAGACACCCGCGCGCAAGAGCGCCGCGCGCCGCAGCTAAGGGCGGCGTAGCCGTCCTGCACGCTTCTTCTCCGCTCCCGCCTTGCTACCGTTGCGATGAAACTGCACATCGTTGCCGTCGGCCACAAGATGCCCGACTGGATCGCCGCGGGCTTCGACGAATACGCGAAGCGCATGCCGCCGGAACTGCGTATCGAACTGCGCGAACTGAAGCCGGAGCAGCGCGCGTCGGGCCGTTCCGCGGAGAGCGTGATGGCGGCCGAGCGGCAAAAAATCGAAGCGGCGCTGCCGAAGAACGCGCGCATCGTCGCCCTCGACGAACGCGGCAAGGACTGGACCACGATGCAGCTCGCCACCGCCCTGCCCGACTGGCAGCGCGACGGCCGCGACGTGGCCTTCCTGATCGGCGGTGCAGACGGGCTGGACCCGGCGCTCAAGGCCCGTGCCGATCTGCTGCTGCGCCTCTCGAGCCTCACGCTGCCGCACGCCATGGTGCGCGTGCTGCTCGCCGAGCAGCTCTACCGCGCATGGACCATCACGCAGAATCACCCGTATCATCGCGCGTGAATGACGCGCTCGTCGGCGCGAACGCGCGGTGCGCGCTGGATGCCGATGAGCCGGATGCCGATGACTCGCGGTCGCTGCGTGACAGGGCGCTCGCCGGCGATGCTGCGGGTGGTGAAGTGGCTATGTAACACGCCCCACGCGACTCGCGCCCCATCCGAAGCGTCCGAATCAGCGGGCAACGTCGGCGTCAAAGTCGGCGCCAACCTCAGCCGCAAACACCGAACGCCCCCGCCTACTTCCCGGAATCTGTTCATGACATTGCCGTCCACGTCACGCACGCCATCCACGCTTTCCACACCTGCCTGGCCCTTCGTCTATCTCGCCTCGCAAAGCCCGCGCCGCCAGGAACTGCTCCAGCAACTCGGCGTGCGTTTCGAGCTGCTGCTGCCGCGTCCCGATGAAGATGCCGAAGCGCTCGAAGCCACACTAGAAGGCGAAGCCGCCGACGCCTACGTCGTGCGCGTCTGCGAGGCTAAGGCCGAGGCCGCCCGTCTGCGCCTCGAACGGGGCGGCCATGCCGCGGCGCCGGTCCTCGTTGCCGATACAACCGTCACGATCGACGGCGCGATTCTCGGCAAGCCCGCCGACGCCGACGACGCGCTCGCCATGCTCGCGCGCCTCGCCGGCCGCGAGCACGAAGTGCTCACCGCCGTGACCGTGATCGACGCAGGCGGTGCGTTGCTGCCCACGGCGCTCTCGCGCTCGCGCGTGCGCTTCGCCGCGTCGACGGCCGAGGCGCTGGCGCGCTACGTATCGAACGGCGAACCGTTCGGCAAGGCCGGCGCGTACGGCATCCAGGGACGCGCCGCCGAGTTCATCGAGCATATCGAAGGGTCCTATTCGGGTATCATGGGTTTGCCGCTTTACGAAACCGCCGCGCTGTTGCGCACGGCGCGCCTCGATTTCTAGAACATCTAGAACAACACCATGAACGAAGAGATCCTGATCAACGTCACGCCGCAGGAGACGCGCGTTGCGCTGGTCCAGCAGGGCGCAGTGCAGGAGCTTCACGTCGAACGCACGCTGTCGCGCGGGCGCGTCGGCAACATCTATCTCGGCAAGGTGGTGCGCGTGCTGCCGGGCATGCAGTCGGCCTTCATCGACATCGGGCTTGAACGCGCCGCGTTCCTTCACGTCGCCGACATCTGGCATCCGCGCGTAGCGGGCGAGCCGCAGCAGCCCGTGCCGCATCAACCCATCGAGAAGATCGTGTTCGAGGGGCAGACGTTGATGGTGCAGGTCGTCAAAGACCCCATCGGCACCAAGGGCGCGCGGCTTTCCACCCAGGTGAGCATTGCGGGCCGCACGCTGGTGTATCTGCCGCAGGAGCCGCACATCGGCATCTCGCAGAAGATCGAAAGCGAAGCGGAGCGCGAAGCGGTGCGCGCACGGCTCACCTCCGTGCTGCCCGCGGACGAGAAAGGCGGCTACATCGTGCGCACCATCGCCGAAGACGCCACGAGCGAGGAACTGGCCGGCGACGTCGCCTATCTGCGCAAAACGTGGGCGACCATTCTCGCGCAGGCGCAGCGCATGCCGGCCACGAGCCTGCTCTACCAGGACCTCAACCTCGCGCAGCGCGTGCTGCGCGACTTCGTGAACGACGAAACGACGCGTATCCAGGTGGACTCGCGCGAAACGTTCCAGATGCTTACCGAGTTCGCCGCGGAATTCACGCCGGCGGTGTCGTCGAAACTCCATCACTACACGGGCGAGCGGCCGCTCTTCGACCTCTACAACATCGAGGCCGAAATCCAGCGGGCGCTGTCGCGGCGCGTGGACCTGAAGTCGGGCGGCTATCTCGTGATCGACCAGACCGAGGCGATGACGACGATCGACGTGAACACCGGCGGCTACGTCGGCGCGCGCAACTTCGACGACACGATCTTCAAGACGAACCTGGAAGCGGCGCACACCATCGCGCGGCAACTGCGCCTGCGCAACCTGGGCGGCGTGATCATCATCGACTTCATCGACATGGAAAACGCCGAGCATCGCGACGCCGTGCTCGGCGAACTCAAGAAGGCGCTCTCGCGCGACCGCACGCGCGTGACGGTCAACGGCTTCTCGCAGTTGGGGCTCGTGGAAATGACCCGCAAGCGCACGCGCGAATCGCTTGCGCACGTGCTGTGCGAGCCGTGCCCGGTGTGCCAGGGCAAGGGCCAGGTGAAGACCTCGCGTACCGTCTGCTACGACGTGCTGCGCGAAATTCTGCGCGAGTCGCGCCAGTTCAATCCGCGCGAATTCCGCGTAGTGGCATCGCAGCAGGTGATCGACCTGTTCCTCGAAGAGGAGTCGCAGCATCTGGCGATGCTGATCGATTTCATCGGCAAGCCGGTGTCGCTGCAGGTCGAATCGAATCTGAGCCAGGAGCAGTACGACATCGTGCTGATGTAAGCCGCGTCACGGCTCTATGCCTCCCGGCGCCACGCGAACGGCAGCCCACCCGCAATCTGTCGGCATAGCCGCTTCGCGGCTCTCCTGCGCGCGGCAGCAAAACGCGAGCCAAAAAACGCGAAACCAAAGCACGGCCCGAAAGCGCGAATCCAAAGCGCGAACCTGCTTCTCCCGCCCCATCGCCTAGAATCGAACTATCGGGTTGAACACTACGGAGGCTGCCATGGCTGAGTCGATGGTAAGCGTCGTTGTCGGGTTGCTGGTGCTGGCGCTGGTTGCCATCATGCTCACCTCGCGGTACCGGCACGATATTCACCGGGAGCGGATGCTGAGCCGCATGGATGGACACCGCTGGTGGGAACGCGAGCGGCATCGTCACTGAACAGTCGAATGCAGGTTGAACGACGGTAATCGACGATGCAACCCACGGAGGCGATCATGTCCGATCTACCCCGCGCCCGCGAGGCCTGGCATCAGGCCGATTACGAGGGCTTCGAAATTCACGTGCGTCCCGTACCGGAAGACGTCCAGCAAGTGACGCCCGGCACCGTGGCGCGGCCCGCGCGATACACCTATGAGGGCTACGTCTGCCATCCCGGCGCGGATCCGGCGCTGCCCGGACACACGGTGCCGTTCCACGCAGACGGCGAAGAGTGGTTCGCAAGCACCGATGATGCGCTGCACGAAGCCCTGCACGTGGGACGCAGCATCGTGGAAGGCTCGCATCCCGATCTTTCGGTGCTGGGCCTCGTGACGAGCGGGGTGTGAGGCGCTCATCCGCCGGCGGCCAGGCCAGCAAATTTAGCCGGCAGCGCGGCCGGCAGAAGGACGTCCTAGCTCAGCGCGCGTTTGATGCGCGACTTCAACAGCGCGCGGCTGAGCTTCGCGCCAGGCTGCGGTTCCTCCACCGCAACCGCGCCCTCGACGGGCTGACCGCGCCGCAGATAGAAGCGGTCGAAGGTCGCCTGGGTCATGCCCCATTTGTGCAGGAACTGGCGGCGTCCGTCGTTCTTGACGACCTTGCCGGTGCTCTTCTGCTGGAAGTGATAGACGAGACTGTCGCCCACGCCGAGGAAAATCCGGCACCCGGCATCCCACAGCTTCATCGAGAAATCGTTGTCGCTGCTCATGCCCGGACTCAGCTCGCTGCTGTAACCGCCCACCTTGAACCACCAGTCACGATGAACGAGCGTCGGCGGCCACGTGGCGCCGCGCCAGTCGCCGCGCACGAGCGTGGGAGCGGCTTCCACCAGGGCGTGCGCGTCGAAGCTTGCGGCCTCGCGGCCGAAGTCGCGCACCACGACGCACGGATTGCCCGTATCGACAGGCTCGATCATCGTGCCCGAGAGCAGGAAAAGGTCGGACGGCATCTGCGCGATCCGGCGGGCAAGCGCCACGTCCCAGCCCGGGCAGCAATACATGTCGTCGTTCATGTAGACGACGTAGTCTTCTCTGGCGCGCGCCGCCGCAAGATTCACGGCATGGCAGATCCCGATGTTGGCGGGCGATGCGGTGTGCTCGATGCCCTGCTCCCGCACCCAGGCCAGCGTGCCGTCCGACCCGTCGTTGACGTGGACGATGATCTGGTGCGCGTGGGCGGAATGCCGCCGCAGGCTTGCGATCACGAGTTGCAGGTAGGGCAGGTTGTTCCAGGTGGGGATGATGATGGAGAACATCGGGAGTGGGAATCCTTGTGTTGCGCCGCATCGGCGGCACGTGCCTCGCACTGAAGGTGCGATTGTACCCGTGCATACCGTCCCTTCTGTCCCTGGCGCTCGTACCCGCCGCCGCCAGTCGGTGCGGATTGCCCAGGCGCCGCACTTTCCCCTCCACCCGCTCTAAGCGCGGTGGCCCGTAGAGGGCCGGTTATAATGCCGCTCGCCTTCGTATATCAAAATTGACGCCACGCCACCCGTCGATTCATCGCTCGCAAACCGGCCGGCGTGGCCGCCCTGATTCGTCCCTATGACTTTATCGCCTCGCCTTGTGCGGCTTGTCGGCGCCCTGCTGTTTCTCGCCCCCGCGGTGAATCTCGTCTGGCGTGGCGGCACTGGTTACTGCTTCTTCCTCCTCGTCGCGATCTCGCTGTACGTCGCGTTCGCCAACCGGCATTCCCGCGAGTACTTCGCGCCGCTGCGCAAGTACCCGTGGTACACGGCGAGCATGCTGGTGTTCACGCTCGCCATCGCGCTCCAGCAAGCGGTCGAACATTACTGGCTGCCTCGCCAGTTCGACGCCCTTTCGCGTTTCGCGCTGGCGCTGCCGCTGTTCCTCATGCTGTGTCGCATGCCGCCGCGGTATCTGCGCGCCGTGGGCTGGGGCTGCGTGGCGGGGGCACTCGCCGTTGCGGTGTGGGCCATCGTGGCGCGCCCGCCCGGCGGCTGGACCGACGCAACGCGCCTCAACAACTCTTACACGAATGCGATTCCGTTCGGCGACACCGCGCTGCTGCTCGCTTTCCTCTCCATTTTTACTTTCGGCTGGGACCCGCGGCGCGACTGGCGCACGCTTTCCATCAAGCTGCTCGCGCTCGTGGCCGGCGGGTTTGTCTCTTACCTTTCGGGGACGCGCGGCGGCTGGCTCGCCGTGCCGATCTTCGTCGTACTGCTCGGCGCGCAATACGGCTGGTTTGCCCACTGGAAGCGGCTCGCGATCGCCACGGTGGTGGTGGTGGCCTGTGCCGCGGCGCTGCTGTCGACGGAGCGCATGCGGCATCGCTTCGACGAAGCCACGACCGACGTCACACTCATGCAGCGCGGCAACGACGACACCTCAGTCGGCTTGCGGCTGCAACTCTGGCAGGCGTCACTGCGGATTTTCTCGCAGCACCCGGTCTACGGCGTGGGTAAAGGCCGGCTGGTCGATGCGCTCGGTGAGATGGCCAAACGCGGCGAAGTGAAGAGCGAGATCGTCAATGAACGCGCCCACAGCGACTTCTTCTCGACGCTCGCGGAGATGGGAACGGTCGGCGTGCTCTGCCTCGCGCTCTACTATTCCGGCACCCTGGTCTACTTCTGGCGTCATCGCCGCGCCGCAGACCCCACCATCCGGGCCGCCGCCCATGCAGGGCTCGCCGTGTCGTTCAGCACCATCATCTTCGGGCTCACCATCGACGTACTCGTGCCCATCATGGTGACGGTGCTCCTTGCGCTGCTCACGGCGACGCTGCTTGCCATGATCGAGGTGCGCGGCCGGGAGATTGCGTCGGGCAACTGAAGCGGCCGGTACCTATCCTTCACCCACCACCGCGGCTCAAACGGCTGACATCAGGCGATAAAGCGCGGCCACGTGCGCATCCACGCCCGGGTCGTAGACGAGGTTCTCCAGTGGACGTTCGAGACGCGCATGGCCTGCGCGCACCTGCTCGATGGCCGCCTGAATCGCGTGCTCGAAGCTGCCGGGCGTGGTGCGCGAGAACTCGATCTTCCCGCCCTGCGCGACGGCTTCGGCCGACCCGACGTTATCCGCGATGACGAGCGGCGTGCCGCACATCACCGACTCCACGCCCACGAGGCCGAAGGGCTCATAAGCCGACGCCACCACGGTATAGTCCGCCGCCGCGAACAACGTCTCGATGTCGCGGCAGTAGCCCACGTAGCGAATCGTGTCGCTCGTGCGAGGCACCGGACGCCCCGCCACGGCAAGGCACACCGGCAATGTCGTCTGGGCAAAGAACGCTTCGAGCAGGTCATACCCTTTGCGTTCGTGGCTCGTGGACGAGAACACGAAAACCACGCGGTCTTCGGGCAAGCCGAAACGGCGCCGCGCCTCCATGCGCGCGTCGTTCGCGAGCGGCTTGAAACGGCCCGTATCGACGGGCGGATAGATCACCGAGATCTTCCCGGGCGCAATGCCATAGAACCGCTGCAACTCACGGCCCATCAGTTTCGAGTGCGCCACGATCGCCCGCGCGTTCGTGTAGGTGCGTCGCTCCAGTTCGATCTGCCAGCGGTCGCTGCGCCGCTCGCTGCGTCCTGCCGCTTCCAGCGAGCCCGGGTGGGTGCCGCCGCACAACGCCACGTCGGCGAATGGCGAATGGTTGATCGCGAAGAGGCACTGCGGCCGGTGTTGCCGCAGCCGCCGCGCGAGCCGCCAGTTGAATGCCAGATTGCGCAGCTTGCGCGGCGCCCAGCGCACGTTGAGCGGCTGGGCGTCGATCCAGCGAGCTTCCTCCATCGCGCGGTCAATCTCGCGTGCGTAGAGCGTGGGCCGCAGCCCCATGCGATGAAAGCCCGCGATGACGTCACGCGTGTAACGCTCCGCTCCGCCGCTCGCTTTCAACGCCTGAGCCGTGAGCGCGATGTCGGTCAGCCGCAAGGAATCGTTGGGCGCATGCGTCAGGGCATCGGCGCGGGGATCTGACGAGGATTCAGGCAAGGACGGCATCTCGTTCGGGATGAATTGAATGGTCACGCGAGCGCGTGGAAGCGCCGCGGCGAACCAGCGCGATTGTAATGGAACCGCGAGACGCTCGACCCAGTAGAATCTGCCGGTTCGCCTTTCGACACCCGCTTATGAACACACCTGAGGCATCGCCCGCCGCCCCCGCAGACGCCGGCACGACAGCATCCGCTGCGCGACCGCTTGTCTCCGTCCTGTTGATCGCCTACAACCAGGAACGCGTGATTGCCGATGCCGTGCGCAGCGTGCTGGCGCAGACCTGGCAGCCGATCGAGATCATCATTTCCGACGACTGCTCGCGCGACGGGACGTACGCCGCCATCGAAGCGACGGTGCGCGACTACACCGGCCCGCATCGCGTCATCACGCGCCGCAATACGGTCAACGAAGGCATCAGCGCGCACCTTTCGCGCCTCACCGGCATGGCTCACGGCGAACTGCTGTTCGTTGCCGCCGGCGACGATCTTTCGGCCCCCGACCGCTGCGAGCGCGTCGTGCAGTTCTGGCTCGAGCACGGCCGCCAACCGGACCTGATCGCAACGGATCTCACGAGCATCGACGACGCCGGCGATGCGCACGGGCGCGTCACGCCCGACGACCTCGGCCGCTACCGCATCGACGACTGGTTCGAGAAGCGGCCCTTCCTGGTGGGCGCGGCACACACGTGGTCGCGTCGTCTTTTCGAGCGCTTCGGCCCGATGCAGCCAGGCACGGCCGCCGAGGACCAGGTCATGACGTTCCGCGCCATCGCCACGGGCGGCGCCATGAGCTTGCACGAGCCGCTCGTGCGCTACCGGCGCGGCGGCCTTTCGGGCAAGCGGCGCTACCGCTCGGTGGCAGAGATGCTCGCGCGCGTGCAGCAAAGCAATCGCTTCGCGCTATCGGAGGCGGCGCAGTTGCAGCGAGATGCGGAGGTGGCGGGTCTTGGCGACCGGATGCGGCGCACGCTCGCGCCGAAGATCGCCCGTGAACAGTTCATCCGCGCGATGTTCGAGGCGCGGGGTACCGGCGAGCGTCTTGCGCTCGTCTTTGGTCAACGGGACGTCAAGTGGGGGCTCAGGATCAGGATGTTCCTCCACACCACCTGCCCCGCCGTCTACGCGCCGCTCCTCTGGGCCAAGCGCACCTTCAGAAAGGGATAGCGCGAAGCCGGCTCAGACGCGGGACAGTCCGGCGGCAGTACGTCCGCCGCGCCGGCGGCCGGCGTCCATGCCGAAGCGCAGCACGCTGAGCCGCAGGCGTCGCAGCATCTTGAGGGAACGCAGGAAGGTCTCGCCGGTGTGCGTATTTGTGACGAACCACAACGCGCCCGCCATGTTCGCAAGGCCCCGCGAAAGCGCGGCCATGTCGGCCTGAGCGCGCGGCGGCAGTTCATCGCCGAAACGGAAGGCGAATGCCTGCAACTGCGCCGCCACGCCATTGATCTGCCGGCGGCGGCCGCGCTCGCGCCGCTCGGCCGATGAGAGCGCCGCGAGAGCCGGGTCGCGTACGGCCTGGCAGCTGCCCGTGGCGGCTGCCCCCACCGCGTTGCCCCCATGCTGCCGGTACTTCAGATGCGGCTTCGCAACATGCACGATCTCGCCGAACGCAGCCGCCACCATCGCCAGCCACCAGTCGTGCATCACGACCTGTGGCGGCATCGGCAACGCGCGTTCGACCGCAGCCCGATTCAGCAGCATCGAGCAGCCGGGAATGTGGTTGCTCAGAAGGAAGTCGCGCAGCCGCGCGGCGTTGGCCGACTTCGTCGTGATGTGAAACAGCGACCTGGACAGGCAGGCAAGACGCGCATCGACCAGTTCGATGTCGCAGAAGGCCAGCGCGGGGGTGTCGGCGCCGCGCCGCGCGGCCACGGCCTGCAGCGCCGCAACGGCGTCGGCGATTTTTTCCGGCGCCCAGACGTCGTCCTGGTCGGCTAGCGTGATGAACTCGCCTTCGCAACCGGCCATCGCCCGTTCGAAGTTGCGCGCAATGCCCACGCGCTCGCCGGCCGCCACGACCCGGATGCGAAGCGGGCCGCGGTAGGATTGGAGCAGATCGGGGGTTCCGTCGGTGGAGCCGTCGTCGGAGACGACGACTTCGAGATTGGGCCAGGTCTGGGCTTCGAGGGAGGCCAGGAACTCGGGCAAATGCGGTGTGCCGTTATAGGTTGCGAGCGCGACTGAAACGAGCGGAAAGCGTGTGTGAGCGAGCATGCCGGGAAGCCGCGGCGTCTCGCGCCGCATCGTTGCACAGACCAGCGCGCAGCATGAGGGACAGATTCGAAAATTGCAACAATTCGTTACAATTCGGGCGATCAATTGTGGCGTCGGCGCACTTGCGGGCGGCGGAGAGGCCCGGCGGGAACACCGCCCCCTGCCCTACGCCGCCGCCTGCTGAAACTGGATCCGGTGCAGATGCGCGTAAAGCCCGCCCTGCGCCAGCAATTGCTGATGGCTGCCGCGCTCGACGATGCGCCCTGCTTCCATCACGAGAATCCGGTCGGCGCGCTCGATGGTGGAAAGCCGGTGCGCGATCACGAGCGTCGTGCGCCCGCGCATCAGCGTTTCCAGCGCGGCCTGTACGTGGCGCTCCGATTCGGAGTCCAGCGCCGAGGTGGCTTCGTCGAGAATCAGGATCGGCGCGTCCTTGTAGATGGCCCGCGCGATGGCGAGGCGCTGCCGCTGTCCGCCCGACAGCCGCATGCCGTTGTCGCCCACGAGCGTATCGATGCCGTCCGGCATCGCCGTGACGGTATCCCACAGGTTCGCCGCCTTCAGTGCCGCGGCCACGCGCTCGCGGTCGGGGGTCTCGCCGTAGGCCACGTTGCTCGCGATCGTGTCGTTGAAGAGCGTCACGTCCTGGCTCACCATCGCGATCTGGCTGCGCAGCCCGTGCACGTTGTAGTCGGGCAGCGCGACGCCATCCACGAGAATCTCGCCGCCCGTCGGGTCGAAGAAGCGCGGCAGCAGGTTCACGAGCGTGGTCTTGCCGCTGCCCGACGGCCCCGCGAGCGCCACCATCTCGCCCGGCGCCACCTTGAACGACACGCGGTCGAGCGTGGGCTGACCGGCGAGGCCATAGGTGAACGACACGTCGCGAAACTCGACCTCGCCGGTCGCGCGTTCGAGCGGCAGCCCGCCGCCTTCGGGCTCGGGCGGCTCGTCGATCAGACCGAAGATCAGCTCGGCCGCGGTCATGCCGCGTTGCAGCGGCTGGTTCACGTCCATCAGATGCTTGAGCGGCGAAATGATGAGCAGCATCGACGTGACGAACGCGACGAAGCCTCCCACCGTGGTCTGGTCGTGCGACGACTGCACCACGGCGATCGTGATGACCACCGCGAGCGCAATGGACGACAGGAACTGCGTGAGCGGCTGCGCGAGCCCGCCCGAGATGGTCATCCGCATCGAGTAGCCGCGCAGCCGGCGGCTCAGCGCGTTGAAGCGGTCGGTCTCGTATCGCTCGCCGTTGTGGACCTTCACGACCTTGTAGCCGCCCACGGTCTCTTCGACGATGTACGACAGTTCGTTGGTGAGCGCCTGGTGCTCGCGGTTCAGGCGACGCAGGCGCCGGTTGATCTTGCCCACCAGCCAGCCGATGCCCGGCAGCAGCACGGCCACGATCAGCGTCAGGCGCCAGTTGAGATAGAACAGGTACGCGAGCAGGAACAGCACGGTGAGCGAGTCGCGCACGAGCGTCACCATCACGCTCACCAGCACGTTGAGGATCTGGTTGACCTCGAACACGATGGCGTTGATGACGGTACTCGCGGTCTCGCGCTGGAAGAATGCGACGCTCGTATGGATCATCCGGTCGAACATCTTCATGCGCAGTTCGAGCAGGACGCGGTTCGACACGTACTGCAGCAGGTAGCCGGACGCATACTGCGAGACGCCGCGCACGAATGCGAGGCCGATCACGGCAGCCGGGACGTACCACTTCGCGCTGGGGCTGCCCTTGGCGCCGAAGCCGTGGTCGAGCAGCGGCTTCAAGAGCGCGGGGATGCCGGCGTCGGTGGCCGAGCTGACGGCCATGGCCGCGATGCCGGCAATCAACACCCACCACAACGGCTTCAGGTACGGCAGCAACCGCCGCAACACGACGACGGGCGAAGAAGCGTCGCCGGAACCGCCTATGGGCTTGCTTAACGTGGGCTTCGCGCTCAAGAGTTCCTCGGGAAATACGGACAAACAGGCGTCCGGGGCAGTTGCGCCGCGGACCGATCGGAAAGACCAGCATTGTAAACCGCCGGCCACGGGGCACCGCACAGCAGTGCCGATACATTCGCTTGCACGCGTTCTGTTCGCGTTCTGTTCGCGTTCTGTTCGCGTTCTGTTCGCGTTCTGTTCGCGTTTTGCGCGCGTTTCGTGCGCATTGCGGCATCAGGGTTCAACCGTGCCGACGGCTCGGCCGCGCGCGCTGTGTATACTTTCGCGAGCTTTTCCGACGCCTTCTCCACTCACCTCTACCGCCCGCTACTCACGCATGAACCCGCCTACGCTCGGCGTCGCCATCATCACCCGCAATGCCGCCGCGCGGCTCGCCGAGTGCCTTGCCTCCGTGGCCTTCGCCGAAGAGATCGTCGTGGTGGACAGCGGCAGCACCGATACCACGCTCGAGATCGCCCGCGCCCACGGCGCCCGCGTCATCGAGCACCTCGACTGGCCCGGCTTCGGCCCGCAGAAGAACCGCGCGCTCGATGCGCTTGCCACGACCTGGGTGCTTTCCATCGACGCCGACGAGATCGTCTCGCCGCAACTGGCCGACTCGATACGCGCCGCAATCGCAAAGCCGCGCGCGGACGTCTACGAAATCGACCGGCTGTCGAGCTTCTGCGGCCAGTGGGTACGCCACAGCGGCTGGTATCCGGACTGGATTCCGCGCCTGTTCCGGCGCGGCGCGGCGCGCTTTTCCGGCGACCTCGTACACGAGCGGCTCGTCTTCGAAGGACCGACGCAACGGCTCGACGGCCGGCTACTGCACTACTCGTACGAAGACTTCGAGAGCGTGCTGCGCAAGCTCGACGCCTACTCCAGCGCCGGCGCTGCCCAGCGGCACGCAGCGGGGCAGCGCGGCAGCTTCGGCAAGGCGGTGGCGCGCGGCCTGTGGGCCTTCGTGCGTACCTGGATTCTGCGGCGAGGGTTCCTCGACGGCCGCGCGGGTTTCATGATCGCCGTCTTCAATGCGGAAACGGTCTACTACCGCTTCCTCAAGCTCGCCCATCTGGACGAAGCGGACCGCCGGCCCGCCCCGCAGGACGCCGGCAAGTCCGTTCAATAAACGATTTCGATCGAGCTTCCCGCGAACTCGCCGCGCAACGCCGAGAGCAGTTCGTCGGTAGGCTTCACGCGCCACGCGTCGCCTAAGCGCACTTCGCCTTCGGCGTTGTCGCTGCGATAGACGATCTGCACCGCGAGGCCGTTGGGAATCGGCGCCGGTGCTGAGCGGGAGTGGCCGCCACCGTTGCCTCCATAGCCTCCGCCGTTTGCCCCATTGCGGCCATACCCGCCGTTGCCGCCCCTGCCCGCGGGCGCCGATGCCTGCGCAGCCGCGGCCTGCGCCTCGTCGGCACGGGCGCAATGCGCCTCCAGCACGCGGCGCAGCGCAAGCGCGTCAGCGTTGCCGTTCATCTGTACCTTCACCGCCTGGGCATAGCGGCTGCGCGCGCGCTCGAGGTCCATCACCGTCTCCGCCGTGAAGCGGATGCCGCCCGTGAACGCGTCGTTGCGCGCCTGGCCCTGCACGACGAGCAGTTCGTCTTCCTTGAACAGGTGCTTGTGCGCTTCGAACTGTTCGTTGAAAACGGTCACTTCGCACTGGCCTGTGCCGTCGTCCACGAGTGCGATCAGCATCTTGCCGCGCTGCGTCATCTGCGTGCGCAGTGACGCGATCACGCCCGCAATCAGTCGGTCGCGGCCCTCCTTCAGTTCGCCGATCTTGAGCCGCACGAAGCGGCGCACCTCGTCCTTGTAGGCATCGAAGAGGTGGCCCGAGAGATAGAAGCCTAGCGCGCCCTTCTCTTCCTGAAGCTTGCGCTTTTCGGGCCACGCGGGCTCATCCACGAGTTCGTGGCCTTGCGAGGGCGCGTCGCCCATGTCGAAGAGGCCGGCCTGCAAGGCGTTCGCGGCGGCCTGCTCAGCCGCTTCCATGGCGAGCGGCACCGACGCGATGAGCTGCGCGCGATTGGCGTGCAGCGCGTCGAACGCGCCGGCGCGGATCATGGCTTCGACGGTGCGGCGGTTGACGATGCGGCGATCCACGCGCGCGCAGAAATCGAACAGGTCCGTGAAGGGACCGTCTTCGCGCGCCCGCAGAATTTCCTCGATCGCGTTCTGGCCGCTGCCCTTGATGGCGCCAAGGCCGTAGCGGATGGTCTTCGCGCGCTTGCCGTCGGGCTCGCCCACCGGCTCGAAGCGATAGGCCGAGCGGTTGACGTCGGGCGGCAGCACCGTCATGCCGTTGGCGATGCAGTCTTCGAACAGGATCTTGACCTTGTCCGTGTCGTCCATCGCGAGCGACATGTTGGCCGCCATGAATTCGGCGGGATGGTGCGCCTTCAGCCACGCGGTGTAGTACGCGAGCAGCGCGTAGGCCGCGGCGTGCGACTTGTTGAAGCCGTAGCCCGCGAACTTCTCCATCAAGTCGAAGATTTCGTCGGACTTCGCCCGCGAGAGGCCGTTCTTCGCCGCGCCCTCGGCGAAGATTTCGCGGTGCTGCGCCATCTCTTCGGGCTTCTTCTTGCCCATCGCGCGACGCAGCAGGTCGGCGCCGCCCAGCGAGTAGCCGCCGATGATCTGCGCCATCTGCATCACCTGCTCCTGATAGACCATGATCCCGTAGGTCTCTTTCAGGACGGGCTCGACGCGCGGGTCCGGGTACTCCACCATCTCGCGGCCGTGCTTGCGCGCGCAGAAGCTGGGGATCAGGTCCATCGGGCCGGGACGGTACAGCGCCACGAGCGCGATGATGTCCTCGAAGCGGTCGGGCTGGGCGTCTTTCAGCATGCCTTGCATGCCGCGGCTTTCCAGCTGGAACACGGCAACCGTGTTGGCCTTTTTGAGGATCGAGAACGACGCCGGGTCGTCGAGCGGCACCTGCGCGAGCGACCAGTTCTCCTTCGACGGATCGAGCCGGCGAATGTAGCGCTCCGCCCAGTCGAGAATGGTCAGCGTCGTGAGACCCAGAAAGTCGAACTTCACGAGGCCGACGGCTTCCACGTCGTCCTTGTCGTACTGGCTCACCACGCCGCTTTCGTCGCCCTGCGTGTAGAGCGGACAGAAGTCGGTGAGCTTGCCGGGCGCAATCAGCACGCCGCCCGCGTGCATGCCGACGTTACGCGTCAAGCCTTCCACGCGCTGCGCGAGTTCGAGCAACTGGCGTACTTCGTCTTCGTTGTCGTTGCGCTCCTGCAGCAGCGGCTCTTCCTTCATCGCGTCGGCAATCGTGACGTGCTTGCCGGGCTTGAACGGAATGAGCTTCGCCACACCGTCCGTGAAGTTGTAGCCGAGGTCGAGCACGCGGCCGATGTCGCGCACCGCCGCCTTCGCCGCCATGGTGCCGAAGGTGGCGATCTGCGAGACGGCGTCCGCGCCGTACTTTTCCTTCACGTACTGGATCACGCGGTCGCGGCCGTGCTGACAGAAGTCGATGTCGAAGTCGGGCATCGACACGCGTTCCGGGTTCAGGAAGCGTTCGAACAGCAGGTTGTAGCGCAGCGGATCGAGGTCGGTAATACCGAGCGCGTAAGCGACGAGCGAACCCGCGCCCGAGCCCCGGCCCGGCCCCACCGGCACGCCGTTGTTCTTGGCCCAGTTGATGAAGTCCGCAACGATCAGGAAGTAACCCGGAAAGCCCATCTTGATGATGGTTCCGCACTCGAAGTCGAGCCGCTGGTAGTAGCGCTCGCGTTCCTGCTCGCGCTCGGCCTCGTTTGGATAGAGCTGCACGAGGCGCTTCTCGAGCCCTTCTTTCGAGAGCTGCACGAGGTAGTCGTCGAGGGAGAGGCCGTCCGGCGTCGGAAAGAGCGGCAGCTTGGGCTTGCCGAGTTCGAGCGTGAGATTGCAGCGCTTCGCGATTTCAACGGTGTTGGCGAGCGCGGACGGAATGTCGGCGAAGAGCTTCGCCATCTCGTCCTGGGTGCGGAAGTACTGCTCGGTGGTGAAGCGTTTCGGGCGACGCGGATTGGCAAGGATATCGCCTTCCGAAATACAGACGCGCGCCTCGTGTGCCGTGAAGTCGTCGGGCGTCATGAACTGCACGGCGTGCGTGGCAACCACCGGCAGCTTCAGTTGCGCCGCGATCGTCACCACCTGTTGCACATAGGCTTCCGCGCCGGGATGGCCGCCACGTTGCAACTCGATGTAGAACCCGTTCGGAAAGACCTTGGCCCAACGCTCGGCATGGCGCTTCGCCGCTTCCTCGTTGCCGGCGGCAAGCGCAAGACCGATGTCGCCGTGCTGCGCGCCCGACAGCGCGAGCAGCCCTTCGGCAAGCTCGCCTTCGAGCCACGCCGCATCCACTTCGGCGCGGCCGCGGTACTGGTTCGTGAGCCACGCTTTCGTGAGCAGCTCGCAGAGATTCAGGTAACCGCGCCGGTCCTTCACGAGCAGCAAAAGACGCGAAGGCTTGTCGCGGTCGTCCGGATTCATGATCCAGACGTCGCAGCCAGCAATGGGTTTGACCCCTTTGCCACGGGCTTCCTTGTAGAAACGAACGAGACCGAATGCGTTGCCGAGATCGGTGAGCGCGAGTGCGCCCTGACCGTCTTTGGCCGCCGCCGCGACGATGTCGTCGAGGCGCACGATGCCGTCGGCAATCGAGAATTCCGAGTGGACGCGGAGGTGAACGAAGCGGGGATCTGACATGCGCGACATTGTACAACCGGGCGCCTGCGGCCTTCGGCTAATTTGGGACGGAGAGAGAGGCGAAAAGCTGCGTGCCGGAGGGGCCTCACGAGGTGCTCCCGGAGCATCCAGGCCGATGCAGAAGAGCCCCTTCGCAGTTGAGGGATAATAGCGGTTTGCGCCCGCGCCGCTTGCGTCCGGCGGCTGTCACGCCGTCGCGGCAACCTCGCCGCCGCACCGCTGCGCAGGCCTGTCTTATCGCAGAACGCCATGTCCATCCTGAATCTCGCTTCCTACTACTTCGTCACGCTCGACAAGACCGCCGAATGGCGCCCGCTCATGCTCGAACGCTGCAAGGCGCTCGACCTGCGCGGCACCATCCTGCTCGCGCCCGAAGGCATCAACCTGTTCGTCGCCGGCACGCCCGACAACGCCCGCGCGTTCATGGATTACCTGCGCCACGACCCGCTCTTCGAAGGCAAGTTCGCGAGCCTGCAGTTCAAGGAAAGCTTCTCGGAGGACCGGCCGTTCAACCGCATGCTCGTGCGCCTCAAGCGCGAGATCATCACGATGAAGAAGCCCGCGATCCAGCCCGAGCTGGGCCGCGCGCCCGCCGTGGACGCCCGTACGTTGAAGGCATGGCTCGACCGCGGCCACGACGACGAAGGCCGCCCGGTCGTGATGCTCGACACGCGCAACGCGTTCGAAGTGGACGTGGGCACGTTCGACGACGCGCTCGACTACCGCATCGCGAAGTTCAGCGAATTCCCCGCGGTGATCGAGGCGCATCGCGCGGACCTGGAAGGCAAGACGGTGGTGTCGTTCTGCACGGGCGGCATCCGCTGCGAGAAGGCGGCCATCCACATGAAGGAAGCGGGCATCGAGCATGTCTATCAGCTCGAAGGCGGCATCCTCAAGTACTTCGAGGAAGTGGGCGGCGCGCACTATCACGGCGCCTGCTTCGTGTTCGACCATCGCACGGCGCTCGACCCCGCGCTCAAGCCCGCCGACATCGCGCAATGCTTCGCGTGCCGCGCCGTGGTGAGCGCCGAGGACCAGCGCTCGCCGCTCTATACGCCGGGCAAGAGCTGTCCCGCATGCCATCCGGCGCGTGCCAACGGCGGCGCTCAAGCCGGGGCGCACACGGCGGCGACTGCCGGTGAGCGTTCGCAGGCTGCTTGAGCCTATCGAGCCAGCCGAGCCCGTCTAGCCGGTCGAGTCCGTTAAACCGCCAAGCCCCTTCCGCGCGTTGAGCACCCGCCCACAACCCACCACAGCGGCCCGCACCATGGCCTACCGCGGCCGCTTCGCCCCGTCGCCCACCGGACCGCTGCACTTCGGCTCCCTCGTGGCAGCACTCGCGAGCTGGGCGGATGCGCGTGCGCACGGCGGCGCCTGGCTCGTGCGCATCGAAGACGTGGACGGGCCGCGCACCGTGCCGGGCGCGGCCGATGACATCCTCGACACGCTCGCGCAATTCGGCATGCGCGCCGACGAACCGCCCGTCTGGCAAAGCCAGCGCACGGCGCGCTACCAGCAGGCGTTCGATCAGTTGCAGGCAGCCGGACTCGTCTACCCGTGCGGCTGCACGCGCAAGGAAATTGCCGACTCGCAGCTGCATGCCCACACGCGTCACACCACGCTGATCTACCCGGGCACCTGCCGCCAAGGTTTGCACGGCAAGACGCCGCGCGCGTGGCGCCTGCGTGTGCCGGACGGCGCACCCAGCGTCGCGAATGAAAAAAGCATGGCGGACGACCCCGCCGTGATCTCGTTCGTGGACCGCTGGCAAGGGCTGCAAACGCAGAATCTGGCGACGGAAGTCGGCGACTTCGTGCTGCTGCGCGCGGACGGGCAATGGGCGTATCAGCTCGCGGTGGTGGTGGACGACGCCGACGCGGGCATCACGCACATCGTGCGCGGCGCCGACCTGCTCGACTCCACCGCGCGGCAGATCTACCTGCAGCGGTGCCTGGGCGTGCCGACGCCCGCGTATCTGCACGTGCCGGTCGTCACGAACGACGAAGGCGAAAAGCTCAGCAAGCAGACCGGCGCCACCGCGCTGGACGCAAGCCGGCCGCTCGACGCGCTGCACGCGGCGGCAAACCATCTGGGACTGGATCTGGACGAGACGCGCTATGCATCGACAGCGGCGTTTCTGGCCGGCGCCACGGCAGCGTGGGCGCGGCTGATGAAGATCTCGTGACGGCTCTCGGGCCGGCCGCGTCGCATGTGGCTGGTAAACGGCGTGACGACCGGACCACACGACGAATGAAGCCGGCAAAAACCAGGGCGAGCCGACGTGATCCGGCTTTGCCCTATCTCAGAATCAGGACGAAGAACCCTTGCGCGCCATGCCGAAGCCGCCCAGCAGCGCGGCGAGCGGCTGCTTCGACGCGCTCTTCTGCGGCGCCGGGGCCGGCTTCTCTTCGGGCTGGCTCGCAGAGGCCGGCGGCTCGTAAGGCTTGAGGAAGAAGTCATCGACGGGCGCCGCCTGCCGATGGTGAGGCCGGTCGAACGACGCGGTACGTCGATGCCCCGTCCGTTCGCCGCGGCCATCGCGCTCGCGCCGGCCGCCGCGTTCCTCATGATGCGCAACCGGCACGTCCACGGTCAGACGCTGCACCTCGATGGGCCGCTTGATGAGCTTTTCGATGTCGGCCAGCTGCTTGCGCTCGTTCGGGCTGCACAGCGACAGGGCATCGCCCGACGCGCCCGCGCGGCCCGTGCGGCCGATGCGGTGTACGTAGTCTTCGGCGTTGAACGGCAGGTCAAAGTTGATTACGGCTGGCAGTTCCGCGATGTCGAGCCCCCGCGCCGCGACGTCCGTGGCCACGAGCGCTTCAATCTCGCCGCGCTTGAAGGCGTCAAGCGCCTGCATGCGCTCGCTCTGCGTGCGATCGCCGTGAATGGCCGTGGCCACCACGCCGCTGCGCTCCAACTGGCGCGCAAGGCGGCTCGCGCCGATCTTGCTGTTGCAGAACACGATCACCTGCTTGAGGCCGCGCTCGCGGATCAGCTGGACCACCGCGCCCGTCTTGTCGCCCTCGGCGACCTCGTAGACGATCTGCGTGACGTTCGTGGCCGTCGAATTGCTGCGCGCCACCTCGATGGTCTGCGGGTTGCGCAGGTAAGTGGCCGCCAACTTCTTGATTTCGGGCGAGAACGTGGCGGAGAAGAGCAGCGTCTGGCGCTCCTTCGGCAGCAGGTTCAGGATGCGCTGCAGGTCCGGCAGGAAGCCCATGTCGAGCATGCGGTCGGCTTCGTCGAGCACGAGCATCTGCACCTGGCCCAGGTTGGCGGTCTTCTGCTGCACGTGGTCGAGCAGGCGCCCGGGCGTCGCGATCAGGATTTCCACGCCGCGCCGCAGCTCGGCCGACTGCGGATTCATGTCCACGCCGCCAAACACCACGGCGCTGCGCAGCGGCGTGTGCTGGGCGTAGGCGCGCACGTTGGCGGCCACCTGGTCGGCGAGTTCGCGGGTGGGCGTGAGGATCAGCGCGCGCACCGGATGGCGCGCCGGCGACGCGCTCGTGCTGGCCGACGGCAGCAGCCGCTGGATGATGGGCAGCGAAAAGCTGGCGGTCTTGCCGGTGCCGGTCTGCGCCGCGCCCATGACGTCCCGCCCGGCGAGCACGACCGGAATCGCCTGCGCCTGGATGGGCGTGGGTGTCGTGTAGCCCTGGTCGGCAATCGCCTTGAGGATGTCGGGCGCAAGGCCGAACTGGTCGAAGGTCGAGGTGCTGGGCTGGACAGCTGTGTCGGACATGGTGGCTTTCGCTAAAAAGGCGCCCCTTTTGGGCGCGCGGCGGCCGCTCGGGCCTCGGCCGCTACGTGGCGGCATGAAGCCGCTCGAAGCATCGGAATGAAGGTGGAACCGTTCGCTGCCGCGAAATTCCCGCGCGGGCCAATCAGGCATGAATCGGATGTGAAGCGCGCATGCGTGGCCCGAAAGCTCCGGGCGGCGGCCTTTCTGCGGAGCCTGAGGCTCCGGGGCCCCAGGATCCCGGCAGGCACGCTCAAAGGCCGACATTGTAGCACCGCAGCGCGCGTGCCACCGCCTGGCCGGATGGCCAAGGGAGGCGGCTGTGGCGGCGGGCGCGGCGCCGGCCCACGATCGTCGCGCCGAGCCGTCCGCCTACGGCTCGGGGTGCCCCGTGTGCACCCGGACGGCGCCCATGCCGCAATCACCGCGCGCTTGCCACCCACTTGCCATACTCTTGCCGCCCTCTCCAGCGCTCACCGCTCTCGCCGCCCTTACCACGTCTCGCGCATCACCATCAGCCGCAGTTCGGTCATGTCTTCGATGGCATAGCGCACACCCTCTCGACCCAGCCCCGAATCTTTCACCCCGCCATACGGCATGTTGTCGACGCGAAACGACGGCACGTCGTTGATCACCACGCCGCCCACTTCGAGCGCGTCCCACGCGCGGTGAGCATGGGCGAGCGAATCGGTGAACACGCCGGCCTGCAGACCGAAATCGCTGTCGTTCACGGTATCCAGCGCCTCGCCGAAGTCCTGGAAGCGCTCCAGAATCGCGACCGGCCCGAACGCCTCCTTGCGGTAGAGGTCGCTTGCGCGCGCCACGTTCTCGAGCAGCGTCGCCTCGAACATCGCGCCGTCCACGCGCCCGCCCGCCACGATCTTCGCGCCGCCCTTCACGGCCGCGTCCATCCAGCCCGCGAGGCGCCGCGCCTCGGATTCCGAGATCATCGGCCCGACGAAGGTCTGCTCGTCCTTCGGGTCGCCCATCTTGAGCGACTTCGTCTTCGCGATCAGCTTCTCGCGCAGTGCGTCGTAAATCGCCTCGTGCGCGAGGATGCGCTGCACGCCGATGCAGCTCTGGCCGGACTGGTAGAACGCGCCGAAGGCGAGCCGCTCAACGACATAGTCGAGCTTGTCGCGCTGGTCGGCATCCACGATGGCCGCCGCGTTGCCGCCCAGCTCCAGGATCACCTTCTTCTTGCCCGCCCGGCGCTTCAGGTCCCAGCCCACCGCCGGCGAGCCCGTGAACGACAGCAGGCGGAACCGTTCGTCCGTGGTGAAGAGGTCCGCGCCGTCGCGATGCGCGGGCAGGATCGAAAACGTGCCTTTCGGCAAATCCGTTTCAGCCAGCACTTCGCCGATGATGAGCGCGCCCACCGGCGTGCGGCTCGCGGGCTTGAGCACGAACGGCACGCCCGCGGCAAGCGCGGGCGCCACCTTGTGCGCGGCGAGATTCAGCGGAAAGTTAAACGGCGAAATGAACGAGCACGGACCGATCGGCACGCGCTTCACGTAGCCGCGGTAGCCCTTCGCGCGCGGCGAGATTTCGAGGTTCACGATCTCGCCGTCGATACGCACCGACTCTTCGGCGGCCACCTTGAAGGTATCGATGAGCCGCGTCACTTCGCCGCGTGAGTCGTTGATCGGCTTGCCGGCCTCGATGCACAACGCCATCGCGAGTTCGTCGAAGCGCTCGCGAAAACGCTTCGCGCAATGTTCGAGCACCGCCTGGCGCTTGAACGGCGCATACGCGCGCAGCGCGGGCATCGCGGCGACAGCGGCGCCGATGGCCGCGTCGATCGCCTTCGCATCCGCAAGCGCGACGCGCGTGGCGACTTCGCCGCTGTATTTGTCGGTGACTTCGAGGTCGGTGTTGGCCGCCACCGCCTCGTTGGCGAGGTAATACGGATAAGTCGGTTTCAGCATGGTCGATGTCTCCTTGACGCCTGGGTTGAAGGAGCAGCGTGGGGATGCCCCCACGCCTTGATCTGCACCTAGATCTGTGCCGACAGCCGCTTGATCTCGCGGTTCAGCACGCGCTCGTTGTCCGAGTAGTCGATCGGCACGTCGATTACGTGCACGCCCGGCGCCGCAAAGCACTCGCGCACGAGCGGCGCGAGTTCGTCCGCGGATGCGATGCGATGGCCGAGCGCGCCGTAGCTCTTCGCGTACTCGACGAAATCGGGGTTGTGCAGCGTCATGCCGTAGTCGGGGAAATTCATGTTCTCCTGCTTCCAGCGGATCATCCCGAACGCGTCGTCGCGCAGGATCAGTACGACGAGGTCGAGCTTCAGCCGCACCGCCGTTTCGAGTTCCTGCGAATTCATCATGAAGCCGCCGTCGCCGCACACGGCCATCACGTTGCGTTCGGGGTGGACGATCTTCGTCGCGATGGCCGAGGGCAGCCCCGCGCCCATCGACGCGAGCGCGTTGTCGAGCAGGAGCGAATTCGGTTCGTGCGCGCGGTAGTAGCGCGCAAACCAGATCTTGTACATGCCGTTGTCGAGACAGATGATGCCGTCCACCGGCATCGTCTCGTAGACGTCGTGCACCACGCGCACCGGGTACATCGGAAAACGCTCGTCGTGCTGGCCGCGCACGAGGTGTTCCTCGAAGTGCTGCTTGATCTCGGCGAAGCGCGCGAAGTCCCAGTGCGGCTCGCCGCGTTCCAGCCGCGCCTTCAGGTTCTCCTTCATCTGCCACAGCGTGTTGGCGATGTCGCCCACCACCTCGATCTGCGGGAAATACACCGGGTCAACTTCGGCGCCGAGGAAGTTCACGTGGATCACCGTCTTCTCGCCCGCGTCCACGCTGCGCATGAAGAACGGCGGCTTCTCGATCACGTCGTGCCCGACGTTGATGATGCAGTCGGCGTGATCGATTGCGCGGTGCACGAAATCGCCGTCCGAGAGCGTGGCGTTGCCGAGCCACAGCGGATGCGATTCGTCGATCACGCCCTTGCCCATCTGCGTCGTGAAAAACGGAATGCCGATCTGGTCGACGAACTCGCGCAACTGCTTGCGCGTGGTCTTGCGGTTGCCGCCCGCGCCGATCATCAGCAGCGGATGACGCGCCTGCGCAATGGCGCTCACCGCGTGCGACACCGCTTTTTCCTCGGCAACCGGGCGGCGGCTGAAGCTCTTCGGAATGGGCTTGCCGTCGCCTTCCTCGTCGGCCACGTCTTCTGGCAGCTCGAGATGCACGGCGCCCGGACGTTCTTCCTCGGCGCGCCGGAACGCTTCGCGCACGAGCGCTGGAATATTGCCGATGGAAACGATCTGCCGCGTGTATTTGGTGAGCGGCTCCATCATGCGCACCACGTCGACGATCTGGAAATGCCCCTGCTTGCTGGTCTTGATCGGCTTCTGGCCCGTGACCATCAGCATGGGCATGCCGCCCAGCTGGGCGTACGCGGCCGCGGTCACGAAGTTCGTGGCCCCGGGGCCGAGCGTCGCGAGACACACGCCCGTGCGGCCGGTGAGGCGCCCGTAAGTGGCCGCCATAAAGCCCGCCGCCTGCTCGTGGCGCGTCACGACGAGCCTGATTTTCGAGCGGCGCAGCGATTCGAGCAGGTCGAGGTTTTCCTCGCCGGGAATGCCGAACACGTACTCGACGCCTTCTGCTTCCAGTGCCTTGACGAACAGATCCGATGCTTTCATGGGGAGTCTCGCGTCAGTGACGGCGCGTTCGCCCGCAGGAGGCAGCAGTCCACGTGCCCATGCCCGCGCCGGGAGTCCGCAACCGGACGATCGAAAAAGGAGAAAACCGTGCAGCACCGCGTGCCGATGCGGGTTGGCATCGGCACGCGGCGCGTCACAGATTACTACCGGGCGGGAAATGGTGCGCGTTGGGCGGCAAGCTTCCTGGCGGTACCGCCTGGTGGTACCTCTCGGCCGAAACCTCCAGGCCGAACCTCCAGGCCGAACCTCCAGGCCGCGCAGGTCAGCGCTGGATCGTGACGCAGTCGGCGAGTATGGGCGGCGCGTTCTCGCCCGCCGTGGCGTCGTAGAGATCGGCGCGCCGACCCTTGGTCCACCAGGTGTAGCGATCGGCCTGGTACTTCGCGCCCGAAGCGGCGAGCGTGTTGACGAACAGCATGGCGCGGCCGTTGACCGGCAAAACCGCGAAGCTTTGTCCGTTGGCCGCGCTCAGATACGAGACCTTGAAGGTGCGCCCGCTCGAGCAGGTGTAGCGGAACGTATGACGTGCCTGGGTCTGGATCTCGCCGATGTTGAGCGGCCCGGCCACGGCGTTGCCGCTCGCGGCGGCCAGCACCAGCGTGGTCGCGAGCGCTGCGGCCCGTGCTACAGATGGCTTGTGGTTCTTCTTCATGTCGTTCTCCGCCCGCTCGCGCCAATGCGGCGCCTGTCTGCCGTGGCCATCCATCGTTACGGATCGATGACGTCGGCGCATGCGTCGGTGGGCGCGGCTGCGGCATGCCCCACCACCGGTACGATTTTCAAACCCGCGGACGCGATGCGGCACGGCGCCGCCGCGAGTCCGCATCCACCCAGCCCAGCCGCAAGCCCGAAGCCGAGCGCCGCACAGGCCACAGCGCGCCCGGCGAGGCGAAGAAAACGCAGGACGCGAGGCGCGTGGGGAGCTGTTCGGCGGGTCATTTGGCGAGTTGTTTGGCGAGCTGGTTGGCTATAGCCGCCGGCGTTGCAGGATGCCTGCTTCATCGATTCCCCTCCTCGTCCCTAGCCCTGGCGGGCACGGCCGCCTTGCTGCCTCATTCGTTCGCCGCGCGCAGCCGCTTACTGACCGCTCTCTCCCGACACCGGCCGCACGCGCGCCGCAGCCTCTTTGGCGCGTTCGAGCGCCTCGCCGATATCGGCGCCCGTCGCCAGCGCCACGCCCATACGGCGTTTCACGAAGCTCTCGGGTTTGCCGAAGAGGCGCAGGTCCGTGCCCGGCACAGCAAGCGCATCGGCAACGCCCTCGAACGCAATGCCCGGCTCTTCGAGCCCGCCGTAGATCACGGCCGAGGCGCCCGGCGCGCGCAGCGCCGTATCCACGGGCAGCCCGAGAATGGCCCGCGCATGCAGCTCGAACTCCGAGAAGCGCTGCGAGGCGAGCGTCACGAGCCCCGTGTCGTGCGGACGCGGACTCACCTCGGAGAACCACACCTCGTCGCCGCGCACGAACAGCTCGACACCGAAGATGCCCCGGCCGCCGAGCGCTGTCGTCACCTTCTGCGCGATCTCGCGCGAGCGCGCCAGCGCCTTTTCGCTCATCGGCTGCGGCTGCCACGATTCCACGTAGTCGCCCGCCACCTGGACGTGACCGATCGGGTCGCAGAAATACGTGCTGACGGCTTGCGTCGCCGAGTCCACGGCGCGCACGGTCAGTTGCGTGATCTCGTACTCGAAGTCGATGAAGCCTTCGACGATCACCCGGCCCCGGTTCACGCGCCCGCCCGCCAGCGCGTACTGCCAGGCCGGTTCCACGTCGGCGTCGCTCCTCAGCACCGACTGCCCCTTGCCCGACGACGACATCACCGGCTTCACGACGCACGGGTAGCCGACCTTCGCGATGCCGGCGCGCAGTTCTTCGAGCGAGTCGGCGAAGGCGTACGGCGACGTGGGCAGGCCGAGTTCCTCGGCGGCGAGGCGGCGGATGCCCTCGCGGTTCATGGTGAGCTGGGTGGCGCGCGCGGTGGGAATGACTTCCGCGAGACCGTCGGCTTCGACGGCGGCGAGCGCATCGGTGGCAATGGCTTCGATTTCCGGCACCACGAGATGCGGCCTTTCCCGCTCGATCAGTGCGCGCAGCGCCTGCGGGTCCGTCATGTCGATCACGTGCGCGCGGTGCGCGACCTGATGCCCCGGCGCATTGGGATAACGGTCGACCGCGATCACCTCCACGCCGAGCCGCTGCAGCGCGATGATCACTTCCTTGCCGAGTTCGCCCGCGCCGAGCAGCATGACGCGCGTGGCCGTTGCCGAAAGCGGCGTGCCGATCCGTTGACCGATCTGCATGAAGTCTCCAGAGAGTGTGAAGCGGATGTGAAAGAAAGTGCCACCGATGTTAACATGCGCGCCCCGCACGAAACCCGTGCGATGGTCTGCCGCGCGGCACGGCGCTGGCCCGTCCGGCGCGGCGCCCGCGCTGCTCCGGCACGGGTGCGGCTCGCGTGCCGCGAGGCCGCCAGGGTACTCTTACACCTTCGTCCGTTCGAAGAGGAACAGCTTCATGGTCCCCATGTTCCGCGCGCGAAGCGTTGCGCGCCTGGCCGTTCAGGCCACCGTGTCGCGCAGGGCGGCGCTCGCCGCTGTCGTGTGCGTCGCGCTCGCGGCCTGCGCGTTGCCCAAACATCCCGATGCATCCGCACCCGCGCCCGATCCGTTCAACCCTGCGGCAACGCAACTGCTCGACGACACCCAGTGGGAACTCGCGAGCTGGAAGAACGCGGACGGCACGGCACGCGACATTCCGCAGGGCGAAGGCGCCAAGCCCATCACGCTCGACCTTTCGACGGCAACGGGACAGCGCCACGCAAGCGGCTTTTCCGGCTGCAACCGCTACATGGGCACCTACACGCTGAAGGACGGCAAGCTCGGCTTCGGACCGCTCGCCGGCACACGCATGGCCTGCGCAACGCCTGGCGGTCAAATCGAGGGCGAGTACCTCGCTGCCCTCTCGCACATCGACCGTTCGGGCGTACAGATGCGTGACCCGCAACAACTCATGCTCGTGCTCGACGACGGCAGCACGCTGACCTTCGCGCGACGCGCAAAGTAAGGCGCGCGGGTATTAACGGTATCAGTGATATCAGTGGTCGCGCCGCCGCGGCGCAACGCTTCGGCGATTCGCCGCGGGTTGTCTCAGAAGCGTCCGGTTTCAGCGGTTAAACTCGGCAAGTTGGTTTCCCCCTCATTCGTTGATGTCTGGCATGCACACGGTTTTCGGCTGGTTCGGCGCATCGGCCCTGTGGTTTCTCCCTCTTTTCTGGCGTCTTGCGAAATCCGTGCTGCCGGGCGGCGCCGGGCTGCGCGGACCCGGAACGATTCGACTGTGGCTCGGCTTCATGGGCGTGCTGGTTGCGAGCATGACGCTCGACGCGGCGCTTGTCGGCATCGCGGGTAGTGACGCGCTGGGCCAGGGCCTCGCCGGTGCTTTCGGAAAACTGCTGGGCCACATCGGCACGCCGGTTGCGATGGCGGTGCTGTTCCTCGCGAGCCTGCCGTGGCTGCTGGACTTTCGCTGGCGCGACGCGTTTGCCTGGGCCGACGCAGCTTTCGGACTGGGCCTCGGTGGTAGCCGGGCGCCGCGCAAACCGCGTGAGCCACGAACGCGAGAAGGCCGCGGCGCAGAGCCACGGATGCGACGCGCCGAGCCTGACGAACCGCTCACCTCGCACACCGCGCCCGCCGTCAACACGATGGCGCCGCGCAGCACCGGCCGCTACGCGCGACCCACGGTCTGGCGACCGGCCTCGACGGGACGTGCGGCGACGGCAGCCTCGACCGCGAGCGGCGCGGGGTCTGCAGGGGCGGTGACGGCCGGCGCCGTTGCCACACCGTCCGCTGTGGCGATGGAACGCGGTATTCCGACTCCCGCCCGGCAGACCGTCACGGCTGCGGGGGCAGCGGTTTCGACTGCTGCATCTGCGGCATCTGCGGCGCGGGCGGTAGGCGCGACGGCGTCTCGGGTACCGGGCGCCCCGTTGTCCGCGTCCGCTTCGCCGTCTGTTTCGTCACCCGCTTCTTCGCCCGCCTCGTCACCCGCTTTGCCGTCCGTTTCGCCGCGAATTCCGCCGCGAGTTCCGCCGTCTTCACCTGCTAGTGCCGGGCGGTTGCGCGAACAGACAGCGCCGGGTCACGTGTCCCCTGCGCGTCGCCCTGCTGTCGATCCCACCGTCGCGGAAACACGGTCCGCCACGTCGCGCGTGGGCGCAAACCCAAGTCAAAGCGCGGCGGCGAGCGGCTTCGCGAACGGCCCCGTCATGTCGACGCCGGGGTCGGCGGCGCCACGCGCGGGCAGCGCGCTGGGTGCCACGGCGGCCACATCGAAACTGCTTGCCGCACGTGGCATTCCGCCGTATGGGCCGGTGCGGCGCGAACCGACGACCGCCGCCACACCAGGACCGACCATTCAGGACGCGGAGCATCCTGGGACGCGGCCCTGGCAGTCGTCTTTGGTCGCGTCGCAAGGTGAAGCAGCGAGCACGAGCGACGTGGCGGCAACAGGCGCTGTTGCATCGGACGTGGGTCTGGACACGGCGTCTGCTTCGGCGTTGGGTTCCGCTTCGGACCCGGCGTCTCCGTCGTCCGGTGAGTCGTCAGCGCAACCCGTTTGGGTGGCTGGCGCGCACGACACCGCAATGCCCACAACTACCCACGCCAGCGCGCCTTCCACCGGCACGCCCACGCGCCCTGGCCGCACGCCCGCGCCGGCTTACTCGCGCCCCGCACGCATCGACGAAGCCGAGCGGCAGCCGCTCTCCTCCACGGTGCAGGAAACGCTGCGTAGCATCGAAGAGAACACCGCGCGATGGACTTCGCTCGCCGGCGCGAGTCTCGCGCGTCGCGGGAACGTGGAAGCGGTGAATGGCGACGGCACGGGCCACGCAACCCCGCAGCCGCAGAGCGAAGGGCAAGCGGAGCAACGTTCGCGGCTAGCAGATGTGTCGAGTGCAATGGATGCGCCGACTGCAATGGACTCGACCGATGCAGTCGCGGAGCAAGCCATTCCCTCGCCGCTTGCGCCCGCCGCATCCGGCCAACTCATGGCGACTCCCGCCGCAACGGAACGCTCGCTCACAGCCGCCGCACCGCATCCGCTCGTGACGCCGGTGCCGGCCACGCCCGCATCCGACACGACGACGAACCCGCTTGCGGTGCTCGCCAATGACGTCGCCCAATTGCCGTCGGACGAGGCCCCGCCAGCCATCGGCGTGTCGGCGAGTGCATCGGGCGGGGACGAAGCTGTCTCGGCCGCGTCGTTGCCGCTCTCCGTCTCGTCCAACGTTGTGCGCTTCCCCGGCCCCGCTATCGCTCACGGCAACGTCGCCGCGGAGCCAGCGCTCGCGCCATGGCAGGACATGCCGTCGGCACCGGTGCGTCCGGCATTCTCGTTCGCCGAGCCCGAACCGGAACGGCATCACGAAGCGGTCGGGGCGCCGGCCAGTACCGTCGCCCTGGACCTTGCGCCCCCTGCCGCTGCCCTGGCTGCGCCCGCCGCGACCGTCGTCGAAGTCACGCCGCCGGTCGGGCAGACCGCGCCGTCGCCGGGCCATCCCGCTGCGCCTGACATCACGACGCTCGCTCCGGTGACCCGCCCTGCCTTGGAAAGCGCCGCCACGCTCACCGCGTCAGGGAACACCACGGCACAAGCCGCAACCACGAGCGACCCCGCCGCCACACCGGAATCTGCCGCCTCTGCCACCTCTGCCGCCCGTTCGCCGCTGCGCGGCCACGCGCACGCCACCTTCGAATTCCGCGCGCCGTCGGCCTCGCGGGTCGAACTGCCCGGGCTCGATCTGCTCGAGCCCGCCGATGCGAGCATCGAGCCCGTATCCGACGCCCAACTCGCGCAAACCGGCCAGTTGATCGAACAGCGTCTGCAGGAATTCAAGGTGCCGGTGAGCGTGGTGGGCGCGTCGGCCGGGCCCGTCATCACGCGCTTCGAAGTGGAGCCCGCGCTAGGTGTGCGCGGCAGCCAGATCGTCGGCCTCATGAAGGATCTTTCACGCGGCCTCGGTCTCACGTCGATTCGCGTGGTGGAAACCATTCCGGGCAAGACATGCATGGGCCTGGAGTTGCCCAACGCGCGCCGCCAGATGATTCGCCTCTCCGAGATTCTCGAATCGAGCCTGTATCAGCACTCGCATTCGAAGCTCACCATCGCGATGGGCAAGGACATCACGGGACACCCCGTCGTCGCCGATCTCGCCAAGGCGCCGCACATGCTCGTGGCCGGCACGACGGGCTCGGGCAAATCGGTCGCCATCAACGCGATGATCCTCTCGCTGCTCTACAAGGCAACGCCCGAGGAAGTGCGGCTCATCATGATCGACCCCAAGATGCTGGAGCTTTCGGTCTACGAGGGCATTCCGCATCTGCTCGCGCCCGTGGTCACCGACATGAAGCTCGCGGCCAACGCGCTCAACTGGTGCGTGGGCGAGATGGAGAAGCGCTACAAGCTGATGTCGGCCGTGGGCGTGCGCAATCTCGCGGGCTTCAATCAGAAGATTCGCGACGCGGACGCGAAGGGCAAGAAGATCGGCAACCCGTTCTCGCTCACGCCCGAAGCACCCGAGCCGCTCTCGCCGCTGCCGCTCATCGTCGTGGTGATCGACGAACTCGCCGACCTCATGATGGTGGCGGGCAAGAAGATCGAAGAACTCATCGCGCGGCTCGCGCAGAAGGCACGCGCGGCGGGCATCCATCTGATTCTCGCCACGCAGCGGCCCTCGGTGGACGTCATCACGGGTCTTATCAAGGCCAACATTCCCACGCGCGTCGCGTTCCAGGTGTCGTCGAAGATCGACTCGCGCACGATTCTCGACCAGATGGGCGCCGAATCGCTGTTGGGCCAGGGCGACATGCTGTTCCTGCCGCCGGGCACCGGCTATCCGCAGCGCGTGCACGGCGCGTTCGTGGCCGACGAGGAAGTGCATTGTGTCGTCGAATACCTGAAGCAGTTCGGCGAGCCGGAGTACGAGGAAGGCATTCTCGACGGCCCGGCATCGGAAGGCGGCCAGCAGGACCTCTTCGGCGACGCGCCGGACGCCGAAGCCGACCCGCTCTACGACGAAGCGGTCGCCTTCGTGGTGCGTACGCGGCGTGCGTCGATCTCGTCGGTGCAGCGTCAGTTGCGCATCGGCTACAACCGCGCGGCACGGCTCGTCGAGCAGATGGAAACCGCCGGGCTCGTCTCGCCGATGGGGGTCAACGGCAGCCGCGAAGTGCTCGCGCCTGGGCCCGCGGAATGACGCATCATCTGAGCGAGCAGTTGGCACAAGGCAGTCAAAACTCGTAGCGCGCCCAGAAGAACGCGACGTCGCCCTTGCTCACGCCCGGAACGCGTGGAATGAAAGCGCCCATCACCGACGCCTTCGCATAGCGGATGGAAGCCACCGGCAGCGCGAGCGGCACCGGCAGGTAATGCAGGATGTCGCTGCGCGCGGTGAAGCCCGCAAAGTAGCCGCCGCCAACCGAAAGACCGCCCAGCACGGGCGACGTGTACCACTGGCGCGCCCAGCCGGCGATGGGTTCGGGGTTGTTGTGCGAATCCATGAAGACGAGCGCGAACAGGATGTCTTCGTTGCCGTTCGTGTCCGTGAAGTGCTTGCCCGCGCCGCCGCCCCACGACTGCGCGTTGAGATGGCGGCGGTCGTCGGCGCTATAGCCGTCGATGTGCCAGCCATAGCCCGTGAGATAGAGATCCCACGTGCCCTCTTCGGCCACGCGCGCCGCACGATTGCATGCGGCCTCGAGAAGCGCCGACGAAGACGGACAGCTCGCGTGCGCCTCGTTCGCGGCGAGCGGCGAAAGCAGCGCAAGCGTTGCCAGCCCCGCTGCCGCGCCGAACGTTCTGCTTGCCTGCTTCGCTCCCATCGCGCGTTCCATCCTGCCGATTGCGCCGATCCCTACCTCGGCGGCCTTCCCTCCGCGGGCGCCGCGCGAGGCGCGCGCCCGCACACCATTGCCTCACATGCGCCGCCACCCGCTCACGACGGCGACACCAGCTTGAAGTCGACCGGCGAACCCACGTCGATACGCTTCGGATCGGACCCGAGCAGGCCGGTCTGTGGATCGCGGCGGAACACGTACGCCGTATCGCTGTTCTGGTTGCCGACGATGAGCCAGTGCCCGGTCGGGTCGATCGTGAATTCGCGGGGCGCCTGGCCGAGGCTGGACTGCCGCCCCACCTCTTTCAGATGGCCGTTGGCCGCATCGACGGCGAAGATCACGATCTCGTTCGCGTCGCCGCGATTGGACGCATAGAGAAAGCGTCCATCGGGCGACAGGTGGATCGCCGCCGCGCCCTGCTTGCCCTTGAAACCGGGCGCTGCGAGCGGCAGCGTCTGCACGGGCGCGAGCTTGCCGTCCTCATGGCGAAGCACCGTCACGGTGGCCGCGAGTTCGCTCGTCAGATACGCGTAGCGGCCGTCATTGTCGAACACCAGATGACGCGGGCCGCTGCCTGCCTTCATGGGGATGTAGCGCGTCTGCGTCGGGCTCAAAAGACCGCGGCTGCCGTCGGGCGTGTAGTGGTAAGCGTAGATCTTGTCCGCGCCGAGGTCCTGAACGAACAGGTACTTGCCGTCCGGCGAGAACACGGTGGAGTGCACGTGCGCGTTGTCCTGGCGACCCTTCACCGGACCACCGCCTTCATGATGCACGGTGAGCACGGAGCTGCCCACCTGGCCGTCCGGCTGGATCGGGAACACGGCGAAGCTGCCGCCGGGGTCCGCCGCCACCGAGTAGTTCGCGGTGAGCAGATAGCGCCCATCCGGCGAGAAGCTCAGATAGCACGGGTCGTTGCCCTCCGACGAGACTCGGTTCAGGAAGGTCAGCTGGCCGCTCGCGGCATCGAAACGAAAGGCGCTGATGCCGCCGCGCTGCGAGGCCGGCCCGTTGTCGCCGGGCAATTCGTTCACGGCATAGACGTAGTGCCGGTCGCGGCTCACCACGAGGTACGAGGGGTTCACCGTCTTCGCCACCGAAACGCGTGTCGCGTCGCCCGTCTTCGTATCGAAGCGGTAGACGTAGAGCCCCTCGCTCTTTGGCCCGGTATAGGTGCCGATCAGCAGGTCGTAGACGCCGTCGGCGGGAACGGCGGCCGACTCTTCTGCGAGTGCATGCGTCGTGGCAATGGAAGCCATGATGGCAAGTCCCTTGATGAGCGTGATAAAGGAACGGGAGAACCGGTACGGCTGGGCAACGAACGCTTTCGATGATGCGGGCACGCCGGATGCGGCGCGGGCACTACGATGCATGTGGACCTCCTTGACATCGGATTGTTGGATTCTGACGGTGTCGCCGGGTTGGTCTACAGCGCGGCCGTTAGCGCAAGCGGCAATGATGCGGATATAGTGTGCGCTCGTGCCTGCAAGGAAAGACATCGGCAAATCGGCTAACGCAATGGTTGGCCAGATGTGTTTGCGAGGCGCCTTGGACACGTTGTGGTTATTGGGCGAAGTATAGAAGGTCACGCCGGATTGCGCAGGCGCTGCGCCGTGCACGCCGGCGCTCGCCGCCAGACGCTGTCCGCCAACTTATCGCCGGGAGGGAGTCTGCATGAATGTCACGCTGAGCCTGGGCCCCATCGTTTCGCTGATCGCGGGCATTCTCATCCTCATCATGCCGCGCCTCCTGAACTACATCGTGGCGCTCTACCTCATCATCATCGGACTCATCGGGATCTTCGGCATGGGGTCGTCGCATCTCTGAATGCAGGTGCCCGGCACATGCCGCCGGCAACGGCGTCGCGTGCCGGTCTCGCATCCGCCATCCGGATGATTGTTTCGTAGCCGGCTGCGGACTGACAATGAGCCGTGTTAGTCGTGTCCGCGCGCGTCAGGCGCAGTCAGCAACTCAGCCCACCGATCCGTCAGCCGTTCGCAAGCTGGTCGAGGCGCAGCTTGCCCTGCAGCGACAAACCGCCCACGGCATAATGGCCGTCGCCGTCGCGGTAACGTTTGAAGCAGCCTCGCTCGATCAGGAACGCCGCAGCCGTTTCCATCCCGTTGCGGGTCAGCCCCAGGCGGCTCGGGTCCAGTGACAGCAGGGAGTCGTCGGCAAGTTCGCTTGCAGCGGAAAGAATCGTGATGCAATCGGATTTCGACAGCATGGCTTCTATCCTCGAAAACGTCGCGTGGGGCTCAAAGCGACGAGGCGAAAGGGACCGGCACAGGTACTGCAACGAGTGCGCGGCGCGCTGCGATGAAGAGGTGACACAACAGAGACAGCGGCGGACATATTGGTGTCGTTTCTCGACCCTCTCGCTGTCGCCCGCTGAGGGATTGTAAGCAGTGAAAATGTCAAACGCTAGCGCCAAATGTCCAGATACCGGGTAAATGACGAGTCACGCCTCATTGAGACCGGCCGCGGCTGCCCGCAGCCGGTCTCCCGGTAACATCAGTCGTACCTCGCTGCATCGCGCGTACATCGAGCGCATTTCTTACCTGCCGACCATGCCCGCACTCATTGAAGACTACGCACTCATCGGCGACGGCCATACCGCCGCACTGGTCTCGCGCTCCGGTTCCGTCGACTGGCTCTGCTGGCCCCGCTTCGATTCCGCCGCGTGCTTCGCCGCGCTGCTCGGCACGCAGGATCATGGCCACTGGCAGATCGCGCCCGCGGTGGAAGGTGACGTGAAGATCACACGCCGCTATCGGGGCAAGGCAGGCAGCGAAACGTTGATTCTCGAAACCGACTTCGAGACGCCCGAAGGCGCCGTCACGCTGATCGACTTCATGCCGCCCGGCAACGGCTGGTCCGAACTCGTGCGCATCGTGGTAGGTCGGCGCGGCAGGGTGCCCATGCACATGCGGCTTGCGCTGCGCTTCGACTACGGCTTCTCGGTGCCGTGGGTCAGCCGGCTGGTCTACGAAAGCGGCATCAAGGCAATTGTCGGCCCCGATACCGTGGTGCTGCGCACGCCCGTGGAACTCCGCGGCGAGAACATGCACACCGTGGCGGACTTCACGGTGTCCGAGGGAGAACGCGTGCCGTTCTCCCTCGCGTACGCACAGTCGCATCTGCGTCTTCCGCCGCCACGCGATCCGCACTCGGCGCTCGCCCGCACGGAAAACTTCTGGGCCGAGTGGTCGTCGCGCAGCACGGTGACAGGTCGCTGGGCCGCGCCCATCCGCCGCTCGATGCTCACGCTCAAGGCACTGGCGTACGAACCCACGGGCGGCGTCGTCGCGGCGCCCACCACGTCGCTGCCCGAGCAACTGGGTGGTACCCGCAACTGGGACTACCGCTACTGCTGGCTGCGCGACGCTACCATCACGCTGCTCGCCCTCATGCGTGGCGGCTACTACGACGAGGCGCGCGCATGGCGTAGCTGGCTGGGCCGCGTGATGGCGGGCTCGCCGCAGCAGTTGCAGATCATGTACGGCATTGCGGGCGAGCGCCGGCTGCCGGAGTCGGAAATCGAATGGCTGCCCGGCTACGAAGGTGCAAAGCCCGTGCGCGTCGGCAACAACGCGGTCGGCCAGTTGCAGCTCGACGTCTACGGGGAAGTGATGAACGCCCTGCATCTCGCGCGCGTGGGCGGGCTGCAGGCCGATGAGACCGCGTGGTCCATCCAGTGCACGATGCTCGAACACCTGGAAACCATCTGGGAACAGCCGGATGAGGGCATCTGGGAAACGCGCGGCGGACGGCAGCACTTCACGTTCTCGAAGGTCATGGCGTGGGTCGCGTACGACCGGGCGATCAAATCGGCCGAATCGTTCGGGCTGCCGGCGCCGCTCGAACACTGGCATGCCATGCGCGCGAAAATTCACGCGTCGGTCTGCGAGCACGGCTGGAACCCGCGCATCAACGCGTTCACCCAGGTCTATGGCGGCGACGATCTCGACGCGAGCGCCCTGCTGCTGCCGCTCCTCGGCTTTCTGCCGCCGAAAGACCCTCGCGTGGCGGGCACGGTCGCTGCGATAGAAAAGCATCTGATGCGCGACGGCTTCGTGATGCGCTACCGCACCACCGACGTCGACGACGGCCTGCCGCCCGGCGAAGGCACGTTCCTCGCCTGCAGCTTCTGGATGGTCGATAACCTCGCGCTGCAGGGCCGGGTTCAGGAGGCCCACGACATGTACGAGCGCCTGATCGGGCTTGCCAACGACGTCGGCCTGCTCGCCGAGGAATACGATCCGGAGGCCGGCCGGCTGGTAGGGAATTTCCCGCAGGCGTTCTCGCATGTCGCGCTCGTTCACACCGGCTTGAACCTGATGCGCCACGAGCAGGAAATGGCCACCGCGACAGGCCAGCCGGCGCACAACGGCAAGCAAAGCGGCCAGGCCAGCGACAGCGCGTTCAGCGACGCCAGCACGTCGCAGTGACCGCACGATGAAGGATTACCCCTATATTGTCCGACTGTTGTTGCGTTGCACAATGGGTGCCCGTCGGATATCATCGATCGACGCCCCTGGCCGATAATTACACTGACCGTTTACCAGCCAGAAGCAAGTCACACGCAACCTTAAAGCAACCCGGAAGGCCCGCCTCCAGGACCGCGCCAGCCCCGCGGCCCCGTGCGAACCGCCCCAACGCCCGGAGCGCCCACATGCTCTATCAGTTTCATGAATTCCAGCGGGCCTTGCTGAGCCCGCTGAGCGCCTGGGCTCAGGCCGCGTCGAAATCGTTTGCGAATCCGGCCAGCCCGTTCGCCTACGTGCCGGGGGCGTCGCGCCTGTCGGCCGGGTACGAACTGCTGTACCGGCTCGGCAAGGATTACGAGAAGCCCCAGTTCGACATTCACCAGATCGTCAAAGACGGCCACAACATTCCGATCGTCGAGCAGACCATCATCGAAAAGCCGTTCTGCCGGCTGCTGCGCTTCAAGCGCTACGCCGATGACAGCGAAGCGGTTTCCCAGCTCAAGGACGAACCCGTTGTTCTGGTGTGCGCGCCGCTCTCCGGCCACCATTCCACGCTGCTGCGCGACACCGTGCGCACGCTGCTGCAAGACCACAAGGTCTACATCACCGACTGGATCGACGCCCGCATGGTGCCGGTGGAAGACGGCCCCTTCCATCTCGACGATTACATCGCCTACGTCCAGGAGTTCATCCGCCACATCGGCGCGAAGAATCTCAACGTGATTTCGGTCTGCCAGCCCACGGTGCCCGTGCTCGCGGCCATCTCGCTGATGGCGAGCCGCGGCGAGGACACGCCGCGCACCATGACGATGATGGGCGGCCCGATCGACGCGCGCCGCAGCCCGACCTCGGTCAACTCGCTCGCCACGCAGCACTCGTACAACTGGTTCGAGAACAACGTGATTCATACGGTGCCGCCCAATTATCCGGGCGTGGGACGCCAGGTGTATCCGGGCTTCCTGCAGCACGCGGGCTTCGTCGCGATGAATCCTGAGCGGCATGCCGCCTCGCACTGGGACTTCTATCAGAGCCTCCTGCGCGGCGATGAAGAGGATGCCGAAGCGCACCGCAACTTCTACGACGAATACAACGCAGTGCTGGACATGGCCGCCGAGTATTACCTCGACACCATCCGCATCGTCTTTCAGGAGTTCCGTCTTGCCGAAGGCACGTGGGATGTGGCCGGCGAGCGTGTGCGTCCGCAAGACATCAAGCACACGGCGCTCTTCACGATCGAAGGCGAGCTGGACGACATCTCCGGCGACGGCCAGACGCGTGCCGCGCAAGACCTGTGCAGTGGCATTCCCGAGGCACACCGGCGTCATTTCACCGCGGAAAAGTGCGGGCATTACGGCATTTTCTCGGGTCGGCGCTGGCGCACCATCATCTATCCGCAACTGCGCGACTTCATCCAAGAACACGCAAAGGCGCCCCGTGTCGAGACAGAACACGCCGAAGCCTGAGTTCCCCCAGCCGCAACAACGCTTGCTCGCGCAGCCGGTTCACACGTCGGCTGCGCGCAGGGCTTACTGCATGAGTCACCGCGCGAGACGCGTCAGCGCCTCATCAGATACGCGAGCAGCATCTCCGTATTCATCTGCACGAGTTCGGAGCGCTCGGTCGGCGTGCTGAAATCGCGACCCAACGTAGCGGTCAGCGTGAACCGGTTGGACACGATGTAATAGCCCATGCCGGAGAGCGTCACGTAAAAGCGCAGCGGATCGACGTTGCTGCGGAAAAGCCCGGCCTTCTGCCCGCGCTCGAGAATGCTGCCGACGGTGGCAACGATTGGCGAAATCATCTCGCGAATACGCGACGACTTCTGCATGTAGCGGGCCTCGTGCAGGTTTTCGTTGTTCACGAGCCGCAGCAGATCGGGATGATCCCGGTAGTAGTCCCACACAAAATGCGCAAGGCGCGTCATTGCTTCCACCGGCGCCACGCCGTTCAGATCGAGCGAGCGCTCGGCCTCGTTGAGTGCGCTGAACGCGTACTCGAGTACTGCCGTGAAAAGCTGTTCCTTGCTGCCGAAGTAGTAATAGAGCATGCGCTCGTTCGTCTCTGCGCGCCTCGCAATCTGATCGACGCGCGCGCCGAAGAGCCCTCCGTTTGCGAACTCCTCCGCGGCCGCCAGCAGGATACGGCGACGCGTGCCTTCAGGATCTCTTTTGATTTTTGGCTGGTTCATGGTCTCAAGATGCTGCGTGAGCCGCGTTATCCGGGCCGCTGCCGAACGTCTCCTCGCCATGCATCGGCAGCGGTGAACTGGAGCGCCTTGGCTGGCGCGCCCCGCCGTTCCTGGGGTCTTTCCTGTAAAGCGTTTTGATTATGGCACATGGGTCGCCAATGGCAATCGGGGAAATCGGCGATAATGCCGCATTTGGCAAGCGCGCAGCGGCAAGGGCTGTCCGGCCCTGTTCCACCCCCTGACAGGCCGCGTAGCACGGCGCATAAGGACCGTTCGGCAGCCTGATTTGCAGCCGTTTTGCGACCGTTTCGGCCAGCTCCTCATGTCGTGACCGTGACCGATTCGAAGACACTCGCAGATCGCATCGAAGATCTGCTTCCCCAGACGCAATGCACGAAGTGCGGCTACAACGGCTGCCGGCCCTACGCCGAAGCCGTCGCCGCCGGCACCGCGAACTACAACCAGTGCCCGCCCGGCGGCGCCGAAGGCGTGGCGCGCCTTGCCGGCCTGCTCGGCAAGCCGGTCATCCCGCTCAATCCCGTCAACGGTGCCGAACGGCCGCGGCCGCTCGCCGTGATCGACGAAAACCTGTGTATCGGCTGCACGCTGTGCATGCAGGCATGCCCTGTCGATGCAATCGTCGGGGCACCGAAACAGATGCATACGGTCGTCGCGCCGCTGTGCACGGGCTGCGATCTGTGTGTGGCGCCCTGCCCGGTCGATTGCATCGCGATGGTGCCCGTGACGGACGGCGCAACGGGCTGGGCCGCGTGGTCGCAGGAGCAGGCCGACGCCGCCCGCGAACGCCATGACCAACGCCTTGCGCGCATGGAGCGCGAGCGCGAAGCCGCGGAAGCGCGCGCGGTGGCAAAGCGTGCGGGACTGCACGCCGCACCGCAGCCCGCGCGCAGCGCGGCAACCACGGCGCCTGTGCAGAGCGAAGTGCCCAGCGCAGCGCCTGCCGCGCCCGCCAGCGATGCCGAAGCGAAGAAGCGCGCCATCATCCAGGCCGCGCTGGACCGCGCCCGCAAGAAGAAGGAAGAGCTGGTCGCGAAAGGACTGGGTCCGCGCAACACCGACCATGTCACCGCCGACGTACAGGCGCAGATCGACGAAGCCGAAGCGCGCCGGCGGCGTCTTCGCATCGCCTCCGGCGAGCAAGGCGACGCGCCCTCGCAGCCCGATACCGACTGACCCGCCAGCCAGCGCTCATCCCAGCCTCTACCTCCGCACTTACCGACCGCATGAACGCGAACAAACGCCGCGCCATCTTCGAGACGTTGCAAAGCCTCAATCCGCATCCGACCACCGAACTCGAATACACCACGCCATTCGAGCTGCTGATCGCCGTGATGCTGTCGGCGCAGGCCACGGACGTATCGGTCAACAAGGCCATGCGCAAGATGTTCCCCGTCGCGAACACGCCGCAGCAGATCGTCGAGCTGGGCGAAGCGGGCGTGGCCGAATACATCAAAACGATCGGGCTGTACCGCACCAAGGCGAAGAACGTCGTGGCAGCGAGCCGCATCCTGATCGAGCGCTACGACGGCGAAGTGCCTGCCGATCGCGAAGCGCTGGAGAGCCTGCCGGGCGTGGGCCGCAAGACGGCCAACGTGGTGCTCAACACCGCGTTCGGTCATCCCACGATCGCGGTGGATACGCATATCTTTCGGGTTGCGAATCGAACGGGGCTCGCTCCCGGCAAGGACGTGCGAGCCGTGGAGGCCGCACTCGAGAAGTTCACACCCGAGCCGTTCCGCCAGGACGCGCATCATTGGCTGATTCTTCACGGGCGATATGTCTGCAAGGCGCGGCGGCCGGAATGCTGGCACTGCGTGATCGAACCGCTATGCGAGTTCAAGCAGAAGACCCCGCCGCCGCAGATGTGACGCAGATGTGAGCCGCGGCGCTTTCGGCATCCTTGGCAGAAGACCTGCGACAAATTGTCGCCCTCCCCTGCCAACCCGCCCCAACCGCCTCAATCCCGCAACGCATTCCCCATCCGGTCGCCTACGATGTTCAATCCCAGCCGTGACGAAGTCCGCCGCTTTTTCACCGAAACCTGGCGCAAACAGCGCGCCGGGGAAATCCTGACGCCACTCGAAGCCATCGCCGCCGACTGGATCGTCGAGCACCCGGAGTACCATGCCGCGCTCGCCGACGTAGACAGCGCGAGTGCCGAGCATTACTCGCCCGAGCGCGGCGAGACGAACCCGTTCCTGCATCTTTCGATGCACCTCGCCATCAGCGAGCAGCTTTCCATCGACCAACCGCCCGGTATTCGCGCCGCGCACGAGCGCCTAGCGGCAAGGCTCGGCACGAGCCACGACGCCCATCACGCGATCATGGAATGCCTCGGCGAGACGCTCTGGGAAGCCCAGCGCACCAACACGCCGCCGGACACCGATGCGTATCTCGCCCGTATCGAGCGCCGGGCCACAAGGGACTAAGGGGAGTAAGGGGACTAAGGGCACTAAGGACGCCGTGCCTGGGCGCCCTCGCCCCGCCACGCGCACATAAAAAAACGACACCCCGCCGGAAAGCGGGGTGTCGTTCTGCCATCGTATTCGCCGGCTGCCCGGTGACCGGGCTTCGCGCAGCTTACTTCTTCTGCACGAGGTCGCCGGAGAGCGACTCGACGTAGGCCGCAATGTCCTTCATGTCGCCCTGCGAAAGGCTTTGCACCTGCGCCTGCATGATCGGATTGTTGCGGCCCAGATGCGGGTTGCCGTTGCCCATCTGATACTGGCGCAGTGCCCAGTAGACGTAGTCGGCGTGCTGGCCCGCGAGCTTCGGATACTCCGGGCTCACCGGCTTGTTGAGACCCGCGCCGTGGCAGGCCGCGCAGTTGTGGCTATCAGCGAGCACCTTGCCGTTCGCGGCGTCCGCCGCGTGGGCGCCGGCAGCGAAACCGGCCAGTGCGAGCGCGGCGCAAGCCGCCTTGAGCATCGCTTGAAGGGTATGAAGAGCCGTGTGGGGCTTGTTCATGAATTCTCCTGTCCCGTGAAATTAGAGTGCCGGGTGACCGCGCCGGTCACTTCTCGGGATTGTTCTTCGACGTGGACGACTGGGCCGCGTAGTAAGCCGCGATGTCCGCGATGTCCTGATCCGACAGCGAAGCCGTAATGGCGTGCATCGTGTCGAAGTGGCGATCGCCCTTCTTGTAGCCGTGCAACGCGTTCTCGAGATATTTCTGGTTCTGGCCGCCGAGCATGGGAACCCGGTAGACCTCGGGGTACGCGGTGCGGTAGTCCGGAATGCCGTGGCAACCAATGCACATCGCGACCTTGCCCTGGCCCGCCTTCGCGTTGCCGACGACGTCCGCGTTCGCGTTGGCGGCGAAGCCCGCGAGCACAGACATGGCTGCGATCACGACGTGTTTGCCGACGAATTTGTTCATAGCATGTAACCTGGCTTGAGGGGAAACGGACGCCCGAAAAGGCCACGGCCCGCGCCGTTATTTCTTCGAAGGCCGGACGCAGGCCAAAAAAATCGACCCGATTGTACCGCGACGCCGTGCCGCACGTCCACACGGCCAACAAGGGCGGCGGCCCGCCGGGCACGGGTCCTGCGGGTTGTCCCGAAGCTCGCCGGCGATAGTCCCAGGACCCGCCGGCGCACGCGCAAGCGGTCCGCGAATCGTCACCCGATACTCGCGCGAATGCGCAGGCGAACGCGCCTTTGAACGCGAGCTGAACGATATCGGAGCCCCGCCCAAGGCAACAGGGCATCTGACTTATACTGAATTTTTTTCGCCCAGGTAGCCGCCATGCGCTTCGAAGGCTCTTCTCACTACGTCGCCACCGACGATCTCAAGCTCGCGGTCAACGCGGCCGTGACGCTCAAGCGGCCGCTGCTCATCAAGGGCGAGCCGGGCACCGGCAAGACGATGCTCGCCGAGGAAGTGGCCGCGGCGCTGAACATGCCGCTCCTGCAGTGGCACATCAAGTCCACGACGAAAGCGCAGCAAGGCCTCTACGAATACGACGCGGTCTCGCGTCTGCGCGACTCGCAGCTGGGCGACGAGCGCGTCAAGGACATCCGCAACTACATCGTGAAGGGCGTGCTGTGGCAGGCGTTCGAAGCCGATCGACCCACGGTGCTGCTCATCGACGAGATCGACAAGGCCGACATCGAGTTTCCGAACGATCTGCTGCGTGAGCTCGACCGCATGGAGTTCTACGTGTACGAGACGCGCGAACTCGTGCGCGCCGTGCATCGGCCGCTCGTCATCATCACATCGAACAACGAGAAGGAATTGCCCGACGCGTTCCTGCGTCGCTGCTTCTTTCACTACATCCGCTTCCCCGATCCGGCCACCATGGAACAGATCGTCGAGGTGCACTACCCCGGCATCAAGAAGACGCTGCTGCGCGCGGCGCTCGAAAGCTTCTTCGAATTGCGCAACGTGGCCGGGCTGAAGAAGAAGCCCTCGACGTCCGAACTGCTCGACTGGCTCAAGCTGCTGCTCGCCGAAGACATTCCGCCCGAAGCGCTGCGCTCGCCCGACAACCGCCAGATCGTGCCGCCGCTCGCGGGCGCGTTGCTAAAGAACGAGCAGGACGTGGGTCTCTTCGAGCGGCTCATCTTCATGAACCGCAACAACCGCTAAGGGTTGTGCCGCGACACAGCGGCCACGAATTGGCCACGGGTGGGCCACGAACGGAGTTCCGGCATGCTGATCGATTTCTTCTACTCGCTGCGCGAAGCGAAGCTGCCCGTTTCGGTGAAGGAGTACCTGACGCTCATCGAGGCGCTCAAGGCGAACGTCATCGCGCCTTCGCTCGACGAGTTCTATTACCTCGCGCGCATGATCCTCGTGAAGGACGAGCAGTACTACGACCGCTTCGACGCGGCGTTCGGCGCGTACTTCCACGGCGCCGAGGCGAAGTCCGCGCTCGCCTTCGAGATACCCGATGACTGGCTCAAGAAGAAGCTCGATCGCGAATTCACCGCCGAGGAGAAGGCGCAGATCGAAGCGATGGGCGGGCTCGACAAGCTGATGGAACGCCTGAAGCAACTCTTCGACGAGCAGAAGGAACGCCACGAAGGCGGCAGCAAATGGATCGGCACGGGCGGCACGTCGCCGTTCGGCCATGGCGGCTACAACCCCGAGGGCGTGCGTATCGGCGGCGATGCGGCGGGGCAGCGTTCCGCGGTGAAGGTGTGGGAGGCGCGCGCGTATCGCGACTACGACGACCAGGTGGAGATCGGCACGCGCAACATCAAGGTCGCGCTGCGCCGGCTGCGGCGCTTTGCGCGCGAAGGCGCGGCCGAGGAACTCGACCTGCCCGACACGATTCGCAGCACCGCGGCGAACGCCGGCTGGCTCGACCTCAAGATGGTGCCCGAGCGGCACAACAACGTGAAGGTGCTGATGCTGCTCGACGTCGGCGGTTCCATGGACGATCACATCCGCCGCACCGAAGAGCTTTTCTCGGCGGCGAAGACCGAGTTCAAGCACCTCGAGTTCTACTACTTTCACAACTGCGTCTACGACTTCCTCTGGAAGAACAACCGGCGCCGCCACACCGAACGCACGCCGACGTGGGACGTGCTGCACCGCTTCACGCCGGACTACAAGCTGATCTTCGTCGGCGACGCGACGATGGGCCCCTACGAAGTGCTGCAGCCGGGCGGGTCGGTGGAGTACAACAACGCCGAAGCGGGCGCGGTCTGGCTGCGCCGGCTTGCCGACCACTTCCCGCGTTTCGCATGGCTGAACCCGGAGCCCGAAGGCCTGTGGCCGTACCGGCAGTCGATCTCCGTGATTCGCGAAGTACTCGGTCAGCGCATGTATCCGCTCACGCTCGCCGGACTCGAAGCCGCCATGCGCGTGCTCTCGAAGTGACGCGGCACGGCGGCTGCGGTGTCAAAACAGCATCATCCGATTCGCCATAAAATAGCAGCGTAAAGCGGCGCCTCAAGCCATACTGGCCGACCCGGCAAAACCCCGGTAACACGCCGGTAAAACGCCGGTAAAACAACACGCAGCCCAACGCACCACCTAAGGCGGCCGTCCTTTCAACTCCTCTGGACCCCGGCGCTTACGCGCTTTTCAAGGCTCGACATGACTACCTCACTCGACCAGCTGAAACAGTACACGACCGTCGTCGCGGACACCGGCGACTTCCAGCAGCTCGCCCAGTACAAGCCGCAGGATGCAACCACCAATCCGTCGCTGATTCTCAAGGCTGTCCAGAAGGACGACTACAAGCCGCTGCTCGAAAAAACCGTGCGCGACCACGCGTCGAAGCCGGTCGGCGCGATCATCGACCACCTGCTGATCGCCTTCGGCACTGAAATTCTCAAGATCATTCCGGGCCGCGTCTCGACCGAAGTCGACGCGCGCCTTTCGTTCGACACGAAGGCGTCCATCGACAAGGCCCACGAAATCATCAAGCTCTACGAAGCGGCCGGCATTGGCCGCGAGCGCGTGCTCATCAAGCTCGCGTCCACGTGGGAAGGCATTCGCGCCGCCGAAGTGCTGCAGAAGGACGGCATCAAGTGCAACATGACGCTGCTGTTCTCGCTCGCCCAGGCCGCAGCCTGCGCCGAAGCGGGCGCGCAGCTGATCTCGCCGTTCGTGGGCCGCATCTACGACTGGTACAAGAAAGCCGCCGGCAGCAACTGGGACGAAGCAAAGGACGGCGGTGCCAACGACCCGGGCGTGCAGTCCGTGCGCCGCATCTACGCCTACTACAAGAAGTTCGGCTACACGACCGAGGTGATGGGCGCGAGCTTTCGCACCACGAGCCAGATCGTCGAGCTGGCCGGCTGCGACCTGCTCACCATCAGCCCCGACCTGCTGCAGAAGTTGCACGACAGCACGGAACCGGTGCAGCGCAAGCTGTCGCCTGAAAGCGCGAAGGGCGAGCAGATCGACCGCGTGCCGGTAGACGAGCCGTCGTTCCGCTTCCTCGTCAACGATGACGCGATGGCCACGGAAAAGCTGGCCGAAGGCATTCGCGCCTTCGCGGCCGACGCGATCAAGCTCGAGAAGCTGATCGAAGCGCTGCGCTGATCTCAGTCGCGCTCACGCGTGTCGGTAAGCGGATCACGGTGCCCTTCGCGGCGCCGTGATCCGTGTGATTCGGGAAAGCTGCTTCGTCAGCCCCAGCGCCGCTGAAGGTCACGAAGCCGCAGCGTGCCGCTCGATATTCCATTGCGGCTCCGTTTCCACCAGCAAGGCCCGCAGGCAATCGACCTGTCCGGCAATGCGTCGTCCGAGCCAGCACGGGCCCAACAGATCGAGTGAAGTACCGGCTAACGATCCGGCCTCCGCCGCGTTGCCCTCGCGTTCCGGCAGCCCGAGCGCCGGCGTGTTCGCCATTCGCAGCCCTTTCGCCCCCGCAAACCGCAAGGCTCTCGCCATCGAGAGCAAAGCCGCTCTGACCTCCGGCGCATCGACGTTCGCCGCGCCTGCAAAGGCCGCGCGCGCAGCAGACTCGGTCTGCCCGAGCGCCGCGGTGGAAAGCATCTCCAGCGCGCTCAAGAGCGAGCGATGCAACCGCTGGATCTCTTCCAGCGTGCTCATCGGCACGCCGGTCTCCTTCGTCACGGAGGGCATCAACGAGCGCAACTGCACGAGCCGCTTGCCGAGGCGCAGGAAGATCTGCACCTGGGCTTCGGCGTCGAGCGCCTCGCCGCTCATGATCTTCGCGTAGACGCGCGCGGACTCGCGCAGATTGTCTGCAAATCGATAGCGCCACGAGTACGTCGCGTAGAGCGGCAGCGCAAACGAGAACGCGAGCGCGATCACGATGCCCACCAGCACGTTGAGCGTGCGCCAGAGGCCAACCGAGATGAGGTTGTCGCCGTGGCCCGCCACGATGCACATCGTGATGGCCGTGAGCAGCGCGACATAGGCGGGCTTGCCGATCGCGTAATAGCCGCACACGCCGGCCACGATCGACATCAGCGCATAGGTGAGCGCAGGCGAGCCGATGGCGTTCGCCTGCAGGATCACCACGAGACCGATCACCGCGCCAAGCAGCGTGCCGATGGCGCGCTCCGCCGCCTTCTTGCGGATATTGCCCTGGTGTTGCAGCCCGCCGATCACCACGAGTAGCGTGACCGAGGCCCAGATGCCGTGCGGCACGTTGATGCCTGTCGTCGCGAGAATGGAGACGAGCATCGCCAGTCCCACGCGCACGCTGTGAATCACGGCCGCATTGCGATAGCGGTAATACGGCGACGTCACCGCGCGCCAGGCGCGCGCCATATGCGAGCGCGGGGAGCGGCATCGCAAGGCAGTGGGGGAACGCGAACGGTCGGGATCGGATGAAGCCATGGATGGGCAATGCGCGTTATCGGGGGCTACACAGCAACGGGAATACCGCGAGTCGCATGCACAAGCTGAGCCGCAACACGAGGGCAGCACGCCACAACGAGCGGACGACAAGCAGCGCGACGCCCGTTATCGTGCAACGGAAAAACAAATGCCCGCAACCTTGCGGTGCGGGCATCGGTGTCAGCGCCTTGAAGCCGGCGCGCCGTCAGCGCGAGGCCAGCCTGAAGCCACTACAAAGCAGCTCAGCTTTCGACCACGTCCAGATAGTCTTCGGGGCGCGTGCGGTCTTCAGCCTTCTTCACGCCTGCCACGTGGATCAGCACGCTCACCACCACGGCCACCACGAGGTTCACGATGAGCGACCACACGGCGGCATAGCCCGGAATCGCCATCCCGAACAGGTGCACCGTGAAGATGGAGCTGGCGAGCTTCAGCGACACCGCCATCCACGTGCCCGTCACGATGCCGACCGCCCAGCCGATCAGCAGGCCGCGATAGTCGAGCACGCGCGTGTAGAGACCGAGCACGATGGCCGGCAGCGTCTGGATGATCCAGATGCCGCCCAGCAGTTGCAGCTGGATCGCGTACGTGAGCGGCAGCCCGAGGATGAACGCCACCGCGCCCACCTTCACGATCAGCGAGACCAGCTTCGCGACGTTGGTCTCCTGCTCGTGCGTCATGTTGCGGTTGACGAACTCCTTGTGGATGTTGCGCGTGTAGAGGTTCGCTGCGGCAATCGACATGATCGCCGCCGGCACCAGTGCGCCGATGCCGATGGCCGCGAACGCGACGCCGACGAACCACGACGGGAAGAAGTGCAGGAACAGTGCCGGCACCGCGAAGTTCGGACCGAACGCCTTGAAGTACGGCGCGAATTCCGGCATGTCCTTCACGCCCGAGGCAAGCGCCATGTAGCCGAGCAGCGCGAGCAGACCGAGCACGAGCGAGTACGCGGGCAGCATCGCCATGTTGCGGCGAATGGTATTGCCCGACGACGACGAGAGAATCGCCGTCACCGAGTGCGGGTACAGGAACAACGCCAGCGCCGAGCCCACGGCGAGCGTGGCATAGGCGCTGAAGCCGTTCAGGCTCGCGGCATCCGGTGCCTTCAGCAGCAGCTTGGCCGGCGGCACGGCGCTGAAGATATGGCCGAAGCCGCCCATCTGGGCCGGAATCACGATGATCGCAACGGCGATCGTGATGTAGATGAGCAGGTCCTTGACGATGGCGATCATCGCCGGCGCCCGCAGGCCCGACGTGTACGTGTATGCCGCGAGAATCGCGAACGCGATGATGAGCGGCAGGTCGCCGACAAAGCCCGTCGTGTCGAAGCCGAGCGCGCCGATCACCACTTCGATGCCGACGAGCTGCAGCGCGATATACGGCATGGTCGCCACGATGCCCGTCACGGCGACCGCCAACGCTAGCGAACGGCTGCCGTAACGCGCGTTGACGAAGTCCGCGGAAGTCACGTAGCCGTGGCGCTTCGCGATGCTCCAGAGCTTCGGAAATACCACGAACGCAAACGGGTAGATCAGGATGGTGTACGGCAACGCGAAGAAGCCCGTCGCGCCCGCGCCGAACACCAGCGCCGGCACGGCAACGAAGGTGTAGGCCGTATAAAGGTCGCCGCCCAGCAGGAACCAGGTCACGACGGTGCCGAAACGCCGGCCGCCCAGGCCCCACTCGTCGAGATGCGCGAGGTCGCCCTTGCGCCAGTGCGCCGCGACGAAGCCGAGAATGGTGACGCCGATGAAAAACAGAACGAAGACGAACGTGGCAGTGAGGTTCATCGTGCGCCTCCCGCCGTGCCGCTACCCTTGCGCGCCTTGGTCTTGTGATAGACGAGCGCGGTAATCACGGCGCTGATCAGCACCCACAGCAGCTGATACCAGTAGAAGAACGGGAAATCCCACAGCGTGGGCTCGACCTTGTTGTACGAGGGGACCCAGATCATTGCGATCCAGGGAAGCACCAGCAACCAGAGCCACGCTTTGCGTGACTTGCTCGCGTCGGCGTCGTGTGCCATGACGTCTCCTTTTTCCTTTTATATTGAGTTGCCGCATCGCTTGGGGTGGGCAACCGTCCTGCAAGCGGATAGCCCGCGGGATACCCCGAAACCTGGACAGAGTATAGGAGCGCCGAACGGGCGGTCAAGCAGGGGCGACCCGGAGCGCCGCGCCGCGCGCGGCTTCCCGGGCGGGCGGCGGTAATTGAGGGCTTATCTTGCCGGGGACGGCGGCAGCCGGCCCGCGCGGGGGTCGATGGGGGGGCCGATGGGGGGCCGATGAGCGGGTCGACGAGATCGGCCGCCAGCCCACGCGTCAAATGCTGAACGACGTGCCCGTTTGCCCCGTCGATTCGCGCAGGCCCTTTATCCACTTGCGCGCGGGCAGCCCGAGCTTCGCCTCGATCAGCTTCGCGCGCTGCTCCAGCTGCGCGTACGGCACTTCGAGCGCAGGACCGGAGAACGCGAGCGCGATCCGGTTGCCTTCGTGCACTTCCGGCAACGCGACCACGCGGCCATCGAAAGCGGCCTTCAGATGCTTCATGTTGCGCACGAAGCTCGGATGGTCGCCGAACAGGTTGATGGTGACGACGCCCGCCTGGGTGAGGCACGCCCGCACCGCGCGGTAAAAGCCGACGCTGTCGAGCACCGGGCCACGCGCCGTGGCGTCGTAGACGTCGATCTGCATGGCGCCGATGGTGCCGTGGTTGGCGCGGTCGTTGACGAACTCCCACGCATCGCGCTCGTGCACGGTGAGGCGGGCGTCGTCGTGCGGCAGCGCGAACATGGTGCGGGCGGCCACCACCACGGCCGGATTCACTTCCACCGCCTCCACCTTCGCGGGACGCAGAAAGCGGTACGCGAACTTCGTCAGCGCCGCGGCGCCGAGCCCAAGCTGGACGATGCGCTTCGGCGTACCGAGGAACAGCAGCCACGCCATCATCTGCTCGGCATACTCCAGCTCGATGGCGTCCGGCTTGCTGAGCCGCATCGCACCCTGCACCCATTCCGTGCCGAAGTGCAGGTAACGCACGCCGCCTTCTTCGGAAAACGTGACCGGCGCGAAGCGCGGCTTGCGCGGCGCCTCGATGAAATACGCGCTGTCTGCTGCGGTGTCGGCTGCGAGGGCGTGGCGCTGCATGCGCTTCGGGCGCGCCGTCTCGTGGCGCTTGCCGGCTTTCAGGCCCGGGGCCGCGATGGCGAGGTCGGCGCGGGTTTCGCGGCTGTCGCGAGTGGAACGGGAGGCGCGGGCCTCGGCGGAGGCGCGTTTGATGAGCGTGGTCATGAAGGGAGGCCGGGCTGAAGTGCCGAAATTTCAAAGGATCGAGAGGATAGCATCCGGCGGCCAGGCGCCCATTCTCAGGCCGCCGCGTCGGACGGTCCGCGTGCCCCGGCGAGTATGCCATCGCCGCACGGGTTGGGCTGCCGTCGCAGTGCGTCTGCGCCTGTGGCAAATCGAGCGCACCATTGCGCCCACATCTGCCGATACGCGCGCTCCCTATTCGTAGCGAAGCGCGCGCGCCATCCATCAGCGGCGGCTGCGTCATGCGCGGCCGCAGGCTCGCACGCAACGCCGCAAGCCGACGCGCGTCGTGAGCCAGTTCAACGGCAAGCTGAACGGACTGTTCGTCGGTGGAAGCGGCGAGTTCGGCAAGCCCCGGGTTCGCAAGCTGACTCAAGCCGCTCCGCCCCACCACCGAGCGGCCCACACGTGTGACGACCGACACCCCATCCACAGCGCATCGAGGCTCGTGGTGTGGCCGTTGTACGGAAACGTGTCGAGCGCGAGGTCGATTTCGCGATACGTCTCGAGATACTTGTTCGCGCGGACGGAAAGTAAGGAACGCGACACGCCCGATATCGATGCAATGCGCCGCAAGCCGCGCCGCGAAGCGCTCGCGCATCAGGCCCGGCGGCGCCATCAGAACCGGCCGCGCCTCGGGTACGGCGCGCATGACATGCACCCACATCGCGAGCGAAGTGATGATCGAAATCGAACGCGGTAACGGCAAGCGTCCCACGACAAGGCCAGATCGAAGTCGTATTCGCGGCCTCACTTCGGAGCACGGGCTGCCTGATGGCAACGAGCGGACGCGCCCTGACGCCCTCGCCGCGTCGGCCGGCCAGCCCAGCCGCTTACTTGCGCAACGCCGCGCGCGCTTTCAGCCCGGCCGGCGAAATTCGTTTTCCACCCAGCTCGCCGCGCTCGCCTTGCTCAGCTTGAAGTTCGGCGCCACCTGCACTTGAGCAAGCTGCTCGCCAAAGGCATCCAGCGCGGTCAAGAGCGCGTACGGCTCGTCCTCGTCGGGAACGATATCCAGCGTGATCTCCAATTCGCCGTCGCCCGCTGCCGCCGCGACCGTCACGCTCTTATGCAACTGCGCGCGTAGTTGCTGCTCGTGCCGACGCAATACCTCCGAAGCAGTTTTCACCAGCGTATTGAATGCCGCGGTGTCGAGCGGCTTCGGATCTTTCTTGTTGCGGCCCATGGTCCATGGGCCGACGAGAGCAGGCTCCTGCTCGCCGTCCTTGATCATCTCGACGGCCCAGCCATCGTCGTCCTCGTTCTTGATGACGCGCGCGGTCCAGCCGCCGTCGCGCCACAGACAGTCCTCGTGAACTGTTTCGGGCACGTCTGCGTCATGGCTTTCGGCTGCGGAATCGATGGCGCAGTCAGGTGATGGAAGAGACGTATTGGTCATTTCGGGCTCGCTGATTTCGTACGGCGCATTAGGCACAATGCATGCGATTCTACCTGCCAGGGCGCGCGGCAAACGCCGCGCTATGACGAACGGATAAGACACCGATGTTGCCGCGCCGCCGGATGACCCATTGCCACACGATGCCCGCACACTGCTGAACGCAAGCAGGTAGCCGCATTACGCCGACACCCATGTACGTAATGAATGCCGTTTTGCTCGAGACCTGCAATGACAGGCCCGTACCACCACGGGAATTCGACCTGAATTGGCCGCGAAAAACGAAATTCACCATTGCGGACAACACGCTTGGTTTTTGGTGACCGCTTTCCTAGCCTTTGCGCTATGGGGCGCAGACTCGATTTGGTACGGTCGGCCGGCGGCAACGCGTCGATACCGCGCAATACCGGCCCGATAAGCCTTATCGTGCATGGCTTGAATTGAGTAGCAATTGAGCCGTTTTCGTCTGCGTCGAAAATTCTGGTCCAATCAGAGAGAGGAGCGAGTCATGAACAAGACAACCAGCACACTGGTCGCAGCCGGTATTGCGCTTATGTTGTCGGGTGGTGCTTATGCACAAGGCAACAACACGCTTGCGACCCCGACTACAAAGTCGCCGGCCGATGCAAAGAGCGGCTACGGCACGCCGGGTGACACCAGCTCGGACAGCGGTCGTGCGTCGCAGAACTCGAACCAGCCGAGTGCGACGAACACGGGTTCAGCGTTACCCTCGTTCGGTGTCAACAACACGCTGGCGACACCGACCACGAAATCACCCGCAGCCCACGATTAGCCACGGCGAATAGGCAAAAGCTTGCCGGTCGGGAATGCGCAAAAGCACGTGAGTGACTTAGGGACAAGCTCGAGAGGCCATGGGCGAAGACGCGGATGGCCCCCCACACACGCTATTCCCACGCGTTCGTGTTCGATCGAAAGATCAATGCCTGCACCCCCTTGTACCGCGGGTGCAGGCATTCCCGCCCCATCAGCCCCGCGCTGCGCCTACTCCACCAACCACTTACGCAACGCCTCCCACGCCCTCAATTTCTGGGCATAGGGCACGGCCGCATAAGCCGGGCTGCTTGAAGGAAGCTTGACGAGATCGAGCGACGGGCGGCTCTCCGCCAGCGCCTGCATACCTATCTTTGCGGCAGTGCCGCCGTTGAATGCGACGGCGGCAAGATTCGGCAACCCTGCCACGAGCGCGGCAAGATCGTTCGTCGCATGATCGCGAATGTTGCTATCCAGACTGCCCTCCCGCCGCGCCTTCGCAATCACATCCCAAAGCCCGACGCGATGATCGAGCAGCGCTTCCAGCCGCTCGTCGTAATTCATGTGCGGCAACGCCTCGCCAATCACATCCCCCATCAAATGCCAAAACCGGTTCTGCTTGTGCGCGTAGTACTGCCCTTGCGCGAGCGACATCTCGCCAGGCAGGCTGCCGAGTATCAGCAGCCGCGTGTTGCTGTCCACGACCGGGGCAAAGCAGTGTTTGAGTGACATGGGATCGAGCGCTCAAGAACGGGGGCGCCGCTGCCGCAGCGCCGATTCCATCGCGTCGCGAGACTCCAGTGCGCAAGGCTCATGGCTTGCATGCGGCACCAGCGACACAAACGGCACCGGCGGCACCGGCGGCACATCGGCCGCATGCAAGCCATGTGCTGTATGCGCCCGCGAAGCAACGTGATCGAGTGGACCGCGCCCGCGCGACGAATACACCCCGCGCGAAACAGCCGCCGTCATTGCATCGAGGTGCGCCCACAGCGCCGGCAGCATGCATTCGGTCACCATGAGCGGTGCGCCGCATCGCGTGAAAACCGAGCGCCGCGCGACCAGCGCGTGCGGCCGCCGCTCTTCGTCGCCCTGCGCCGCGGCCAGCCGATAGAGCGGATGCCGAGCGTTCACGCGACGGCTCACGAGCGCCGATCGCGCCACGCTGCTGTCGCTGTAGAGCAGTTCGGCGAGCGGCCGCGTGCGCAGCCGCCGCATGGCCTGCCACACGCCAATGCTCGCGGCGAGCGGCGCGACGCTGTGCGCCGCGACGAACGGCACGCCATCGACAGCCAGCACGACCTCGCGCACCCACACGGGCGCACGCGGCGCGAGCCCAAGCGGAACATGCTCGTCGGACCACGGCAACGCCACGGCCTCGCGCGTCACGTGCACCGCCACCGTGCCGAGCGTGCGCAGATGCGCGGTGAGCGAACCACCGCGGGTGAGCCAGTCTTTCTGATGGGAAGTGAAGCCGGGCATGGGCGCGACACGCCAGTGCGCGTCGGCAGCATCGAGACGAATAACCATGGCGGGCATTATAGGACGGGGCGCGGCACGGCCAGCGGCACGCCGCCCCGCTGCCCTGTTACCCCGTTTTACCCCCTTACCCCGCTCGCGCGATCAACAGCGCGTTCGTGCGCTTCACGAAAGACGCCGGATCGTCGAGCGCACCGCCCTCGGCCAGCAGCGCCTGGTCGAAGAGCAGATGGCACCAGTCGTCGAAGTCCGCGCTGTCGGTGCGCAGTGCCTTCACGAGCGCATGCTCGGGGTTCACTTCGAGGATCGGATGGAACATGGGCGCCTGCTGGCCCGCCGCCTTCAGCATGCGCTGCAGGTAGCCGCTCATCTCGCCCTCGTCGGCCACGAGGCACGAGGGCGAATCGGTCAGGCGAAACGTGAGGCGCACGTCTTTGGCCTTGTCCTTGAGCGCTTCCTTCATCTTCTCGACGAGCGGCTTGAGTTCGTCGGAGACCTTCTCCTGCTGCTTCTTTTCCTCGTCGTCGAGCGCGCCCAGGTCGAGGTCGCCGCGCGCCACGCTTTGCAGCGGCTTGCCGTCGAACTCGGTGAGGAACGAGAGCATCCATTCGTCCACGCGGTCGGTGAGCAGCAGCACTTCGATGCCCTTCTTGCGGAACACCTCGAGGTGCGGGCTGCTCTTCGCCGCCTGCCACGTGTCGGCCGTGACGTAGTAGATCTTCGTCTGCTCGGGCTTCATGCGGCCGACGTACTCGGCCAGCGACACGTTCTGCTCGGCTGAGTCGTTGTGCGTCGACGCAAAGCGCGCGAGCTTCGCGATGCGCTCGCGGTTGGCAAAGTCTTCGCCAATGCCTTCCTTGAGCACCTGGCCGAACTCGTTCCAGAAGGTGGCGTACTTCGCCTTGCCCTCATCGGTCTCCGCGTTCGCCAGCTCTTCGAGCATGGAGAGCGCGCGCTTGGTCACGCCCTCGCGGATCGCCTTCACGTCGCGGCTTTCCTGCAGGATTTCGCGCGACACGTTGAGCGGCAGATCGCTCGAATCCACCACGCCCTTCACGAAACGCAGATAGGCTGGCAGAAGCTGCTCGGCGTCGTCCATGATGAAGACGCGCTTCACGTAGAGCTTCAGGCCGCCGCGATGGTCGCGGTTCCAGAGATCGAACGGCGCATGCGCGGGCACGTAGAGCAGCTGCGTGTATTCGCTGCGGCCTTCCACGCGGTTGTGCGTCCACGTGAGCGGGTCCTGATGGTCGTGCGAAAGGTGCTGGTAGAACTGCGTGTACTGCTCGTCGGTGATTTCGCTTTTCGGACGGGTCCACAGCGCGCTTGCCTGGTTGACCGTGTCGTCTTCGTCCTTCGTGACCATCTCGCTCTTCTCGGCGTCCCATTCCTCCTTCTTCATGAGGATGGGCAGCGCCACGTGGTCCGAGTACTTCTGGATGATCGACTTGAGTTTGAAGGTGGAGAGCAGTTCGTCCTCGCCTTCGCGCAAATGCAGCGTGATGGTCGTGCCGCGCTGCTTGCGCTCGATGGTTTCCACCGCGAAGTCGCCCTCGCCCGCGCTTTCCCAGCGCACGCCTTCGGCGGCCGGCAGGCCGGCGCGGCGCGTTTCCACCGTGATGCGGTCGGCCACGATGAAGCCCGAGTAGAAGCCCACGCCGAACTGGCCGATCAGCGCCGCGTCTTTCTGCTGGTCGCCCGAGAGCTTGCTGAAGAATTCCTTGGTGCCCGAGCGCGCGATGGTGCCGAGGTGCGAGATCGCCTCGTCGCGGCTCATGCCGATGCCGTTGTCGTCGATGGTGACGGTGCGCGCCGCCTTGTCGTACGAGACACGGATGCGCAGGTTCGGGTCGTCTTCGTAGAGCGCGCTGTTGGCAAGGGCTTCGAAGCGCAGCTTGTCCGCCGCGTCCGAGGCGTTCGAGATCAGTTCGCGAAGAAAGATCTCCTTATTGCTGTACAGCGAATGGATCATCAGTTGCAGAAGCTGCTTCACTTCTGCCTGAAAGCTCATGGTTTCTTGTGCCATGGTCGAATTTCCCTTCGGTTGCTGGTTTGGCCAGTGTCGTTGATCACGCGAGCGCCGAAATGGGGCCGGCGCCCGCTCTTTTCAAGAGGCCCGGCGCACCACGCTTTCCAGATAGCGATTGAGGAAAGCGGGCAGCGCCGGGTCGCCGCAGTTGGCGACGTTAAAGCGCATCCAGGTGGAGGGCGACTGGTTCGGCGAGAACAGGCTGCCCGGCGTGAGCAGGAAGCCGGCCTCGTGCCCTGCCGCTGCTAGCGCGTCGGAATCCACACCGGTGTCGGCCCACAGGAACATGCCCGCGCCGGGCGCCGAGAAAAGCCGCAGCCCCGTCTTTTCCAGCATCCGCGCGGCCTTGTCGCGCACGCCGTCCAGCCGCGCGCGCAGGCGCTCCACGTGACGCCGGTAGTGCCCTTCGGTCAGCACCTTGTACAGCACGCGCTCGTTCAGTTCGGGCGTCGTCATGCCGACCAGCATCTTCTGGTCGGCCACGGCTCTCGTCACCGGCAGCGCGGCCGCAACGAATCCGACCCGCAGATTCGCCGCCAGCGTCTTCGAATAGCTGCCGAGGTAAATCACGCGCCGCAGCTGGTCGAGGCTCGCGAGCCGCGTGGCCGGATAACCGGGCGGGCACAGATCGCCGTAGATGTCGTCTTCCACCACGATGAAGTCGTACGCTTCGGCGAGCCGCAGAATACGAAACGCCTGCGCCGCGGTGAGCGACGTGCCCGTGGGGTTCTGCAGCACCGAATTGACGACGAGCATGCGCGGCCGCCACGTCTGGACCAGCGTTTCGAGCGCGTCGAGGTCCGGCCCTTCGGGCGTGTACGGCATGCCGACCAGCCGCGCGCCCTGCGAGACGAAGCGGCCGAACATCTGGAACCACGCCGGGTCGCCCACCACGACGGTGTCGCCCGGCTGTACGTAGAGTCGCGCGAGCAGGTCGATGGCCTGGGTGATGCCGGAGACCAGCACGACCTGTTCCGGCGACGCGCCGATCTCCAGTTCCTCGAGCCGCGTCTGCAACTGCTGGCGCAGCGGCAGAAAGCCCTGCGGTGTGCCGAAGCCGAGCAGTTGGCCGCCGCTCTGGCGACCCAGGGACCGCAGCGCGCCCGCAATCAGTTCGCCGTCCAGCCAGCGGTTGGGCAGGTAGCCGAGCCCCGGCCCTTTCTCGGGCCGCGTCGAGGTGTGCAGCATGTTACGCAGGAGCCACACCACATCGATGGTGCTCGGCGCCGGGCCGGCGTCGGCAGCGTTCGCCGCGCCGGTGGCGGCCCGCCGCTCGCCCGCCACCGGCGCGATGAGCCGCTCACGCACGTAGAACCCCGAGCCGCGCCGCGAATCCAGATACCCCTGGGCGACGAGCCGCTCGTAGGCCTCCACCACGGTGAAGCGCGAGACGCCCTTGTCGAGCGCGAGCTTGCGGATGGACGGCATGCGCATGCCGGGCCGGAACACGCGTTCCTCGATGCGGCGGCGGCCCCACTGCACGAGCTGGTCGACGAGCGTGAGCGTGGCTGCGTCGTGGGGCGCGGGAATCTGGTCGAGCGGGACGGACATGGCGGCTCCAACTGTACCGAACATTACCCGGCCGATTGTACCGTTACTGTGCAGGTCGAAACCGTTACATTTGACCGGACACGCTGCTTACCCTGGCGTCCTTTTGCCTTCCGAACGCTCATGACCGCACCGAAGCTCAGTCTCGACCACCTCGTCATCACCGCCCGCACCCTCGAAGAGGGCGCCCGCTACGTCGCCGACACGCTCGGCGTGGAACTCGCCGGCGGCGGCGCGCATCCGCTGATGCGCACGCACAACCGGCTCGTCAACCTGTGGGGCGGCATGTACCTCGAAGTGATCGCGATCGACCCGAACGCGGCGGCCCCGGCAGCAGGCGCGCGGCCCCGGCTCTTCGCGCTCGACGACCCGCTCACGCATGCGCGCCTCGAAAACGGTCCGTATCTCTCGCATTGGGTGGCGCGTGTCGAGCGGCCGCGCAACCTCGTCTTGTGGCAAGCGCAGTACCCGGAGCGCATCGCATCCGTTGTGCCCATGACGCGCGGCGACTTCAGCTGGGCGCTCACGGTTCCCGCGGACGGCGCATTCCCCGCCTGGCACGGCGCGGGCGACGGCATCGTGCCGTCGCTGATCCAGTGGGACACACCGCGGCACCCCACGGCGGTGCTACCCGAGACCGGCATTGCGCTGCGTTCGCTGAAGGGTTTTTGTCCGCAGTCGCAGCTCGCGACGCTGCGCGAGCAACTGGAATGGCTTGGTGCCGCGCATCTGATCGAGCTGAACGAGTGTGCCGAAGACGCGCTGCCCTCGCTCGCCGCCGAATTCGAAACGCGCGACGGTCTGCGCACGCTCGGCGGGCCGACGCGATGAACTCTCGCGACACGCTTTCCCACCCAAGCCCAGGCCAGGCCACGGCAAAAGCCACTCACGCACGCGAATCCCGCGGCATGCTGCTCGGGCTCGTGGGCGTCATGATCTTCAGCCTCACGCTGCCGATGACGCACATCGTCGTCGAGCAGTTTCATCCGCTGCTCAACGGGCTGGGCCGCGCGCTCGTCGCCGCCGTGCCGGCCGGCGTGCTGCTCGCATGGCGGCGCGAGCGCCCGCCGACGTGGCAGCAGGTGAAAGGCCTCGCGCTCGTGGCGCTGGGCGTGATCGTGGCGTTCCCCGTGTTCTCGGCGTGGGCGATGAAGACGGTGCCGGCCTCGCACGGCGCCGTGGTGGGCGGGCTCCAGCCGCTTTGCGTCGCGCTCTATGCCGCCTGGCTATCTCACGAACGGCCGTCGAAAGCGTTCTGGGCCAGCGCGTTGGCGGGCAGCGCAATCGTCGTCGCCTTCGCGTTGCAGGCGGGCGGCGGACGGCCCGCCGCGGGCGATCTGCTGATGCTCGTGGCCGTGGGCATCGGCGCGCTCGGCTATGCCGAAGGCGCACGGCTCGCACGGCAGATGGGCGGCTGGCAGGTGATCTGCTGGGCGCTCGTGCTCTGCGCGCCCATCCTGCTCGTGCCGGTGGGTTGGCTCGCGTGGCAGCATCATCTCCAGCATCCCGAACCCGTTGCGCTGAAAACGTGGCTCGCGTTCGGCTACGTGACGCTGTTTTCCCAGTTCATCGGCTTCTTCGCCTGGTACGCCGGCCTCGCCATGGGCGGCACTGCGCGCGTGGGCCAGGTGCAACTGCTGCAGATTTTCTTCACGATGGCGTTTTCGGCGCTGTTCTTCGGCGAAGCCGTCGCGGCCTCGACCTGGCTCTACGCGGCCGCCGTGATCGTCACGGTGGTGCTCGGTCGCCGGGCTGCCGTGCATACGGCACTCAAGCCCGCCCGCGCCGCCTGAAGAACTCGCGTCATAATTGCAGTCTTGATCGCTGATCTGCGCCTGCCCATTCGTGCCCGCAGATCCGCGCCACCCGATTCATACATCGCCAGTCACGCCCCACCGAACGAGGAGACATATGGACCATAGCGACCTTCGCGCCCCCACGTGGCAACTGTCCGAACGCGCCCGCAAGCTCACCAGTTCGGCGATTCGCGAAATCCTCAAGGTCACGGAGCGGCCCGAGGTCATCTCGTTCGCAGGCGGCCTGCCCTCGCCCGCCACGTTCCCGGTGCAAGAGATGCGCGAAGCCTCGGAGCGCATCCTGCGCGATGCGCCCGCCGCCGCGCTCCAGTACAGCGCCACCGAAGGCTACCTGCCGCTGCGCGAGTGGGTGGCCGCACGCTACTCGGTGGGCGGCGTGCAGATTCGCCCGACGCAGGTGCTCATTACGACGGGCTCGCAGCAGGCGCTCGACCTGCTCGGCAAAGTGCTGGTGTGTCCACAAAGCCCGGTGCTCGTGGAAACGCCCACCTACCTCGGCGCGCTCCAGTCCTTCTCGCTGTACGAGCCGCACTACGTCCAGGTGCCCACCGACGAGGCGGGTCTGATCCCCGCCGGCCTCACGCCGGAACTCACGGCCGGCGCGCGCCTGCTGTACGCACAGCCGAACTTCCAGAATCCGACGGGCCGGCGCCTGCCGCTCGAACGCCGCCGCGCGCTGGCCGAATTCGCCATGAACGCGCCCTTCCCCGTGGTGGAAGACGACCCCTACGGCGCACTCGACTACGCTGGCGAGCCGCTGCCCACGCTGCTTTCGATGGCGCCGGAACACATCGTGCATCTCGGTTCGTTCTCGAAGGTGCTTGCGCCGGGCCTGCGCGTGGGCTACATCGTCGCGCCCGAGGAATTGCACTTCAAGCTCGTGCAGGCCAAGCAGGCAACGGACCTGCACACGCCCAGCTTCACGCAGCGCATCGTGCACGAGGTCGTGAAGGACGGCTTCCTCGACCGTCACGTGCCCACCATTCGCGCGCTATATCGTGACCAGTGTGCCGCGATGCTGGCCGCGCTCGAACGCTACATGCCCGAGGGCGTGAGCTGGAACCGGCCGGAGGGCGGCATGTTCATCTGGGTGTCGCTGCCCGCGCACATCGACAGCATGAAGCTGCTCGAAGAGGCTGTGGCCAACAACGTGGCCTTCGTGCCGGGCGCGCCGTTCTATGCGGACCACCCCGAGCACAACAAGCTGCGCCTGTCGTTCGTCACCGTGCCGCCCGCGAAGATCGACGAAGGCGTGGCGAAGCTCGCGGCGCTCGTGCGTACGCACCTGTGAGGCTGCAAGCCTGCAAAGCACGCACCGCCCCAATATTTTTTTGACCGAACCGAACGAGGACTTCTCACCATGGCTCAATCCAACGTCTACGACCGTCTCAAGGAACTCGGCATCGAGTTGCCCGTGGCCGGCGCACCCGCTGCCGCCTACGTCATGAGCGCGCAGACCGGCAACACCGTCTATCTCTCCGGCCATATCGCGAAGAAAGACGGCAAGGTGTGGGCCGGCAAGCTCGGCGACACGCTCGCCACCGAAGAAGGCAAGGCCGCCGCGCGCGCCATCGCCATCGACCTCATCGCCACACTGCACGCGCACGTGGGCGACCTGAACCGCGTCACGCGCATCGTGAAGGTGATGAGCCTCGTGAACTCCACGCTGACGTTCACGGAGCAGCATCTCGTGACGAACGGCGCGTCCGAACTCTTCGTCGAAGTGTTCGGCGAGCGCGGCAAGCACGCGCGCTCGGCATTCGGCGTCGCACAGATTCCGCTGGGCGCGTGCGTCGAGATCGAACTCGTGGCCGAAGTCGAGTAAGCGATGCCGGCGCAAACCGTGCGCTTTGCGCAGGTCGATGTTTTCACCGCGGTGCCGTTCAAGGGCAACCCGCTCGCCGTGGTGTTCGACGCCGACACGCTCACGACCGACCAGATGCAGCAGATCGCGCGCTGGACCAATCTCTCCGAGACGGCGTTCCTGCTGGCACCTACGGACCCCGCCGCCGACTACCGCGTGCGCATCTTCACGCCGAGCGCCGAACTGCCGTTCGCGGGACATCCGACGCTCGGCAGCGCGCACGCCGTACGCGAGAGCGGCTACCAGCCGAAGCAGCCGGGCCGGCTCGTGCAGCAGTGCGCCGCGGGCCTGATCGAGCTGACGGCGCGCGGCGAGCGCGTCTGGGCCTTCGCGGCGCCGCCGGCGCGCGTCACGCCACTGCCGGCCGAGCGCTATGCGGAGCTGTCTGCTGCGCTCCGCATCGACGTAGCGCAGGCCGTCGAGACGACGGGTGAGCCGCCCTTCGCCGTGGACAACGGTGCGCCGTGGCTCGTCGTCCGGTTGCCGTCGCCCGAGGCTTGCCTTGCGGTGAACGCCGACCCTGCCGCGCTGGGGCCGGTCACGCGCGCGGCGGGCACGCACGGGGTCGCGCTCTACGCGCCTCATCCCGCGGGCGGCCCCGCTACGTTCGAGGTGCGCTGCCTGATGTCCGGCGGCGGTTTCGGCGTAGGCGAAGACCCGGTCACGGGCAGCGCGAATGCCGCCATCGCCCAGCTTCTGTCGCTGCGGCAGAAACAGCCGGGACGGTCCTATACCGCGCGTCAGGGCACCGCGCTTGGCCGCGACGGCCGGATCTACGTGGATTACGACCAGGCCGGCGGCAAAACCTGGATTGGCGGCGAATCCTTCACGGTAATCGAAGGCACGTTCAGGCTGCCATGAATGTGCAGCGGCGTTCGTGCCGGGCTCGCAGCCGACACGAACGCCGTTGAACGCCCCTCGCCGCCCCGTCCCGAGGAGCGCGTCGCGATCTGATGTAACAAGCCCGTATATCCGCTTTGCCACGCTTTTCGAGGCACGCAATCCCGCCCTATCCACTATTCATATCCGCCAAAAGCCGCGGCATGACAAAACAATGCAAACTGGGTAGGAACGGCACAAAACGATAAGGCAAAGAAAGAAAACATGGCGGGCACGGCACGCCGCGAGCGGTGGACGAAATCCTCGAAAAGCCGCGCGGTATCTGGGTTTGACCGCCGCCCGGGGAGCCCGGGCATGGCAACGTTTTCGCGTGCCATTTCGGGGGCGCGTATACCCGAAGCGGCGACGCTTCCTTATTCCATTGCCATTCAGTAATATCGGGCCGTATATGGCGCCTGGCTGGGGCGGGCGCCTTCTCGTTCACGTTCCCGTGCAGACTTTGCGTTCCAGTCCAGACCTTCATGCAGGGTTTGCACGTCACGGTTTGAGCACGGGGTTGTGCACTTCTCCTCGCTCCGTCCGGTACTTCTGATCACCATGCAGCCAACCAGTCAACACGCGCGGTCGACGTACACGGAGCCACTGGCCCGACATGCGGGGCGCCGGCCAGCACGATGAATCCTCTTCGGTTCCCCGCGACGCGCGACGCCCTGTCCTGGCGTGACCCGGCCTCCGCCTTGTCACGCCGGCGGGCGCTGCTTGTCATTCCCGCGCTTGGCGTCCTGATTCTCGTGTTGCTGTGGGCGGTGATCTTCGCGCGGCTCTCGGTGGAAAAAGACTCCGCTTATCGGGAGGCCATGGCGTCGGCGGCCATTCTGTCGTCGGCGCTCGAGCAGCACACGGTGAAGGCGATTCACCAGGTCGACCAGATCACGCGTTTCGTCAAATTCGAGTTCGAGAAATCGCCGGACCGTTTCGATCTGTCCAGCACGGTGGAAAAAGGCGTGGTGCAGAGCGACACGCTGATCCAGGTTTCCCTGATCGACGAGCACGGCAAGCTCGTGGCCAATACCGCCGACCCGAACGCGAAGCACATCGACCTCTCCGACCGCGAACACTTCCGCGTGCACGAGCACGAGAACGACGACCAGCTCTTCATCAGCAAGCCGGTGCTGGGCCGCGTGTCGGGCCACTGGACCTTGCAGATGACGCGCCGGCTCAACCATCCCGACGGCTCGTTCGCGGGCGTCGTGGTGGTGTCCGAAGACCCGAGCTACTTCACGAGCGACTTCTACAACAACGCCGCCATTGGCCGCGACGGCGTGATCGCGGTGATCTCGGACAACGGCACCGTGCTTGCGCGCCGCACCGGCAGCGCCGAGCGGGCGATGGGCGCCTTCACGGCAAGCGGCATCTATCCGACTTCGGAGCACGTCTCGGGCACCTACGTCGACCCGATCGATCACGTGACGCGCATCGTCTCGTACCGGCATATCGACGGCTATCCGCTCGGCGTGCTGGTGGGCCTTTCGCAGGCCGAGGAGTTCGCGGACTACAACCACACGCGCAACGTGTACCTGCTGATGGCGACGTTCATCTCGCTCGCCATGCTGTCGTTCTTCGCGGTGGCCACGGGTCTGATCGGCAAGCTGCTGGGGCGCGAGCGCGAGATGACGCATCTCGTCGAATACGACCTGCTCACGGGCCTGCGCAACCGCTACGCCACGCTGCAGAACCTGCGTCACGACGTGGCGCTGCCAGCGAACCTGGGGCACCTCGCGATCCTCTTCATCGACCTCGACGACTTCAAGGCGGTGAACGACACGCTCGGCCACAACGCGGGCGACATCGTGCTGCAGATGACGGCAACGCGCCTCGCCGTGGCCGTGGGCGACGCGGGCACGCTCTCGCGCATCGGCGGCGACGAGTTCGTGGTGGTGGTGAAAGGCGACAACGTCGAGAAGCGCGCCGTCGATCTGGCCGGCGCGATTGCCGGCGTGTTTTCGAAGCCCTTCGAGGTGCGCGGCAGTTCGTTCGTGCTGCACGCGAGCATCGGCATCGCGCTCTATTCGGTCGCGCATGAAAGCGAAATCGACCTGCTCAAGAAAGCGGACCTCGCGATGTACAGCGCGAAAGACGCCGGCAAGAACTGCTACCAGTTCTACTCGCCGCAGCTTTCGCATCGTGCGGATCACCTGATGAAGTGGGAGCAGCAGTTGCGCGTCGCGCTGGCCGAGGGGCAGCTCTTTCTCGCCTACCAGCCGAAGATCGACCTCGCGCAGCGCTGCATTACGGGCTTCGAGGCGCTCGTGCGCTGGAACCATCCACAGTACGGGCTGATCCCGGCCAACGAGTTCATTCCCGTTGCGGAATCCACGGGTCTCATCGTGCCGATCGGCGACTTCGTGATTCAGACCGCGTGCCGTCAGCTCGCCGAGTGGCAGCAGCAAGGGTACGAAACGCTCTCGCTCGCGGTGAACATCTCGGCCGTGCAGTTCTGGCGTGGCGACCTTTATGAAACGGTGTCGCAGGCCGTCGAAGAAACGGGCATTTCCGCGCGGCGCCTCGAACTCGAAATTACCGAGACGGCGATGATGGAGTACCCCGAACTCGTGTCCGAAAAGATCTTCGCGTTGAAGCGCCTCGGCGTGCGCATCGCGCTGGACGACTTCGGCACCGGCTACTCGTCGCTTTCGTACCTGAACCGTTTTTCGGTGGACACGTTGAAGGTGGACCGCACCTTCGTGCAGGCCATTCCGGGCGACCGCAGCGTCTGCGTGATGGTGAGCGCCATCGTGAATCTGGCCCGCTCGCTCGGCCTCACGGTCGTGGTGGAAGGCACGGAAACCGAGGAGCAGATTGCCTGGCTCGCGCAACTCGGCCAGATCGAAGCGCAAGGTTTCCTGTTCTCGAAACCCGTGCCCGCAGACGGCATTCCGGCGCTGCTGGAGCGCTTCGGCGTTTGCGGCACCGAACGGCATCCGATTGCGCACGAAGGTCACGTCGACGTGAGCGACGCGTCCAGCGCGGGCTGAGTGGGCTGAAGGGGCTGAGCGGCTGGGTATCGCCGCGCGGCGTTGCCGGTTTTTCGCCCGCTCGGCAACGCCACGTACACCGATAGCCGTCAATAACGACAACACACGCAGCCGATACCCTTTGACCTGCGCCGTCTGGCCTGACGGTGCAAGGCAGCAACAACCGTCCGGCCGAACGAGGGGCGCGCGCAACACCAGCGCGCCGCAGCCATGCCAACCACAAGCCAGACTGTCGACACTACCGTGAGCACGGGAGCCGCCGAGCATCGGCAGGAACCGCTTTGGGCGCTGTTTCGCGTGGTGTTCGTGCTTTCGGCAATGTCGTGGGGCGGGCTTGCGTTGATGGCCCAGCTCGAGCATCACTACGTGGAGCGCGAGGGCCGGCTTTCGCGCGTGGCGTTCTCGGACCTCATCGCGCTCGCGTGGATGGTGCCGGGCCCGGTGGGCTGCAACGTCGCCGTGCAGTTGGGCCACGCGTTGCGCGGCAGTGCAGGCGCCTGGGTCGCCGGCGTAGCCAGCGTGCTGCCCTTCTTCCTGTTGATGACGCTCTTCGCGACCTTCTACCAGACACCGGCGATGCAGGCGATCGTGTCGCCCACGCTCATCAACCACTTCAGCGTGGTGCTGGCGTCGCTGATTCTCGTGACCTGGTACAAGCAGACGCGCGCGCTGGTACGCGGCCGGCTCGAATGGGCAGCAATGCTCGCGGCCACCGTGGCGCTCGCCTACGCCCATGCAGCGGCGGCCTACGTGGTGATTCTCTGTGCGTCTTTCGGCGCAGGCTGGCTGGCGAGTCCCGAACGCCAGTCGCGTTTGAAGTTCGCCGTGGCGCGCGGCGACTGGCAGTTGATTGCCGGACTCGCCGTGCTGATCGTCGTGTTTGCCGTGCCGTTGCCGCATCGCTTCGAACTCGCGCTGCTGTGGCCGCGGCTCGCGGGCGCCGGCATGACGCTGTTCGGCGGCGGTTTTTCGGCGCTGCCCGTGTTGAAGACCTTGTTCGTCACGCCCGGCGTGGGCATCTCCGACAGCGACTTCACGCTCGCGTTCTCGCTCTCGCCGTTGTCGCCGGGACCGCTGCTCAACGTCGTGCCGTTCTTCGGCTACCTCGTGGATGGCTGGCCCGGCGCATTGATCGCCACACTCGCGCTCTTTGTGCCGTCGGGATGTCTTGTCGTGCTCGCACGGCGCCACCTGCTCCAGCTGAAAACCAACGCCCGCTTCGAGCACGGACTGCGCCTTCTGCGCGCCGCCACCACGGCATTTCTCGCTGTGGCCGTGCTGCGCATTGCCCGCCATGTGCCGATGCAGCCGGCCTACCTCGTCACCGCCGCGTTCTCATGCGTGTGTTTCGCGCGGCTCAAGCTGCCGGTCTATCTGGTGTACGGCACCGTTGCCGTGGCGTGCGGCTTGTGGCTCTTCTACGCGCACGTGCTGTGACGGCATGCGACATGAGAAGAGGCGCATGAAGTGCGCCTCTGGGAAACGGCCTTGCGGAAGGATTTAGAAGCCTCGCCCCAGCACCGCCATCCCCACCGTCACCACGCCCAGCACGATGTTGATGATTACGAGCTGGCGCATGGTGGCCACGGCGCGCGCGCCGTCGGGCCACTTCTGCGCCTGCACGGCGCGTTGAATACGAGGGAATACGGCAAAACGGATGTGCCCGAAGATCAGCATCATCACGACGCCGATGCCGGCCATGGCATGCATGGGCCACGACGCCTGGCCGCCGCCGAACTTGACGAGCAGAAAGCCGCCGGTACCGAGAATCACAAGCACCGAGCCCGCCACCCAGTTGAAAAAGCGCCCGAACACCGAAGCGACGAGCGGCAGACGCAGCTGCGGCGACAGGTCTTCGAGCGCGGGGCGCAGGCAGAAACTCGCGAATACCATGCCGCCCACCCAGACGGCGACGGCCAGCAAATGCAAAAAGAGCGCGATGTCGATCGCCTTGCCCATATGTGTCTTCCTCTCGTGATATAGAACCGCCGCGCAGGCCAGCTTTCGACCATTCCCGCGCGGCGCAGTTCAGGGCATCGATGCAATCGAAGGCGCTGCACGGCGGCACTGCACCGCGCCGCCCAGGATGCATCGCTCAGTTTCCTGCGCCCGCGGGCAGCGCAGGCCGCAGGCCGCTCACCTTGAGCCGCGTCTCCGGCGCGCGGCCCTTGCGTGCGCGCTTGCCGACGTGCGGGGCGAGCGCCGCGCCTGCCAGCGTCTCTTCGGCGACCTTGCCGCCACGGCCCGTGCCCATGAGCACGACGCCCGCCTTACCGATTGCGAGCGCCTGGGTCAGCGTCTCTTGCGGGTCGAGCGCCATCAGCGTCACGCCACGGCCGCCGCCCGAGAGCGTCTTCATCTCGTCGAGGCCGAACACCAGCAGCCGGCCGCCGCCCGAAAGACACGCCACCTGGGTCACGCCCGGGAACATCGGCATGGGCGCGAGCGGCATCGCGCCTTCGTCGATGGTCATGAACGACTTGCCCGCCTTCACACGGCTCACCATGTCGCCCACCTTCGCGATGAAGCCGAAGCCGTTGCTCGACGCGAGCAGCAGCGCCTGGTCGGCGGGCGCCGCGAAGTAATGCATCAGATGCGAGCCCGATTCGAGTTCGATCAGCGACGTCACCGGCACGCCGTCGCCGCGGCCGCCCGGCAGCAGCGCCACGGCCACCGAGTAGACGCGTCCGTTGCTGCCCCACGCGATGAGCGTGTCCGGCGTGCGGCACTGGAACGCCGCGTAGAGGCCGTCGCCGGCCTTGAACGAGAAGCCGGCCGGATCGAGCCCGTGGCCCTTCAGCGCACGCACCCAGCCGCGCTGCGACACCACCACCGTGACGGGCTCGTCCACCACGCGTGCTTCGAACGTGGCGCGCTTTTCCTGCTGGATCAGCGTGCGGCGCTCGTCGCCGTATTGCTTCGCGTCGGCTTCGATTTCCTTCACGATGAGCCGCTTCATCGACGACTCGTTCGCGAGCAGCTCTTCGAGCTTCGCCTTCTCGTCGCGCAACTCTTCGAGCTCCTTCTCGATCTTGATCTTCTCGAGCCGGGCCAACTGGCGCAGCCGGATTTCGAGAATGTCGTCGGCCTGGCGCTCGGAGAGGCCAAACGCGGACATCAGCGCGGCCTTCGGTTCGTCCGACTCGCGAATGATGCGGATCACCTCGTCGATGTTCAGGAAAACGATCATCCGCCCTTCGAGGATATGGATGCGATCGTTCACCTTCGCGAGCCGATGCTGGCTGCGCCGCGTGACGGTGGCAAAGCGGAAACCGACCCACTCGGCGAGGATTTCGCTGATGCCTTTCTGCCGCGGCCGGCCGTCCCCGCCGATCATCACGAGGTTCAGCGTGGCATTCGATTCGAGGCTCGTATGCGCGAGCAGCGAGTTCACGAATTCGGTCTGGTCGATGCGGCTCGACTTCGGCTCGAACACGAGCCGCACGGGCGCGTCTTTGCCCGACTCGTCGCGCACGGTGTCGAGCAAGGCGAGCATGGACTGCTTGACCTGCAACTGCTCCGGCGTGAGCGACTTCTTGCCGAGCTTGATCTTCGGATTGGTGAGCTCCTCGATTTCCTCGAGCACCTTCTGGCCCGAGGTGTTCGGCGGCAGCTCGGTAATGACGAGCTGCCACTGGCCGCGCGCCAGGTCTTCGATCTTCCAGCGCGCGCGCACCTTGAGGCTGCCGCGGCCCGTTTCGTACGCGGCGGCAATCTCGGCCTCGCTCGAAATGATCTGGCCGCCGCCCGGGAAGTCGGGTCCGGGCACCTTCTCCATCAGTTCCGCGTGCGAGATCTTCGGATTGCGGATCATCGCCACGGCCGCCGCGGCGACTTCGCGCAGGTTGTGCGAAGGGATCTCGGTCGCAAGACCCACCGCGATGCCCGATGCGCCGTTCAGGAGCAGCATCGGCAGACGCGCGGGCAGCGTCTTCGGTTCCTGGAAGGAGCCGTCGTAGTTCGGCATGAAGTCGACGGTGCCCTGATCGATTTCGTCGAGCAGGAGCTTCGCAATGGGCGTGAGCCGCGCTTCGGTGTAGCGCATGGCCGCCGCACCGTCGCCGTCGCGCGAGCCGAAGTTGCCCTGGCCGTCGATGAGCGGATAGCGCATCGAGAAGTCCTGCGCGAGACGCACGAGCGCGTCGTAGGCGGACTGGTCGCCGTGCGGGTGGTACTTGCCGAGCACGTCGCCCACCACGCGCGCCGATTTCACGGGCTTGGCGTTGTCGCCCAGCCCCATCTCGTTCATCGCGAACAGGATGCGGCGCTGCACCGGCTTCTGGCCGTCGCAGACGTCGGGCAACGCGCGGCCCTTCACCACGCTCACGGCGTAGTCGAGATACGCGCGCTCCGCGTAGTGGCCGAGCGTCAGGAACTCGCCCGCGGGGGCGGCCGGCTCGGTGAAAAGATCGTCCTGTTGGTCCATTGAATCAATCCGTGTTCTGGTCCTGTCCTGCGTGGTGCGCGGGTCTCATACGTGCACGCGCGCCGCGCTCAGATGTCCGCTTCGACTTCGTTGCCCTTCTCTTCGAGCCAGCTGCGCCGCGCGGCCGCTTCGCCCTTGCCCATCAGCATGGTCATGCGCGCGACGGTGGAATCGAAGTCGAGGTCGCCGAGCGCCACGGGCGACAGGCGTCGCGTGTCCGGGTTCATCGTGGTGTCCCACAATTGCTCGGCGCTCATTTCGCCAAGGCCCTTGAAGCGGCTGATGGTCCATTGCGATTCGCGCACGCCGTCCTTGCGCAGCTTGTCGAGAATGGCGTCGAGTTCGCCTTCGTCGAGCGCGTAGAGCTTCTGCGCGGGCTTCTTGCCGCGTGCCGGCGCATCGACGCGAAAGAGCGGCGGGCGCGCCACGCACACGTGGCCGCGCTCGATCAGTTGCGGGAAATGCTTGAAGAACAACGTGAGCAGCAGCACCTGGATGTGCGCGCCGTCCACGTCGGCGTCCGAAAGAATGCAGATCTTGCCGTAGCGCAGGTTGGAGAGATCGACGGTGTCGTCGGGGCTGTGCGGATCCACGCCGATCGCCACCGAAATGTCGTGCACTTCGTTGTTCGCGAAAAGGCGGTCGCGCTCGGTCTCCCAGGTGTTGAGCACCTTGCCGCGCAGCGGCAGGATGGCCTGGTATTCCTTGTCGCGGCCCATCTTCGCGGAGCCGCCCGCCGAGTCGCCTTCCACGAGGAAAAGCTCGTTGCGCGAGATGTCGGTGGATTCGCAATCGGTGAGCTTGCCGGGCAGCACGGCCACGCCGGAACTCTTGCGCTTCTCGATCTTCTGACCCGCGCGCGTGCGCGCCTGAGCCTGCTTGATGACGAGGTCCGCAAGCTTCTTGCCGTGCTCGACGTGCTGGTTGAGCCACAGTTCGAGCGCGGGCCGCGTGAACGACCCGACGAGCTTGACCGCATCGCGGCTATTCAGACGCTCCTTGATTTGCCCCTGGAACTGCGGATCGAGCACCTTGGCGGAGAGCACGAACGAGACGCGCGCGAACACGTCTTCGGCCAGCAGCTTCACGCCCTTGGGCTGCAGATTGTGCAGCTCGATGAAGCTCTTCACGGCCTGGAAGAGGCCTTCGCGCAGACCCGCTTCGTGCGTGCCGCCGGCGGGCGTCGGGATCAGGTTCACGTACGACTCGCGCATGAGCGAACCTTCCTCGCTCCACGCGACGACCCAGGCGGCGCCCTCGCCTTCGGCGAAGGTGTCGTCGCTCGCGCGCGAGCCTTCGGCGTAGCGCTCGCCTTCGAAGAGCGGAATCACGAGGTCGCTGCCCGCGAGCCCTTCCAGCAGATAGCCGCGCAGGCCGTCTTCGTATTTCCAGTTGAGGCGCTCGCCGGTCTTCTCGTTGACGAGCACGACCTCGACACCGGGCAGCAGCACCGCCTTCGAGCGCAACAGGCGCTGCAGTTCGCCCACCGGCAGGTTCGCCGAATCGAAGTACTTCGCGTCGGGCCAGACGGTGACGCGCGTGCCGCTCTTCTTGTCGTCGCGGGTAGCCCCACGCGTCTTCAGCGGCTTCACGACGTCGCCGTGGGCAAAGCCGATGTCTGCCACCTTGCCGTCGCGCCAGACGGTGACGTCGAGCTGCTTCGAAAGTGCGTTGGTGACCGACACGCCGACGCCGTGCAGGCCGCCGGAGAACGTGTATGCACCGCCCGCGGCCTTGTCGAACTTGCCGCCCGCGTGCAGCCGCGTGAAGACGATTTCGACGACGGGCACGCGTTCTTCGGGATGCAGGCCGAACGGGATGCCACGGCCGTCGTCGTCCACGGACACGGAGCCGTCCGCGTTCAGGGTGACGATGATCTGCTTGCCGAAGCCGCCGAGCGCTTCGTCGGACGCGTTATCGATGACTTCCTGGATGATGTGCAGCGGATTCTCGGTGCGCGTGTACATGCCGGGCCGCTGCCGGACCGGTTCAAGGCCTTTGAGCACCTTGATCGACGCTTCGCTATAGGCCGCGCTTGACTTCTTCGTAGACATGGTGGATTTGGGTCCGTCCGTTCATCGTGGTTGTCCACATGTTCTGTGGACATCTGCGTGGACAAGGCGTTGAGTTTTCAAAATATCCGATACGAAACAACGGGCTGGATTGGGTTGCTCGCTACGCGGGCGGACCTGCGGCTTACCGTCTCATTCGGCTTGCCGTGCCCCATGGCGCGCCTGCGAAGGCGTTCGCGATGGACGCCGGGGCACGGCGCAGGCCCGCCGGCTGGCGGGTTCGCGGGGTATTTTACTGATTTCGCCCTGGGCGGCAATTTACAACGCGCTGCACGTGCGGCCTGCACGCGTCCGGCGCCCACCCGCTCCGCCCGCCCGCGCTCACTTGCGCTTGCTCTCCAGCGCTTCCCAGCGCTCGAGCGCAATCAGCAGTTCCTCTTCGATCGCCCCATAGCGTTCGGTAAGACGCGTGCCCTCGGCAGCGTCTTTCGCGAAGATCGAGCCGTCTTCGAGTTGAGCCGCGATGGTCTTCTGCTCGGCTTCCAGCGCCGCGATGCGCTCCGGCAGCGCGTCGAGTTCGCGCTGCTCCTTGAACGACAGCTTGACGGCGCGCGGCGCACTGCGCGCCGCCGCACTCTCCTTGTTCGGCGCTTCCTTCGCGCTCTCGCGCGGCGCCTGGGCCTCGCGCAGCTGTTCGGCGCGATCGCGCTGGACCTGCCAGTCCGTAAAGCCGCCCACATACTCGCGCCAGCGGCCTTCGCCCTCCGCCGCGATCACGGAGGTCACCACGTTGTCCAGGAACGCGCGATCGTGGCTCACGAGCAGCACGGTGCCGTCGTAATCGGTGAGCAGTTCTTCGAGTAGTTCGAGCGTGGGAATATCGAGGTCGTTGGTGGGTTCGTCGAGCACCAGCACGTTCGCAGGCCGCGCGAACAGGCGCGCGAGCAGCAGACGGTTGCGCTCGCCGCCGGAGAGCGACTTCACGGGCGAACGGGCGCGCTCCGGCGCGAACAGGAAGTCGCCGAGGTAGCTCATGACGTGCTTTCGCGCGCCATTGATCTCGACCCAGTCGCTGCCGGGGCTGATGGTGTCGGCGAGCGTCTTTTCCATGTCGAGCTGCGCGCGCATCTGGTCGAAGTACGCCACCTGCAGATTGGTGCCGACGCGCACCTGGCCTTCGTCCGGCTTGATCTCCCCGAGAATCAGCTTGAGCAGCGTGGTCTTGCCCGCGCCGTTCGGGCCGACGAAGCCGATCTTGTCGCCGCGCATGACCGTGGCCGAGAAGCGGTCGACCACGGTGCGGCTGCCGTAGCGCTTCGTCACGTCCGTCAGTTCCGCGACGATCTTGCCCGACTTCTCGCCCTGCGCGACATCGAGCTTCACGTTGCCCTGCACGTTGCGGCGTTCCTCGCGCTCGCGGCGCATCTGCACGAGCCGCGCAATGCGGCCCACGCTGCGCGTGCGGCGCGCCTCCACGCCCTTGCGGATCCACACTTCTTCCTGGGCGAGCAGTTTGTCGAACTTCGCGTTTTCGATCCGCTCCACTTCGAGCTGCTGCGCCTTGCGCTCCTGATAAGCGGAGAAGTTGCCGGGATACGAGAGCAGCCGGCCACGGTCCAGCTCGACGATGCGCGTCGCCACACGGTCGAGGAACGCGCGGTCGTGGGTGATGAAGAAGAGGCTTGCGCGCTGGGAGAGCAACAGCTCTTCGAGCCAGCGGATACCGTCGAAGTCAAGGTGATTGGTCGGCTCGTCGAGCAGGAGGATGTCAGGCTGCACGACCAGCGCGCGCGCCAGCGCCACCCGCTTTTGCATGCCACCCGAGAGCGCGCCCACGCGCGCCTCGCCGTCAAGACCGATCTGCGCGAGCGTGGTGGACACGCGGGTGCGCCAGTTCCAGGCATCCGCGGCATCCACCGACGATTGCAACACGTTCATGCGCGCAAGCAGCGCGTCGTGCTCCGCGCCTTCGGGCGTCTCTGCAAGGCGGTGTGCAACCGTGTCGTACTCGTCCAGCAGTTGCTGCGCGTGGGCGAGGCCCGAAGCCACGGTGTCGAACACCGTGGCTTCGGCGTCGAACTCCGGCTCCTGGGGCACGTAGACCGTCGTGAGGTTCTGCTGGCGCGTGACGAGGCCGTCGTCGGGCTTCGTGAGGTCCGCAACGATCTTGAGGAGCGACGACTTGCCTGCGCCGTTGCGGCCGATCAGGCCGACGCGCTCGCCCGCCTCCAGCGAAAAGTCCGCGTGGTCGAGCAGCGCAACGTGGCCGAACGCGAGCTGCGCGCCGGTGATGGTGTAAAGCGACATGGAAGAGACCGAAAAAGCTGCGTTGGACCGGAATCGCTCATTGTACCGGGCGGCGCAGCCGCGACAGCCTGGCCGGATGGGCAGCGAGCGCGGCGCTCGCGACCGCTACAACGTGAGAACCGGCCTGGAGGGGCCGGCAGACGCCCGCGCGACGAATTCCGGTAAGATTGCGGCTCGCCGCCGCCCGGCGAGGCACAGAGCCGGTCGCGCCTCGCGGCAATCGCACTGAATGTGCATTGAATGGAACGAAGAGTACGCCGTGAGTGAAGTTGTCGAATACAAAAGCTGGGTCTGCCTGATTTGCGGCTGGATCTACAACGAAGAAGAAGGGCTGCCGAACGAAGGCATCCCGGCCGGCACCCGTTTCGCCGATATCCCCGACGACTGGCGCTGCCCGCTTTGCGATGTGGGCAAGGGCGACTTCGCGGTGGTGGAGTTCTGAAGTAGCTTGCTGAACTGTGTCGCGCGGTTGGTCTCACGCCTCGCGACGCAAAGCCATGGCTTCATGATCTTGTCGCGACGACGATCAGCTCAGGCGCGTCGGCACTCAATGGCGCGCCCGACCAGTCGCCATACCACTGCGTCACGTTGAATCCGGCTTCGTCCAGCGTGGCCGCGAGTTCTTCCTTCGTGCGGAATCGCAGCTTGCTCGGGACGACAACCTCGTCTTCCATCAGCGCGAACCGGTAGTGCGTGTCGAAGCGCACACGCGGTCCAACTCCGTCGCTTCGCACTTCGATCAATCGCTGCCACACATCTGTCGGGCCGACAACCGGATGATCGACGGTTCGTCGCGATCGCTCCGGTGTCCATTGTTCCCACGGCTGTGCCTGCGGGTTGCGGCTCTCGAACGCGAGCCAGCCGCCCGGACACAGCGCGCGACGAATGGCAATAAGCGTGGCGCGCCAACTGGCGTCGTTCACGAAAACCTGAGCCACGTGCCCTGTCATGAGCGCAAGGCCGGCACCTGACGGCGTCGCCGCACTCGCGTCGCCCTCGATCCAGCGCACCTGCGCTCCGCCGGCCCGCTGCCGCGCGACTTCGAGCATGGCGTGGGCAGGATCGATGCCCGTCACGGCGTGGCCACGCCGTGCCAATTCACTGGCAAGCAGTCCGGTGCCGCAGCCGATGTCGACGATCGGCGCCCGCGGCAACGTTGCCGCAAGGTCCAGATAAAACGCCGTGTCGGCGGCGAACGGATTCAGCGCGTCGTAAAGCGCGACGAGGCGCGCATCGGTGTAGAGGGAAGTGGTCTCAGGCGTAGTCATGTGGTGGAAATCGTAGCGGCACACTGGCGTCTGCACCATCGTCCGAACAGCCATTCTCCGGCCCGGGCGGCTTTGTTATACTCTTGGCCCTGCGGCGCCCGGTCCCTCTCCCCGTAGTTCAATGGATAGAACAAGTGCCTCCTAAGCGCTAGATACAGGTTCGATTCCTGTCGGGGGGACCAGCAACACCACGCACGCCTTTCCCCGCAGCAACCGTCATCCCCCAATCCACTCCGTTACGCTTCCATCGTCCACGCACGTCGTGCCATCGGCGCGAGGTCTTCGACCCCAGCCTGGTGGGCGGATAGTGACCGTTCTGGAGTTCGGTGAGCGCTCGCTCGTCGATTACAGGATCGCCGCAGCCGCGCTTGAGCTGAACGGCCTGCACCCGGCCGGCATCGTCCAGCAGCACCCGCGCCAGTACCCGCCACCGCAGGCTTTGCTCCGGATTGGTTTTCGCGAGTAGTTTGTCCAGCAGACTCATCGTTACGTCCTCCCCCATTCTTCCATTCTTCCATTCCAAAACGGCCCCATCGGGCCATGTGCGAACGGCAATTGTGAGCAGTTCGCGCCGAGGTGCCCACCAATGTCAAAACCGCCGCCGCTGTTCTTGACAATCGTCGCCGCGGCGCGTCGGTGACGCCACCCTGCGCCAGGCTGATGCAGCGCACCGCTCCCTATCAAAACTGACAGGTAACGGGAGTCCCAAAACGTCATACATTAGGAACATAGCAAGCAGCGACGTCCCGAACGCCGACAGACACGCAACATCCATCACGGGGGATACACCATGGTCAGCCTTCTCGACCAGGAAATCGCACACATTCAACGTGTGATGCGAGCATCGCTGGCACTCGATGCCACCCGCGCGCTTCTGCCTCCCAGCTACTGGCGGCACCGCCTGCAGCGGCTGGTCGCTGGCAAGCGCATCACCCAACAGCAGTTTTCCGCGATCGACGGCCTGCTCGTCCAGCTCGACGCCTTCGACCACACCACGCCGCCCGCCCATGAAGTTCACGCCAAGGCCAGTTGAGTGAGGGTCGCCCGCTGGCGGATACGCCCACCGCAAGATCACCGTGCGGCTGATACGCTCGTGTCGACGCCGGCGGGGGCCGTTGTACCGAAGGCGCCAAAGCGCCTGTGACGGTCGCCGTCCGGCTCCCGCGCCGCCGCCCTGCACCACCGCCCCGCACCGGAATACCGCAATATCGGGACACCCCGATCTCAAGTAACCGCCCAACGTGCCGTAAAACAGAGATGGCAGATCTCGAAAAATCGCAGATGGGCTCGTATATGGCGAGCCTGATAGACGAAGACATCGCCCATATCGAGCGGGCGATGCGGCTTTCGTTCGCCCCCGATTGCGACAGCAACGTGCTGCCCGCTGGGTACTGGCGCAGGCGCCTGCACCAGTTGCTGGACACCGTGCATCTCAACAAGGCGCAGTTGCGCGGCATCGACGCCCTGCTGCTGCAGCTCGACCAGTTCGAAGCCGAAGCTGCGCGTCGGCTGAAGGCCGCGCCGACGCGCGCCGAGACCGTCGAGGAAACCTCGGCGGTCGTGCCGCTGCGCCGCCAGGGTCAATAACCCGGCGCTGGCGCGCCAATCCCGTGCCGGGCCCGAGGACTCCCCTCCATTTCCCGCGCAATGTAGCAAAATTCCCTCGCTTGAGAACCAAAGCGCGACCGTGGGTCGTCTATCGGTCATAATGTCCGCCAAAATTCCCAGCGAGGACCTTCCGTGACCCCGGCTCCCCTGCCAGACCTGCTCAAGCAGGCACGCACCCGATTCACCCAGCGGCAGATCGCCGACCACGTCGGCAAGGACGTCAAGACCGTGCGTCGCTGGGAAAAAGGCGAAACGCCCTGCCCCGCGATGCTCGAAGCCGCCCTTCGCGAACTGATGCGCACGCCCGCGGCGAACCGCGCGTCCGAGGCGCCGCGCTTTCGCTTCGTCGACCTATTCGCCGGCATCGGCGGCATCCGCATGGGCTTCGAGGCGCACGGCGGCCAGTGCGTGTTCACGAGCGAGTGGAACGAGTTCTCGAAGAAGACCTATATCGAGAACCACGGCGCCGACCATCGCTTCATCGGCGACATCGTCTCGTTTCCGGCCGCCGACGTGCCCGCCCACGACGTGCTGCTCGCCGGCTTCCCGTGCCAGCCGTTCTCGATTGCGGGCGTGAGCAAGAAGAACGCGCTCGGCCGCCCGCACGGCTTCGAGTGCACGACGCAAGGCACGCTCTTCTTCGACGTCGCGCGAATCATCGCGGCAAGGCGGCCCGCCGCGTTCCTGCTCGAGAACGTGAAGAACCTGCTCTCGCACGACCGCGGCCGTACCTTCGAGGTGATTCTGCAAACGCTGCGCGACGAGCTGGGCTACGAAGTCCACTATCGCGTTGTCGACGGCAGCCACTTCACGCCGCAACATCGCGAACGCATCATCCTCGTGGGCTTTCGCGAACCCACCGCGTTCTCGTGGGACGACCTGCGGCTGCCCGGCGACGGTCCGCGGCTCGGCGCCATCCTGCATCGCACGGACGGCAGCGAACCCCTGCTGCCCTGGGACGGCGACCGCTTCTTCGATCACACGGCCCGTTGCGTGCAGCCGCGTTACACGCTGACGCCGGGGCTCTGGACATACCTCCAGCAATACGCCGAAAAGCATCGCGCAGCGGGCAACGGCTTCGGTTTCGGCATGGCGACGGCTGACAGCGTCACGCGCACGCTGTCGGCGCGCTACCACAAGGACGGCTCCGAGATCCTAGTGCATCAGGGCAAGGCGCAGCGTCCGCGCCGCCTCACGCCGCGCGAGTGCGCGCGCCTGATGGGCTTTCCCGACACCTTCCGCATTCCCGTGAGCGACACCCAGGCCTATCGCCAGTTCGGCAACAGCGTCGTGATGCCTGTGATGCGCGAGGTGGCGCGCATCATGCTGCCGCATCTGGGTGTCGCCACCAGCCCGGTAGCCGTCAAACGCAAGTCCGCCCGCGCCGCCGCGGCGCTCGCGGCCTGAGCGCCGCTCGCTGCCCACCGTTTGCGCCTGCAGGCAGCAGAGGAGCCACGCAACATGGTGGATGTCGTCGACGCCGCAACGCGCAGCCGGATGATGTCCGGCATTCGCGGACGCAACACGAAGCCGGAGATCCTGGTTCGCCGGCTGCTGCATCGGCGCGGTTTTCGCTTCAGGCTCGACGTGCGCGAGCTGCCGGGCCGGCCGGACATCGTGCTGCCCCGCTATCGCGCGGCGATCTTCGTGCACGGCTGCTTCTGGCACGGCCACGACTGCCCGCTCTTCAAGTGGCCGCAGACGCGCCCCGAGTTCTGGCGCGAGAAGATCGCGCGCAACCGCGCCAACGACGCGAAGGCGCTCGCCGCGCTCGCGGCCCGGGGCTGGCGCATCGCCATCGTCTGGGAATGCGCGATTCGGGGCGCGGACCGTGACGTGGGCGCCCTCATCGAACAATTGGAGACGTGGCTGCGCAGCGGCGCGTTCACCCTCTTCGAAGCACGGGGACCGCGTGCGGCACAGCCGTTGCAGGTGTCTCGCTGAGATTGTTCGCCGCGGCCCCGGCGGCACCTGGCCTCAACGTGCGCCGCGAACCGTGACGGGAACGATTCGTGCCCCCTGCCAGGCGGGCGCAATGCGATCCCGCAAGCCGCCAGCGAGGTAAACGAGTCGGTCACGCGCCGTGAAAGCGCCATCCGCGCCGCTGCGCTAAACTCGATCGATCCCGCCGGCCACCTGCATCCGTCGCCGCGATTGCAGCAACAAGGCAGCAAACCCATGCGGCGAACATCACGGCGAACATCGCAGCAAAACTGGCAGCAAACAGCGGCGTGGAAATGCGAGTGAAAGCGCAAGCACCACGTGGCCTCCGGGTTCATTGCGCGCTGAACCGTTCTTGAGGAGACGTCCAATGGCTGATTTCCGGATCTGGTCCGACGATTTTCCGGCCAACGGCTTCATGCCGAAGGCGCAGGAACTGAACGAACCCGCGTTCGGCACCGCCGGCGAAAACATCTCGCCGGCGCTGCAATGGGACGCACCGCCCGGCGACGCGCAAAGTCTCGCCGTCACCGTCTACGATCCCGATGCGCCGACCGGCAGCGGCTTCTGGCACTGGGTCGTGGCCAACCTGCCGCCCGACGCGCGGGCGCTGCCGCGCAACGCGGGCAAAGCCGACGGCAGTCTGCTGCCGCACGGCGCGGTGCAGGTGCGCAACGACTACGGCACGGTGGGTTTCGGCGGCGCGGCGCCGCCACGCGGAGACAAGCCGCATCGCTACATCTTCCGTATTCACGCGCTCAAGGTGCCTCAGTTGCCCATTACCGCGGACACGACGAACGCTGTGGCGCGCTTCATGATTCACCTGAACGAAATCGACTCGACAACCTACACGGGACTCTACGAACTGAAGTAGCCCGCGACTGCGCTGCCGGCCCGCGAGATGGCGTGGCGGCACGCAGCCGCCGCGCCGCTTCGATACCATCGATGCGCACCTCATCCATTTCATCCGCACCCTCTTCCGAAACCCTTGGCGCGGCAGCCGCGCGCGAAGACACGCTCGCTCCATCCGGCGAAGCACGTGCCGGCCGCGGCACCGACGCACAGCAACGTCCGCAGCAGGGCCGCGAGCCCGAGCCCGGACTGCCGCTGCCGCAGCGCTACGCGGCCATCGTCGTCGTGGCGCTCGGCATCACGCTCGCCGTACTCGACAGCGCGATCGCCAACGTGGCGCTGCCCACGATCGCGCGCAATCTGCACGCGAGTGCGGCATCGTCCATCTGGGTGGTCAACGCGTATCAGCTTGCCGTCACGATTTCGCTGCTGCCGCTCGCCTCGCTAGGCGACCGCATCGGCTACCGGCGCGTGTATCTCGCGGGGCTCGCGCTGTTTACGGTTGCGTCGCTGGGCTGCGCGGTGTCGGGCTCGCTGCCGGTGCTCGCCATGACGCGCGTGATCCAGGGGTTCGGCGCGGCCGGCATCATGAGCGTCAACACGGCGCTCGTGCGCATGATCTATCCGCCGAAGCTGCTCGGACGCGGTGTGTCGATCAACGCGATGGTGGTGGCCATTTCGTCGGCCGTGGGGCCAACCGTCGCGTCCGCGGTGCTCTCGGTGGCGCCATGGCCGTGGCTCTTCGCCATCAATGTGCCGATCGGTATTGCGGCCTTCGCGCTGGGCCTGCGCGCGCTGCCCGTCAACGTGAAACACCGCGCGCCCTACGACTACGTGAGCGCCGTGATGAACGCGGTCGTGTTCGGGCTCCTGATCTTCGCGGTGGACGGTCTGGGCCACGGAGAGTCGCGCGCGTGGGTGGCCGCCCAATTCGTCGTGGCCGCCGTGACCGGCTGGTTCTTCGTACGCCGGCAACTGACACGCCCCGCGCCGCTTCTGCCTGTCGACCTGTTGCGCATTCCCGCGTTCGGGCTGTCGGTGGGCACGTCGGTCTGCTCGTTCTGTGCCCAGATGCTCGCCTTCGTTTCGCTGCCGTTCCTGATGCAGGAAACGTTCGGGCTCTCGCAGGTCGAGACCGGTTTTCTCATGACGCCGTGGCCGCTCGTGATCGTGGGCGCCGCGCCGCTCGCGGGCATTCTTTCGGACCGCTACCCGGCCGGCATCCTCGGCGGCATCGGGCTTGCCACGCTGACGGTGGGCCTGCTGCTGCTCGCCACACTCGGGGCCCATCCTTCAGCCATCGACATCGCCTGGCGCATGGCACTCTGCGGCGCGGGCTTCGGCATGTTCCAGTCGCCGAACAACCGGCAGATGCTCGCCTCGGCGCCGCGTGAACGCAGCGGCGGCGCGAGCGGCATGCTGGGCACCGCGCGGCTCACGGGGCAGACGCTCGGCGCCGCGCTGGTCGCGCTGATTTTCGGCGTGTCGCCGACCCATGGGCCCGTCATCGCGCTGTATCTCGCGGCGGGCTTTTCGGTGCTCGCCGCTATGGTGAGCCTGCTGCGGTTGCGGCAACCGGCGAACGGCGTGGGGGCATGACACGGTCGGGGGGGCGGGTTGTCGCGGCGGCCGAGTTGTCGCGACGGCGCGCGGCGGACCGGGTGAAAGGCAACACAAAGATGAAAAGAGCCGGCACGGTGGAAGGCACCTGGCCTTTCATCGTGCCGGCTGTTCGCTGGGCTTTGGGTAGCCCGTTGCTGGTCGTTACGTGGCTATAGAGCGCCTATCAAGCGCCTATCTATCAAGCGACTATCACGCGAGGCGTCAAGCCGCTTTGGCGTGAGCGAGCTTGATGGGCTGCTTGACTGCCTTCGCCGTCACCGACGCCGCCGTCGCCACGTTGCGCAGGTCCGCGAGGAAGGTATCGCGCCACACCGAGAGATTGTTCTCGCGCAGCGAAGTCATCATGTCGGCATGCCGCGCCTGACGCTCGGCAAGCGGCATCGAGAGCGCACGTTCCAGCGCCTCGGCCGTCTGCGAGAGATCGAACGGATTTACCACGAGCGCGCCCGGCATCTGCTCGGCCGCACCTGCGAACTGCGAAAGCACGAGCACGCCCGGGTCCGACGGATCCTGCGACGCCACATACTCCTTCGCGACGAGGTTCATGCCGTCGCGCAGCGGCGTCACGTAGCCGACCTGCGAGGTACGGAAGAGCGCCATCAGCAGGTTGCGTTCGTACTTGCGGTTGAGGTACTGGATCGGCGTCCAGTCGAGCTGCGCGAAACGTCCGTTGATACGCCCCGCCTCGCCCTCCAGGTTCTGGCGGATGCGCTGGTAGGTCTGCACGTCCGAGCGCGTAGGCGGCGCGATCTGGACGAGCGAAACGCGCCCATGCCAGCCCGGCGCGTTCTGCAGCAGCCGCTCGAAGGCCTGGAAGCGCTCCGCGAGACCCTTCGAGTAGTCGAGCCGGTCCACGCTCATGATCAGCTTGCGGCCGCGCAAGCCGTCGCGCAGGCTGCGCACCGCCTTGCGGTCGCTGTACTGCATGGCGGCCTTCGCAATCGCATCCGGATAGATGCCGATGGGGTACGCGGCCACCTTCAGCAGACGGTCGTAGGCGTGCAGCATGCCGTCCTCGCTCGCGGAGCCGTGATGTCCGCGCTCGATGAAGTCGATGAACGACTGGCGGTCCGCCTCGGTCTGGAAGCCGACCACGTCGTAGTCGCACATGAAGTGCACCAGTTCCTCGTGCGGCGGCACGGTGCGCAGCACCTCGGGCACGGGAAACGGAATATGCAGGAAAAAGCCGATGGGGTTGGTCACGCCCAGATTGCGCAGGCAGCGGGCGAACGGCAGCAGGTGATAGTCGTGCACCCAGATGATGTCGTCCGGGCGAATCATCGCGACGAGGCGTCGCGCAAGCGTTTCGTTGACGCGCAGATACCCCGCGTAGTCCTCGCGCTCGAAGTGCGAGAGATCGTTCCGGTAGTGGAACGTCGGCCACAGCGTGGTATTGGAAAAGCCGCGGTAATACTGGTCATAGTCGCGCCGCGTGAGTCCCACGGTCGCGTACGTGACGTTGCCCTGCTGCTCGATGACAGGCTCCGACGATTCGCCGACGATCTCGCCGCTCCAGCCGAACCAGACGCCGCCCGTTTCCTTGAGCGCGTCCAGCACGCCGATAGCAAGACCGCCGGCGGAAGGTCGCCCCTCCTGAGTCGGCGCAACACGATTCGATACCACGATTAGTCTGCCCATGCAGCAGTACCTCCTTTCTCGTTGCATGCGGGATGCCCGCCGAACACACGCAATTCGCGTGCCGCCTTGCCCGAGAAAGAAAAATAAAACCCCAAGGCGCGGGCACGCCCCCGCGGATTCGTGCCGCGCCGCCGCGCAGGGTGACAATAATTTTCTACGGGTACGACTGAAACGCGAATACGGCTCAGGCGTCCTGCTCGGAGCCCAGATCCCGCTGGTAGTCGAGACCTTCGGGGCGTGCCCCGCCCTGGTTGTGCTCGCCGTCCGCAGGTACACCGGGCGCGGGGCGGTTTTGCGCCGCCGGGTCGCTCAGCTCCGGCGGCGGACCGCCCAGTACACCTTGTTGTGCGCCGTCGCGCGCGTTGCGCTTGCCCGAATGGCGTGCGGAACGCCGCAATGCAGGGTGTCTCATGATTGAAGCCTCCAGATGGAAGCGGTCACCCAGGCGGGTGACATCCTTTCAGTCTAGGTGCGGCAAGCGAAATTGCCGGTAAAAAAGTTGGGCTGCTTTGTAACAAGTACATCAATTCGCATCCGACGGCCGATGGGGCCACACCAGCATTTACACAACGCGAAGTTCGGCGCCCCTATCGACTCCGCCGATTTTCGGCGCGGCGTGCGGCACCTCTCCCGGCTGGGCGGGCGGGTCGCCGATGGGCGGCGCCTCAGGTTCGTCGGGCTCGTGGGCAGGTTCAGGCGGCATGGGCGAGGGCTCGCCGGGCTCGGGCGGGTCTTCGGGCTGCGGGGTATGCGTACGCAGGGGCGTGGTGGCCAATGCGGGTGCCAGCCACCACGCCGGTTGCGGCGTGCGAGGCGATGGAAGGTGACGCAGCATGTCGGGCTCCTTCGTCGTATCCGTCGTCAGTGAACTGAGCGATGCACGACGCGTGCCCCAGACGACGCGCGGCACGCTGCTCATGCGAACGTGCCGCGCGCAACGCTCACACGTTGGCGCGCCCCATCGTCTGCGATTCGTCGCCTGCTTCGCCTTCCGCGGGCTTCGTGTCGTTGCCGTACTCAACGAGCCGGTTGTAAAGCGTCTTCAGGCTGATGCCGAGAATCTCTGCCGCGCGCGTCTTCACGCCGCCGCACTGCTCGAGCGTGGCAAGAATCAGTTGCCGGTCGGCTTCGGCGAGCGACGTGCCGAACGGAATCGTGATCGCGGTACCCGCCGAAGGCTTCGCAATGGAGATCTGCAACGGCACGACGGCGGTGGCGTCCGAATCCGCGCTCGACATGATGTGGGCGCGCTGCACGTAGTTCTTGAGTTCGCGCACGTTGCCGGGCCACGGGTACGAAAGCAGCATTTCCTTCACCGCGGGCGGAAAGTGCTTGCGCGTACCGTACCGCTCGTTGAGCTCGTCGAGAAACGCCTGGGCGAGCAGCTCGACGTCTTTGCCGCGTTCGCGCAGCGGCGGCAGGCTGATGGGAAACACGTTGAGCCGGTGATAAAGGTCGAGCCGCAGCTTGCCCTCCACCACGGCCTGCTCGGGGTCGCGGTTGGTGGCGGCGATCAGCCGCACGTCCGTCTCGATTTCCTTCGTCGTGCCCACGCGCATGAACATGCCCGTTTCGAGCACGCGCAAGAGCTTCACCTGAAGCTCCACGGGCATCTCGGTGATCTCGTCGAGAAACAGCGTGCCACCGTTGGCACGCTCGAAGTAGCCCTTGTGCTGGCGGTCCGCGCCCGTGAACGAGCCGCGCTCGTGGCCGAACATCTCGGACTCGATGAGGTTCGGCGAAATGGCGCCGCAATTCACGGCGAGAAACGCATGCTTACGGCGCAAGCTCAACTGGTGCACGGTCTGCGCGGCCACTTCCTTGCCGGTGCCCGACTCGCCCACGAGCATCACCGACGCGGCGGTGGGCGCCACCCGGCTGATCTGGTCGTAGACCTCCTGCATGGCGGGCGAGCTGCCGAGCATCAGCCCGAAGCGGCCCATGCGGCGCAGTTCGCCGCGCAGCGTGCCGATTTCGGCCTTGAGGTCGCCGGGCCGCGGCAGGCGGCTCAGAATCGCCTTCACGCGCTGCATGTTGATGGGCTTGACCAGGTAGTCGGTCGCGCCCATTTTCAGCGCGCTCACGGCGGACTCCACCGTGGCATGGCCGGTGATGACGATGACCTCGACACCCGAGGTGGGATCGAGGTCTTCGAACAGATCGACGCCGCTGCCGTCGGGCAGCTTGAGGTCGGTGAACACCACGTCCGGGGTCTGGCGCACGAGCTGGATGCGGGCCTCGCGCAGGTCGCCGGCAAGCGCGGTCGTCAGACCGTCTTGCGCGATGATGGCGGCCAGCGCCTCGCGGGTATCGGAATCGTCGTCGACAATCAGTACGTGTGACATCGCTTCTCGTCAGTGTTGTGAACATGAGCGAACCGGGATGCGGCGGCAGCGCGGAAACCTGCCATCCGGACAGGCTCCGGATGCTTCCACGCCCAACTGAAGCGTTGCCGCCTTCGGCTCTTGAAACGCGCGGCAGCGGTGGCCGCGCGGCGGTTTCGGGACGTCGCGATTTGCGAAAATTCGCCCCGTTCGGCGCATCACTTCAGCAATGAATTCGCGAAAACGGCATGCACCACAGCATGCAGCGCCACGAACTTAAACATTGTAAGACGATATCGACGGGGCCGTAACGACCCTGCATACCGAACGGCGCTGCGTTCTCGCGATGTTGTCGCAGCGCTCGTTCAGCCGCGCGGGAACGGCCATGCGTCCCTGCGCGCCGAGTGATCTTCGCCGTTTGCCATCGCGTGCTGCGCTGCCATCGAATGGGCCGGTGCCTGCTGGGTTGCGTCCGTCGTATTGACGAGCGCGCCGCCCTCTTCCTCCCAGCGGCTCAGGTCGCGATTGAGCCACGCCTGCGAGGCGCGATGCTTCTGCGCCCACCGCCACGCCAGCACGCCGCCCACGGCAACCAGGGCGCCGAATATGCCGATTTTCTGTCGAGCCATGGGTCTGGTCATCTCCTGCTCCTTCGTGTGCGATATCGGATGAGCCCGCGTGCATGTAGCGTTGAGCCGGAAGCAACCGGCCTTGCCGACGCGCCCTCAACTCGCCACGAGCACGCCCAGCAAAAAGCCGGCGCCGGCCGCCATGGCCAGCGACTGCCACGGGTTGCCGCGCACATAGCGCTCGGTACGCACCGTGGCCGCCCGATACTGGCGCTGCGCCGCGGACTGCGTGGTGGCAAGCGTGTCCTGCAGCGACTCGACGTGCATGCGCAGACGTTCGCGCAGCGCCTCCACGCCTTCGCCCGTGAGCGACGCGGTGAGCCGCAGCATCTCTTCGGAGTCGGTCAGCAAAACGCGAAGATCGTCGACGACCTTCTGCCTGCCCAGCGCGAGTTGCTCGGTGGTTGGGGACATCGGGGATGACATCGTGGCGGACATCGGGCTCCTCCTTCGTTCGGTTTCAGTCGTTGTTTCAGTAGCAGGGTTGCAGCAGAACCTGCGCCTGCCGCATGTGCCGGCGAACGTGTCCGGTACTTTTCTGTCGATCGTTTTGCGCGTGACGAGTTCCGCACGAGGGCACCCTCACCCCTGTGCGGCACGCCAAAACGGCAAACCTTGCCTGAGCGCAGAACGCCGCGCAGTCAATGTTGCCGCACCGCGCTGCAACGATTCGGCCTTTCGCGTTCGCGCGTCGCCTTTCGTTCGCGCCGCGGAGACGGTACGTTGCGGCGCGCGTCTGGCCAGTGGTTAAATGTTTACGAGATTCGCGCGGCAAGCCGCCCATGCCGAAGAGGCAAGGAACGATCCCGGCCCGCCGCCGTGCCCGCGAATGCCGCGCAGACGCCACGAAGAAACGACAGTGACGATGCGTCGCGGCAAGAACCCTTTTATGCGGAATACCTTCACCATGCCGTCAATCGAGCTGGAAACGCCCATCACCGACCGCGCAGCGGCCGGGTCGGCGAACCCGCGCGCCGCAGCGCTGCAGTCGTACGGCTTGCTGTACGGCTCGTCGCCGGCAATGCAGGAGTTGTACGAGCAGATCGAACGCGTGGCGAGCACCGATGCGACGGCGCTCATCATCGGCGAATCGGGCACGGGCAAGGAACTGATTGCGCGCACGATCCACGAGCAGAGCACGCGCAAGGACGCGCCCTTCATCGCCGTGAACTGCGGCGCGATTCCGGACGAGCTCATCGAGGCCGAACTGTTCGGCCACGAGAAGGGCAGCTTCACGGGTGCGATTCAGGGCCGCGTGGGCTACTTCGAACATGCGAACGGCGGCACGCTGTTTCTGGACGAGGTGACGGAAATGACGCCGGTGCGCCAGGTCAAGCTGCTGCGCGCGCTGGAAACCGGCACGTTCTATCGCGTGGGCAGCAGCGAGGCGAGTTACAGCGACGTGCGCGTGATCGCGGCCACCAACCGCGACCCCGTAACGGCGGTGAAAGAGAACGGCCTGCGCGAGGACCTGATGTACCGGCTCGCCGTGTTCCCGCTGCGCGCGCCGCCGCTGCGCGAACGCGACGGCGATCGCGAACTGCTCGCCCAGCACTTCCTCAACGAACTCAACGAGCGCGAAAACACGCAGAAGGTGTTCAGCAAGCGGGCGCTCGAGACGGTGCGCAGCTGGTCGTGGCCTGGCAACGTGCGCGAACTCAAGAACGCGGTGTATCGCGCATTCATCCTCGCCGAGAAGGTCGTGGAGATTCCGCACCCGCACCTCGTATCGCGGGTCAAGAAGCCCGTCACGCAGGGCGACGCGATGAGCGTGTGGATCGGCACGCCGCTCGCCGACGCGCAAAAGCAGATCATTCTCGGCACGCTCAAGTATTGCGGCGGCGACAAGCGCCGCGCGGCGCGCGCGCTCGGTGTCAGTCTGAAGACGCTCTACAACCGGCTCGGCGCGTACGGCAGCGAGGAACGCGAAGGCGAAGAAGAAGCGTAAAGGTGTTTAAAAGATGCGGCGCGGCTGCCCACCGCGCCGCACTTTTGTGAAACGCAGCGGTCCGCGGTCACACGCGCGTGTGCAATGCACGCCCTTTTGCAATTGCTTGCATTTTTTCTATGTCGCTCACACTTCGCGTATTGCACAATGCTGCACCGTGAGAAGTGCGCGGCATACCGGCTCATGCATTTGAGCCTGTAAAACAAGGCCCGCGCGCACGATACGGCCACGGGAAATGTTAAAAAGAAACCTTCCGATGCAGCGCATCACGCGCTGTCGCAACACACCGCACGCCCTACGCCGCGCCCTCGTCATGAGCGCGCTCTGCACCACCCTCGGCACTACGCTACTCAGCGGCTGCAGCTCGATGTATTCCGAAGGCGCCACAGCGGGCGCCGGTATCGCAGGTGCCGCGCTCGCCAGCAAGGTGACGCGCAACGCGGCCGTCGCGACGGGCATCGGCCTCGGCACCGTGGCAGCCGCGAAGGCAGGCGTCCAGTACTCCGAACGCATCGTCCATCGCGACACGCAGGACACCATTGCACGTGCAGCAGGCGGCCTCGACGTGGGCGCTGTCGCGCCGTGGTCAGCCACGCATTCGGTGCCCATCGAAGACGACGAGCATGGCCGCGTCACGGTGAGCCGCGCCATCAGCAGCGGCACACTGGATTGCAAGGAGATCGTGTTCTCGGTCGATACGGCCGCGAAACAGAATGCGCCTGCGTCGAGCGCGTTCTACGTGGCCTCTATCTGCCGCGACGGCAACACGTGGAAGTGGGCCTCTGCCGAGCCCGCCACCGAACGCTGGGGCGCGCTGCAATGACGCGCGGCCTGCCCCGATGGCATCGTCAGGCACCTCCGGCCGGACACGAAGAAAGACGAAGCACGGCGCGCGCGATACGCCTCGCTCGCATCGCGGCCACCGCCGCGTTATGCGCAGGCGCGACGCTGGTCGTAAGCGGCTGCGGATCGATTGGCGCCGCGAGCGGTGCGGCGGCGGGTGCCGCGTCGGGCCTCGTCACGGCCAACCCGGCAGTGGGTATCGGTGTGGGCATTGCCGTTCAGGCGGCCACCGACGAAGCCGTGAACCGCTACCTGCGCGAAATGCACGGCGACCAGCAGAACATGATTGCGTCGCTCGCGGGTTCGATGCCGGTCGGCAATGCGAAGCCATGGCGCGTGAAGCACACGCTGCCCATCGAGAATGGTCACGGCGAAGTACGCGTCACGCGGGCGTTCACGTCGGCGCTCGCTATCTGCAAGGAGTTCGTGTTCTCGGTGGTGGACGGCGACGACGCGAACGCGCCGACGTACTGGTTCACCGGCAGCGCGTGCTTGCAAGACAAGGGTTGGAAATGGGCATCGGCGGAACCGGCTGTGGAACGCTGGGGCGCGTTGCAATAACGAGGCCCACTTCGATGGGTCCGCGGTCCTGCCGATGGTGACCACTCCGCGAAGAGCCGGATAGAGCAAAGGGGCTGCTCGTGTACGACGTTACGGCGTGCAGCCCTTCCCTGGTTGGTGCCGTGCCACACGAAGCACGCGCGGTTCGCGTTCGCTACGGGTGAGCGCATCGCCGCGCGGGTCCGGCCTTAGCCTCCCCATCAAGCCTCCACATCCTCCAGACTGAAGATCTCGGTCTGGTCGTTATACGAGAAGATCTCCGCATAACGGCTCCAGTCGATCACCGTATCGAGCGTCTCCTCCGCCGCCTGGTCGGAGAGAAAGTCTTCCAGTTCCTGCTCGAAGCGCACGCGCGGTCGCGCGGTGCCCGGGTCGCTCGTTGAGCACCTTCTTGATGCGCGCCGCGAGCGGCACGGCGCAGCAGATGCTCGGCGAACATCATCTTGCGCTCCTGCGTCCCGAATTCCGCGAACACGCGCGCGGGCGGCGTAAGCAGCACATCGCCTTCGCGCACGTCGGCGAAACCGAGGTGCTGGAGCACTTCGGCGATCGGGAACAGGTCGTCCACTTCCAGGTGCAGCGAGCGCGCGATTTCCGGCATGTCGGCGCGGCCGTGACAAGGCGCCGCCGCCAGCGTTTCGATCAGACCGGCCATCAGGTTGGTCGACACACGCGGCAGCCAGCTGCCGAGCTCGAGCCCTGCGGGTGGCCTCACCGGTCTGGCGGGCGGTCATCTTCGCGTAGATGTCGTCCACGAGCTTGCGGAACGCCGGGTCCAGACGGTTGCGCGGGTGCTTGAACGGCACCTTGATCTCGGCCACTACGCGCCCCGGATTCGACGACAACACCAGAATGCGGTCGCACATGAACACCGCTTCCTCGATGTTGTGCGTGACGATCAGCACCGACTTGATCGGCAAGCGCCCTGCGTCCAGAGATCGAGCAAGTCGGTACGCAGCGTTTCGGCGGTCAGCACGTCGAGCGCCGAGAACGGCTCGTCCATCAGCATGAGCATCGGGTCCACCACAAGCGCGCGCGCGAAGCCTACGCGCTGGCGCATGCCGCCCGAAAGCTCGCGCGGGTAGGCGTTTTCGAAGCCGTCCAGACCGATCAGGTCGATGGCGGCCAGCGCCCGCTCGCGCGCTCGCGCGCGCCCACTCCCTGCGCTTCGAGGCCCGCTTCCACGTTCTGCAGCACCGTGAGCCACGGAAACAGCGCGAAGGTCTGGAACACCATCGCCACGCCTTCGGCCGGCCCTTCGAGCGGCTTGCCGCGCCACGCGACCTCGCCGGAGGTCGGAGAAATCAGCCCCGCGATGATGCGCAGCAGCGTGGACTTGCCCGAGCCCGAGCGGCCGAGCAGCCCGACGATCTCGCCTTCGCGCAGCGAGAGATTGGCGTCGTCTAGCACGAGCAACTCGCCCTGGGTCTTGTTGAAGCCCCGGCACACGTTCTGCACGCGCAGGATTTCCTCGCCGACGCGCGGCGGAATCGGGACGCCCTGCGCGTCGCCCAGCGTAGTCGTAGTGCTTGGGGTCTTGGGGTTTGCATCGCTTTACCTTCGAGCCTTCGATTATTCGATCAGTCGAGCCGCAGCCGGGACTCCGCGTAAGTGTAGAGGGGACGCCAGAGCACGCGGTTGAACAGCGTGACGAACAGCGACATCACGGCAATGCCGAGAATGATCTTCGGGTAGTCGCCGGCTGCCGTCATCTGCGCGATATACGCGCCCGAGGCCGTGCGCAGCGACCCTGGTGTCGCCCCACTGCACGAACTCGGACACGATGCTCGCGTTCCACGCGCCGCCCGAGGCCGTGATCGCCCCCGTGACGTAGTACGGAAAAATGCCCGGCAGCATCGCCTGGCGCCACCACTGCCAGCCGCGGATGCGGAAGTTCTGGCCGCTTCCTTGTAGTCGTTCGGATACGCCGTGGCGCCCGCAATCCGTTGAACAGGATATACCACTGCGTGCCGAGCACGATCAGCGGCGAGAGCCAGATGTCCGGGTTCAGATGGAAGCGCACGATCACGATCACGAACACCGGGAACAGCAGGTTCGCCGGGAACGCCGCGAGGAACTGCGCGAGCGGCTGCACCTTCGGCAAGCGCCGGACGCAGGCCGATCAGCACGCCGAGCGGCACCCAGATCACCGAGGCAATCGCGATCAGCAGCACCACGCGCAACAGCGTGATGAGGCCGAGCACGAACACATGGCCGACTTCGTCGAGCGTGACGCCGGTGCGCACGAACGCGATCACGCGCCAGACCACGTAGACCGTGAGCGCGATCACGAACACGGCCCAGATAACATCGCCGATCTTCGCGCGCAGACCTTCGCCGCGCGCCGGAGCGGGCGCCGCGATGGACGTCAGTGACGAGGTCAGCGCGGCGGGCAGCCGGAACGGCACGCGCGCGAGCGTGGCCAGCAAAAGCCCATCGGCACGAGCGACTGATGAATCAGATGCGTGCGGCGAATCAGGTCGAGCAGCCACGACTCGGGCGCGTCGCCCGAAGAGGTGTTCTCCATGCGGAACTTGTCAGCCCACGCCACCAGCGGGCGGAACAGGAACTGGTCGTAGGCCGGGATCACCACGGTCATCGTGAGAATCACCCAGCCCACCGCGTGCAGGTTCTTCTCCGTGATCGCCTGCGCCAGGTACGCGCCGATGCCCGGCAGCGTGATCGTGTTGTTGCCCACCGTGATCGCCTCGGAGGCCACCACGAAGAACCAGCCGCCCGACATCGACATCATCATGTTCCAGATCAGGCACAGGATCAGCGGGAACGCCACAAAGTCCCAGCCGTTCGGCAGCAGCCGCCACGCCGACGCGTTCGCCGTGCGGTTCAGGTTGAAGCTGAAGTCCATCTCAGCGTGCCTCCACAGATGCACCACCGTGATGGTCGCCCACGGTCGCGCAATTCCACGGCTCGTTCATCGAGCGGGATGCTGCGACAGGAAGCGTCGGGAAGCGGTCGGGAAAACAGCAATGAGACATGGCAAAACGCATAGGCGCGTCATCCGTTGCAGTTCGAGAAACACGTCGTTCCGGCCGGCGTTGCACGCCCGCACGGCACGCGAGACGCATGCGCCCTTCGCAGCGATCGGCGGCTTGCGCCTTGCCGGCGAGGCCCCTCGCGCGAGCCAGATAGCGCCTGCGGGGCTGCACTTCGGCGGCAGTTCTTTAGGACCGCATGACACTACTACAACCTGTGTGACAGGCACAACCTCGAGGCACAACCTCAAGGCACAACCTTGCTCCCGGAACCAACCACACGCAGACTGCGGGCACATCGCATGGCCGCGACATCGCGCTCCGACGTGGTTCTCGACTGTCGCTCTCGACCGCCACGCGAAAGCAAATGGAAAGGGCGCTCGTCGAAACGGCGTGGCGTAGCGTGACGCGCGATCCGAACCGCGCTGAGGCGCCCCGCCCATCCCGTACGCCATCGCAGAGGTAAAATCGCCGAGCGGGCTGCGGGCCCCGCCGGGCGACGGAGACACCCACGCGAGCGCGGCCCGCCAATACGAACACTCCGGCGTCATCGCTTCCGGGGCCCGGCAGGCCGGCGCGCGGCGGACGATCTCCCCCAGCCGCCTTCATACGGATACCAGACAGATCGAAAGGCCGATGAACAGGACATCCTTGCGCCAGCTGGCCGCACCGCTTGGCCTCGTGCTTGCGGCGATCCTCTGCTGGTTCGCCGCCGGTGCGATCGCCGACCGCATGGTCCAGCAGGAGCTCGCGGCCGCACTGCGCGCGCAGCGGCAGGTGACCTCTTCGATCGTCGATAACATGGCCGAGGTCATTGCGAGCGACCTTGCGCTTTCGCGCGCCATTCCATCGACGATGGCCGAGCTCGACGCCGTGCAGGACGTGCTCACCGCGGTCCGGCAGTACACGCCGGACGACGGGAAGTCCGATGCCGGACGGCTGGCGCAGCTTGCGGGCGTGCCGGCGCTCGCAGCGATCAATCGCTTCCTTCACGACGCACAGGGTTTCTCCGGGCTCGACGCCATCTGGCTCATCAACGGCAACGGCTTGTGCGTGGCATCGAGCAATGCGACCGGCGCTCACCCGTATATCGGCAAGGACATGCGCACCCGTCCCTACTTCGTCAGCACGCGTCTTGGCGCCTTCACGGAAGGCTACGGCGTGGGACGCCAGAGCGGCGACCCCGGCATCTTCATCGCCGCGCCGGTCTACGACGAAGGCATGCTCGTCGGCGCGGTGGTCGCGCGCATGTCGCTCTCGCGGCTGCGGCACTGGGTAGCGCATCCCGGGTCGTTCGTGACGGATCAGAACGGCGTCATCATCATGGCCAACGACAACCGGCTCGAAGGTCGCACGCTGCCGAATGCCGCGGCGCTCACGATGAACCCCGGCGAGCGCGTCAACATGTATCTGCGCGACCGGTTCCCGCCGCTCGAAATCCGCTCGCTCAGTGCGGACATGCGCGAAGAGGAACCCTGGGTGCCGACCGCGGCCGCCGCGCAGTTGTTCGACATGCCGCGGCACCGCACACCGGCGCTCTACGAATCGCGCGGCGGACTCAACTCCGGTCTGTCCGCTCATCTCGTCGATCCCATCGCCACCTGGCCCGAGCTGCATCGCTCGCACGGGCGCGACCGGCTGCTGGTGTTCCTCACGCTCGTGGGCACGGTGACGCTCACGTGGGTCATCACGGTGTCGTGGACGCGCGAGCTGCGACACCATCGCGCCACACGCGATCTCGCCGAGCAGTTGCAGGCGGCCAACGCGCTGCTCGCGGCCGAGGCGCGGCACGACGCGTTGACGGGCGCGCTCTCGCGTCGCTACTTTCTCGATTTGCTGCGGCACGAGATCGACCGGGCCCGTGCGAGCGGCACACCGCTTTGCATGGCCATCGCGGATCTCGACCACTTCAAGCAGATCAACGACTGCTACGGCCACGCAGCCGGCGACCACGCGCTCGAGCATTTCGTCGACACGTGCCGCGCCGAGCTGCGCGGCACGGATGCGGTGGGGCGCCTGGGCGGCGAGGAGTTCGGCATCGTCCTGCCCTCGACGCGGCTTGCCGAAGGCATCGAAGTCATGGAGCGGCTGCGCAAACGGTTCAAGGGATCCCAGCCTGCGAAGCTGCCCGAGGACGTCGAGCTCGCGGTAAGCATCGGCATTACGGAGTACGCGCCCGACGATCCGCCGGAGCGCCTCATCAGCCGCGCGGACATCGCGCTCTATGCCGCGAAGTCGGCCGGACGCGACCGGACCGAGGCACGCGCGCCCGACGACAGCTCGCTGTCTCCGCGCACGGCTGCCAACGCGTCGTGGCAAGCGTAGCGGGAGCGTGCGAGGCGGTGCACGTGCAGTTCAACGGCAATGAGCGGCAGCGCGGCACGACGACTACATGACCGCCACCCTCCCGCTGCGCCGCAGCCGATACCCGGCACGCCGCCTTTAGCGGTTATCATCGGTCAGACATGAGGACGCCGCGGAGCGCGCCGCGCCCTCGCGCGATTCTCGTTGATACGTTCTATCGGAGGTGTGCATGAAGGGGAATCTGGTCATCGTCTGCCGCGACCAGGATGCTCACGCGTTCGACCAGTTGATGGCCGAATACGGAGCGTTCCAGACGCGCCTGTCGTCGACAGCGTGGTATCTGAAGCTCGACGTGGCGCCCGAAGTGGTTCAGGAGGAAATTCTGGCGCGTCTCGGCAAGTACACGACGAACTACATCTTCGAAGCCGACACGGTCACCTACAACACCGTGGACAGCGACGCCGCCTCTGCGCTCGATTCGCTGTTCTCGGAGTAGTCGCGCCGCGCGCACCTTAGGTCTCTCACGCGGCGCCCACTTCAGGCGCCTGCATCGGACACCTTCCAATCCAACTCGTCCAACTCGCCGTACCACACAACCAGAGGATGCAAGCCGCGGCCCGCGGCCTCACCAGGCGCCCTGCTGCGCCTCCTCTTTTTTCTCGCCACGCGGCATGGCGTCCTGCGAAAACGTCATCAGTGCACGCAGGCCGCCGCCTTCGTGGTTGCCAATTTCCCACTCACCGCCAGCACGCCGCACCAGCCGCTCCACGATGGCGAGCCCCAACCCGCTATGCCCGTTGCCGCCGCGCGCGGGGTCGAGCCGCACGAACGGGCGGCTTGCGTTGATGAGATCTTGCGGAGCGATACCCTTGCCGCTGTCGCTGACCGAAAGCGTGTAGCCGCCCGTCGTGCGCGCCGTGGCGACCACGACGGGCGGTGCGCCGTAGGCATGCGCGTTGTCGAGCAGGTTCGACAGGATGCGCTCCAGCGTGGCCGCCGGAAGCTTGAAGCCGCCGCCTGCTTCCAGCCGCATTTCGATCGCGGCAGCGCCGGGGGCAACGGCGCGGTACGAGCGCACCATGCGCCGGCACTGCTCGTCCACTTCCACCGGTTCGCTGCGGTCCGCGCCGTCGTGCGCAAAAACGAGGAACTGGTCGACGATGTGCGCCATGGAATCGACGTCGCGCACCACGCCGTCGCGCATGCGGGCTTCCTCCATCATTTCGGCGCGCAACCGCAGCCGCGCAAGCGGCGTCTTCAGATCGTGCGCGACGCCGGCCAGCATGACGGCGCGATCGTTGTCCGTGCGCGCCACCTCCTGGACCATCTGGTTGAAGCCGTGCGTGAGCTGACGCAGTTCGCGCGGCCCCCGCTCCGGCACGGGCGGCACGGGCAGCCCGCGGCCGAAGCGCGACACCGCCTGCGCAAGCGAGCGCAACGGCTGCTGAAGCTGCCACGCTGCCACGAGCGCGGCGATCAGTGCGGCCGAGAAGATGATGATGAACCACGGCACCATCTTTTCGATGGGCCTCAGCAGGCGCAACGGCTGCACCGGCACCACGATCCAGCTGCGATCGGCCGGCGAGCGCACCCACAGCGTGGGCGGATGTCCCGGCGTACCGACGCGCACGTCGGTGCCGGGCGGCATGCGGTCGCGCACGTCTTCGAGGAAGCGGCGCAGCGACGGCGGGAGGTCATCGGGATTGATGGGGACGTCGCGGCTGGTGGGGTCGACGAGCCGCACGCGCGAAGGCAACGGCTGATCCGGCGAGCGCGCGACGTGCTGCCGCACCGCCTCGACGAGAAAGGTGGCCTCTTCGACGGCATAGCGCGTCTGCAGCTGGTTGCGTTCGAGCCGCATGAGCGCAAACCAGGCCACGTGAGACAGCAGCAGCACCCCGATGAACAGCAGGGCCAGCCGCCCGAACAGTGAATCAACCGGTCGACGCATGAGCGTTTGGCTCTCCGTCCGGCACAAAGACATAGCCACGGCCGCGCACCGTCTGGATGAAACGCGGCGTGGAAGGATCCGTTTCGAGGATGCGGCGCAGGCGCCACACCTGCACGTCGATGCCGCGGTCGGTGCCGTCGTATTCGGGACCGTGCAGCAGTTCGAGCAGGCGCTCGCGCGTGAGCGTGCGCATGGGGTGATTGACGAAAATCTTCAGGAGCGCGAATTCACTGCCCGACAGCGTGAGGGGACGGCCCTCCTGATGCAGCGCGCGCGACTGGAAATCCAGCATGAAACGGCCGAACGAGAACGGCTCGCGCTGCTCGGGCGCGGCGGCAGACGGCAGCGTGCGCCGGCGACGCAGCACCGCCTGCACGCGCGCGAGCAGTTCGCGCGGATTGAACGGCTTGCCGAGGTAGTCGTCGGCGCCGAGTTCGAGACCGACGATGCGGTCCACGTCGTCGGCGCGCGCGGTCAGCATGATCACCGGGATGTCGTCGCCCGAGGCGCGCAGCTTGCGCAGCGCCGTGAGTCCGTCCACGCCGGGCATCATCAGGTCGAGCACGATGAGGTCGGGGCGTTCGCGTTCGAGCCGGCGCTCCAGCGAGCCGGCGTCGTGCAGCACCGACACTTCGATGCCCTGTTTGACCAGATAGTCGCGCAGCAGGTCGCGCAGTTCTACGTCGTCGTCGACGACAAGGATTTGAGTAGCCATGGCGGAAGTTTATCGTGCGGCCCGTTACGTTTGCCCCCCGACTTTCCCCAAAGGGTTACGGGGCGTTACTACGAAAGGCTGGCGTAATGTCGCGTAACGACTCCGAACGGGGCCGTAACACGACGCATCGTGCGCCTCTCTACGCTGTGCATCACCGGTTGCGGAAATGCGCGTCCATTATTGCGCACCCGCTCCGACCGACGATCACACAAGGAGCATCACGATGTACAAGAAGCCCTCTCGCATTCTCGCCGTTGCCGCCGCCGCGCTGACGCTTTCGCTCGGCGCCGCTTACGCCCAGATGCCGCCGCCCGGTGGTCCTGGCGGCCCTGGCGGTCCGGGCATGCACGAGCATTTCATGAAAGAGCTCACGCAGGTACACGACCGCCTCAAGCTGAATGCCGACCAGGAAAAGCAGTGGCAGGCCGCCCTCGACACGATGAAGCGCGACCACGAAGCCCAGCGCGCAATTCACGAAAAGATGCGCCAGCAGTTCGACGCCATGAAGCAGCAGCCCATTCTCGATCTGAACGCCCTGCATGCGGCGCGTCAGCAGGCCGAACAGCAGAACGTGCAACTGCGCGAGGAAACGGCGCAGGCCTGGCTTGCGTTCTACAACGGCTTGAACGACCAGCAGAAGACGACGGTGAGCACGGAGCTCAAGACGCGCTTCGAGCGAATGGAAGCGCACCGCGAGAAAATGCGTGACCGTTGGGAGCATCGCCGCGGCCCGGCTAGCGCGCCGGCGCCGGTCCAGCAGTAACGCTGTCCCGCGGCCGGGCACGCAAGGCATGCCCGGCCGCTGACGGACGCGGCATCCCGGTTTCGTGACGGGGGCCGCCTTTCCGTTCTTCTCCTTCCCAGCCGCTTCGGCGCTCCAACGGTTGCGCCGGCATCCATCGGCGCACGTCCCCGCCCCACCATCGCCCGCCCTCTTCCGGCCCCATGCCGCCGCACTGGCACGCCCATCCTGTTCAGGTAAAATACCGCGCTTTTCGGCCTGCGCCGGCCTCGCGTCGCCTCATGCAGGCGCCGGTGCAAGACGGACAGAGCCGGGAGACGCCGGTTTAGCGCCCGCTTCGACGCGCCGCAGAACCGGGCGTGAAGCCGGGCGCAAAACCGGGCGCAAGCCGCGCCACGAGGCAAGGCCGCAGCCCATGACCGGACCGCGCATGCCGGCCATCCAGCAGGGCAAAAAAGCGGTGTCGCCAATTTTTGACCGCCTAGAATAGCGGCGGCCGGTCACGAGCCGGCCGGGGGGTGTCGCACAGCCACAGCGACAACCGCTCAGTATCAGGAGAATCATGAAGAAGCTCGCAGTTTGCGTGGCGCTTGCTGTCATGGCCACGGGGGCCATGGCGAAGGAATGGAAAACCGTGCGCATCGGCGTCGATGCCAGCTACCCGCCGTTCGAATCGAAAGCGCCCAACGGCCAGATGGTCGGCTTCGAGGTCGAGCTCACACGTGCACTGTGTGCGCGGATGAACGTGAAATGCGTCTGGGTGGAGCAGGACTTCGACGGGATGATCCCCGCCCTGAAAGCGAGGAAATTCGACGCAATCGTGTCGTCCTACACCGTTACCGGGCAGCGCCGCCAGCAGATCGCCTTCTCCGACAAGATGTACGACGCGCCCGCCCGGATGGTCGCCAAAGCCGGCTCGCCGCTTTTGCCCACGGCCGCATCGCTCAAGGGCAAGCGCGTGGGCGTCGAGCAAGGCTCGACTCAGGAGGCGTACGCCAAAGCCTGGTGGGAGCCGAAGGGCGTGACGGTCGTCACCTATCCGAATCAGGATCAGGTCTATGCGGACCTGCTCTCGGGACGGCTCGACGCGACGCTGCAGGACGAAGTGCAGGCCGACGCCGGCTTCCTCAAGACGCCGCGCGGCAAAGGCTTCGCCTTCGCCGGTCCCGAAGTGAAGGACCCGAAGACGATCGGCGAAGGTACGGCGATCGGTCTGCGTCCCGAAGATATCGAATTGAAGGCGATGCTCAACACGGCGCTGGCCGAAATCCATCAGGACGGCACGTTCCGCAAGCTCGCGAAGCAGTACTTCGACTTCGACATCTACCCGGGAATCCAGTAGCACCCGCGCCCGGGCGAGCACCGATGGTGTTTCGTGCGGGGGCGGTAATAAAGTCCACGACACCGTTTCGCCGGCAACGGCGGAGCACCCCTGGTTTCATTTGCACAGCGGCACGTGAAGTGCCGCGTCTTTCGCGGCGCGCCTGACGTGCCGTCAAGGACCTCGATATGCTCTTTCAAGGCTACGGCCCGCTGATCCTCGCCGGCACATGGCAGACCGTCAAGCTCGCAGTTCTTTCGCTGGCGCTTTCGTTTTTGCTGGGCCTCCTCGGCGCGGCAGCGAAGCTCTCCAAGAACCGGCTCTCGCACGGCGTGGGCACGCTCTACACCACCCTCATTCGCGGCGTGCCCGACCTCGTGCTGATGTTGCTGCTCTTCTACGGCATCCAGATCTGGCTCAATAACCTGACGGACATGCTCGGCTGGGACCAGATCGACATCGACCCCTTCGCGGCCGGTGTCATCGTGCTCGGCTTCATCTACGGTGCGTACTTCACCGAGACGTTCCGCGGCGCGTTCCTCGCCGTGCCGCCCGGCCAGCTGGAAGCCGGCCACGCCTATGGCATGACGGGCTGGCAGGTATTCCACCGCATCATGTTCCCGCAGATGATGCGCTTCGCGCTGCCCGGCATCGGCAACAACTGGCAGGTGCTGGTGAAATCGACGGCGCTCGTCTCGATCATCGGCCTCGCCGACGTCGTGAAGGCCTCGCAGGATGCCGGCAAGGGCACGCTGCGGTTCTTCTTCTTCACGCTGCTTGCAGGGGCAATCTACCTCGGCATCACGACGGTTTCGAACTTCGTGCTCATCTACCTCGAAAAGCGCTACTCGACCGGCGTGCGCAAAGCGGAACTCTAAGGCGAACCTATGCTCGAGCTGATCCAGCAATACTGGCGCAACTATCTCTACACCGACGGCTACCGCTTCACCGGCGTCGCGATCACGCTGTGGCTGCTCGTCGTTTCCATCGGACTCGGCTTCTGCCTTTCGGTGCCGCTCGCGGTGGCGCGTGTGTCGAAGAAGAAATGGCTCGCGGGCCTCGTGTGGCTCTACACCTACATCTTTCGCGGCACGCCCCTCTACGTGCAGTTGCTGCTCTGCTATACGGGCCTCTACAGTCTCGAGATCGTCCGCTCGCACGAGCTCACCAACGCGTTCTTCCGCGAGGGCATGAATTGCACGCTGCTCGCTTTCACGCTCAACACCTGCGCCTACACGACGGAAATCTTCGCCGGCGCCATCAAGGCCACGCCCTACGGCGAGATCGAGGCGGCCCGCGCCTACGGCATGTCCACCTTCACGCTGTACCGGCGCGTGATCCTGCCGTCGGCGCTGCGCCGCGCGTTGCCCTACTACAGCAACGAGGTGATCCTGATGCTGCACGCTACTACGGTGGCGTTCACGGCCACGGTGCCCGACATCCTCAAGATCGCGCGTGACGTCAATTCGGCGACCTATCAATCGTTCGGCGCGTTCGGCATTGCCGCGCTGCTCTACCTCACCATCTCTTTCACGCTCGTGTGGCTGTTCCGCCGCGCCGAGCACCGCTGGCTCGCTTACCTGCGACCGCAAGGCAAGTAATCAGACGCCCGCCCAAGGACTTCGATGGATTCCCAGACGCACAAGCAGAAGCTCTTCGTCGATACGCTGCACAAACAGTACGGCGACAACGAGGTATTGAAAGGCGTGTCGCTCAAGGCGAACGCCGGCGACGTGATCAGCATCATCGGCTCGTCCGGTTCGGGCAAGAGCACGATGCTTCGCTGCATCAACTTTCTCGAACAGCCCAACGCGGGCCGCATCTTCGTGGACGGCGAAGAAGTGCGCACGCTACAGGACAACCGTTCCGGCGCGCTGCGCGTGTCGGACCAGAAGCAGTTGCAGCGCGTGCGCACCAAGCTTTCGATGGTGTTCCAGCACTTCAATCTGTGGGCGCACATGAACGTGCTCGAAAACATCGTGGAGGCGCCCGTGCACGTGCTGGGCGTGTCGCGCCGCGAGGCGGAGGAGCGCGCCCGCACGTATCTGGAGAAGGTGGGCCTCGCGCCGCGCGTCGAGAAACAGTACCCGTCGCATCTGTCGGGCGGCCAGCAGCAGCGCGTCGCGATTGCGCGGGCACTCGCCATGCAGCCCGACGTCATGCTCTTCGACGAACCGACGTCGGCGCTCGACCCGGAGCTGGTTGGCGAAGTGCTGAAGGTGATGCAGACGCTCGCCGAAGAAGGCCGCACGATGATCGTCGTGACCCACGAAATGGCCTTCGCGCGCAACGTATCCAACCACGTGATGTTCCTGCACCAGGGTCGCGTGGAGGAGGAAGGCCACCCCACGGAGGTGTTCGGCAATACGAAGAGCGAGCGCCTCAAGCAGTTCCTGTCGGGCAGTCTCAAATAGCGGGCCGCGCGACGGTATGTCGCCGGTCTGAAGACCGTACGTCGTCCTTGTTGTCTTGATACGGGGAGGCGAATGTAGTCAATGTAGTTTTACAAGGCGCTTACGGCGCCTTTTCTTTTGCTCCGCCGCCGTTCCGCTCCCCGCGCAGGAAGACCCCAAAAGCCGCTGCAAACCCGCCAAAACCGGCTCAAACAGCCGTTCTTTCGCACTACTCCGGGAGTTTTCTGGCGTCAATACAGAGAATCCTGAACGCCCCCTGTCAAAAGCCGTGAGTCCTTTATCAGACAAGGCCTGGCGGAATTTTCACTGCTGTTGTCAGGCGTCCCGCAGCATCGATCTATTGCAATTTGACGACACCTGACCGAAGTCACGCGAATTTGTTCGCCCGGGCGAGTCTTTTTTGCTAAATTAGTAACCAAAGTAGCAAAACAAAGTTGATTAAAAGTAGTTTCACTTCAAAAACGGAGGAGACACCGGTCAACGCAGGATCGGCATGACGGGATAAGAGCCAGTTGTCTGGCCGCGTCATACCACAGCGATCCTCAGTGCACCGTCTCCCAAAATTCCGGTTCCTGTTCGCCGCGTGATGCGTGCGAACACCATTCGCAGTACTGGGTTGACTTCTTGACAGGGTATGGAGGAGAAGATGAAGAAAGCTTTGCTCGCAGCAGCTCTGATGTCGGCTGGCGTGGTTGCGCACGCACAGAGTAGCGTCACGCTGTATGGGCGCCTGGACGCAGGTCTCGAGTACATCAGTGGGCTGCCGAACAACAGCTACACCGGTTCGACCTCGCGCTGGCGCGCGGAGAGCGGTGACTGGGGCACGAGCCTGTGGGGCATGAAGGGCGTCGAAGACATCGGTGGCGGCAACAAGGTGCTGTTCCAGTTGGAAGGCAGCTTCAACACGATGAACGGCACGGGCCCTGGCGGCGGCGGCCTCTTCAATCGCTGGGCGACCGTCGGTATGTCGAACGACAACTACGGTACCCTGCTCTTGGGCCGCGAACTCTTCATCTCGAACGGCGTGTGGGACTTCGATCCGTTCGGTCAGTCGAACTGGTCGTCGGCGTCGCTGGTGCGTGGCCGCAACTGGCCGCAGTCGAGCAACAACATTTCGTACCAGTCGCCGAAGTTCTACGGCTTTGACGCGTACGGCCAGTACGCGCTGTCGAACGCGACGAACTGGAACGGTAACGGCACGACGTCGCAAGGCCGTGAAGGCGGTCTGCAACTGACCTACACGTCGTCGCTCTTCCAGGTTCGCGGCATCTACGACGAAATCCGCAACAACGCCAACGGCCTCTTCACCGACGCGTTCAACTTCTCGCGTGAATACACGGCTGCGGTCAACGTGTTCCTCGGTCCGTTCAAGATCCAGGGCGCGTACCAGGCGATCCGCACGTCGCATGACGCCACGCTGGCCGGCGCTGCGCCGACCTCGCTCGATCACGAATGGGGCGGTGTAACGTGGCAAGCCACGCCGGCTGCAGCCCTGATCGCGGCGGTCTATCACGTGAACGCGAACAAGGGTCAAGGCAACGCGACGATCTACACGATCGGCGGCTCGTACAACATCTCGAAGCGCACGCTGCTCGACATCCAGATCGCTACGGTGCGTAACAGCAAGACCGCGAACTTCGGTCTGGATGCCAACCCGGCAGGTGCGGGCGGTACGGTTTCCTCGACGACCTACAACGAGAACCCGCTGCCTGGCCACAGCCAGACGGGCGTGTACGCCGGCATCCAGCACTCGTTCTAATCGACGGGTGAGAACAGAACAGCTGTAGAAACACTTTCACGCTGCTGCGAGAGGCGCGTATCGGTGCGGTACCCGAAAGGGTGTCGCACCGTTTTTTATTTTGCGGCGCCGCTTTTGAGTGTTCTATTTGCGGGCGCCGTCCGGCCGGTGCGCGGCCCTTAAACCGCCGCTTCGTTCTCCTCGCCGGTGCGGATGCGGATCACGCGCTCCACTTCCGCCACGAAAATCTTGCCGTCGCCGATCTTGCCGGTGCGCGCCGCGCCGATGATCGCGTCGATCACCTGGTCGGTCTGCTCGTTCGCCACCACGACCTCGATCTTCACCTTCGGCAGGAAGTCCACCACGTATTCGGCGCCGCGGTACAGCTCCGTGTGCCCTTTCTGGCGACCGAAGCCTTTCACCTCGGTCACGGTCAGGCCCGTGAGCCCCACTTCGGCCAGCGCTTCGCGCACTTCATCGAGCTTGAACGGTTTAATGATGGCGGTGATGCGTTTCATGGCTTACCTCGTCTCGTATCAGTGTTCGAACGTTCGAAAAAAAAGAAAGGATGCGTCGATTCTACGCCCCGTTCATTGCAGCGGTTCCGTGTAGCGCGACGTGATCGGATAGCGCCAGTCGCGGCCGAACGCCCGGTGCGTCACGCGAATGCCGATCGGCGCCTGGCGCCGCTTGTACTCGTTGATCTTGATGAGCCGCGTCACGCGCTGCACGTCTTCGGGCGCGTAGCCGGCCGCCACGATCTCGGCGAGCGACCGGTCCTCTTCCATGTACATGCGCATGATGGCGTCGAGCACGTCGTAGGGCGGCAGGCTGTCCTGGTCGGTCTGGTTCTCGCGCAGTTCCGCCGAGGGCGCGCGCGTAAGGATGCGCTCCGGGATGATGTTCTGCGTGGCAAATCCAGACGCGGCATTGCGGTAATGGCAAAGCCGATAAACCAGCGTCTTGGCGATGTCCTTGATCACGGCGAAGCCGCCCGCCATGTCGCCGTAGAGCGTGCAGTACCCCACGGCCATCTCGCTCTTGTTGCCCGTGGTGAGCACGATGGAGCCGAACTTGTTGGAGAGCGCCATCAGCAGCGTGCCGCGAATGCGGGCCTGGATGTTCTCTTCCGTTGCGTCTTCGGGGCGGCCGGCGAATTCCGTTGAGAGCGCGCCGCGAAAGGCGTCGAACATGGGCGCAATCGCAATCTCGTCGTAGCGCACGCCGACGCGGCGGGCCATGTCGGCGGCGTCCGTGGTGGAGATGTCCGCGGTGTAGCGCGACGGCATCATCACGGCGCGCACGCGGTCCGCGCCCAGCGCGTCGCATGCCACCGCGAGCACGAGCGCCGAATCCACACCGCCCGACAAGCCGATGATCGCGCCCGGAAACCCGTTCTTGCCGATGTAGTCGCGCACGCCCATCACGAGCGCACCGTAGACCTTCGCTTCGAGCGATGTCTCGGGCGCGACGGCAGCCGGCAAGGGCCGCGGCGCGCCGCCTTGCGTTTCGATCTCGACGATGGCGTGCCCTTCCTGGAACTGCGGCATGCTCGCCACCACCTCGCCCTTCGCGTCGAGCACGAAGGACCCGCCGTCGAACACGAGTTCGTCCTGGCCGCCCACCATGTTCACGTAGACCATGGGCAAGCCGGTCTCGCGAATCCGCGCACGCAGAATGTCAACGCGCGTGGCCTCCTTGTTCAGGTGATACGGTGAGCCGTTAGGAATCAGCACGACCTGCGCGCCCGCGGCCTTCGCCATTTGCGCGGCCGAGGCGTGCCACGCGTCCTCGCAGATCACCACGCCGTACTTCACGCCGTCGAGTTCGAACACGAACGGCTTCGCACGAGACGCGAAGTAGCGCTTCTCGTCGAAGACCTCGGTGTTCGGCAGATCCTGCTTGAGGTAGGTGCCCACCACTTCGCCGTCCACGAGCAGCGATGCTGCGTTGAACGTATCGACAGGCGGAAGGCCGCGCTCGATCGGCGCGTTTGCATTACCATGGCCCTTCGCGCTGCCGGCGCCATCGTCGGCAGCGCCGCTATCGCGCCACGGATGACCCACCACGACGTGCAGTCCCTTGAAGGGCTTCAGCTCGCGGGCAAGCTGGGCGAGCGCGGCCGCGCTTGCGGCATAGAACGCGGGGCGCAGCAGCAGGTCTTCGGGCGGGTAGCCGGACAGGGCAAGCTCCGGGGCAACGACGAGCCGCGCACCATCCTCGTGCGCTGCGCGCGCGGCAGCAACGATCTTCGCGGTGTTGCCGGCGAAGTCGCCGACGGTGACATTGAGTTGGGCAAGAGCGATTCGGGTCTTCATGGCAGGGACAAGGGCAACGCAGTGAGAGCGCGCCGCCACGGTGGCTCGACGGGGACGCCCTGGACTTCACAGGCGCAACGGGTCGAACGGTGAAACGACGGTCAGAAAGATTGAATCAGGAACGCTTCGATTATCGCACGGGCATTCTGGACTCACCGCTCGAGGTGGGACGCGACGAATGGAACGCCCTCCTCGCCCGGCAGGCTCAGCCCACACCGTTCCTGCGTCACGAGTTTCTCGCGGCACTCCACGAGACGCACTGCGCAGTCGCGGACACCGGCTGGGCGCCGCGCTTCGTGACGCTCACCGACGCCAGCACGAACCGCCTCGCCGCTGCGGCGCCGGTCTATCTGAAGGGCCACTCGTACGGCGAGTACGTGTTCGACTGGGCCTGGGCCGACGCGTACAAGCGCAACGGACTCGAGTACTACCCGAAGCTGCTCTGCGCCGTTCCGTTCACGCCGGTCCAGGGCACGCGACTGCTGGCGACCGACGAATCCGCCCGCCGCCATCTCGCCGCCACGCTGGTGGCGTTTGCGGAACAGGCCGACGTGTCGTCGCTGCACGTGCTGTTTCCCACCGCAGAGGAAGCACAGGCGCTCGCCGACCTCGGCACGATGCTGCGCGAGGGCGTGCAGTTCCACTGGATCAACGCGGGCTACCGCGACTTCGACGACTTCCTCTCCACGCTGGAACAGAAGAAACGCAAGAACATTCGCGCCGAGCGGCGCAAGGTGCACGAGGCCGGCGTCACGTTCCGCCGCGTGCGCGGCGAGGACGCGACAGACGCCGAATGGCGCTTCTTCAACCGCTGCTACCGGCAGACCTACCGCGAGCATTTCTCCACGCCGTATCTGAACCTCGACTTCTTCCGGCGCATCGGCGAAACGATGCCCGAGAACCTGCTGCTCGTGATCGCCGAACGCGAAGGCAAGCCCATCGCAAGTTCGCTCGTCGTCTACCAGCGCGGCGAAACGGACCAACGCGGCGCCGCAGGCCCGAGCGGCACGCTGTACGGACGCTACTGGGGCGCGCTCGAACACGTGCCATGCCTGCACTTCGAGACCGCGTACTACCAGCCGCTGGAGTTCTGCATCGAGGAAAAACTCGCCACCTTCGAAGGCGGCGCGCAAGGCGAGCACAAGATGGCGCGCGGCTTCCTGCCCACGGCCACGCATTCGGCCCACTGGCTCGCGCATCCCGCTTTCGCTGACGCCGTCGCGCGCTTTCTGTCGAGCGAGACCGAAACCATTCACGCCTACGTCGACGAACTGCGCGAGCACAATCCGTTCAGGAGCTGATGCGCCGCCCGTCGGTCGCCGCCCTCGCCCCTCTCTTATCGCCCTGCTCACACAACAACAAAAGTCAGCGCCCCATGCCGTGGTTCCTCTATCTGATCGAATGTGCCGACGGTAGCGTCTACACCGGCATCGCCACCGACGTCGCCGCCCGCTTCGACAAGCACGCAAGCGGCACGGGCGCGCGCTACACGCGCTCGCGCAAGCCGCTGCGCGTGCTGGCATCGTTCGAGGTGGCCGATCGGGCGGCCGCCTCGCGCGCCGAGTATTGGGTCAAGCAACTGCCGGCCCGCGAAAAGCGGGCGCTGGCGGCAGGCGCGCGTACGCTCGAATCGGTACTGCCGCAGGTCTCGGTGGACGATGCGGCGCTCACGGAAGTCGCCGTAACCGGATCAGCGTCGCATGAGGCCATGGCCATGGAAGCCGCCGTGCCCGACGCTTCAGTGCCCGACTTTTCAGTACCCGACAACACCCCGCTGCAGTCGCGCGGCAAACGGCGCACCCAATAAAAAACCGCGCGGCCCTTGCGGGCTCGCGCGGTTCTTGCGGCCAGGTTTCCTCCACCCGGTCCGGCAGCGCTTACGCTTACTTCTTGTAGTTCGCCACGCCGTCGTTGATTTCCTTGTGAGCGGCATCCACGCCGGCCCACCCTTCCACCTTCACCCACTTGCCCTTTTCGAGCGCCTTGTATTGCTCGAAGAAGTGCTTGATCTGGTCCTTCAGATATTGCGGCACGTCGTCCACGGACTTCATGTGCGCCGTCATCGGACAGATCTTGTCGTGCGGCACAGCGATCAGCTTGGCATCGACGCCCGACTCGTCGGTCATCTGCAGCATGCCGAGCGCGCGGGCGCGCACCACGGCGCCGGCCAGCAGCGGGAACGGCGTGATCACCAGCACGTCGACAGGGTCGCCGTCGCCGGAGAGCGTCTGCGGAATGAAGCCGTAGTTCGCCGGGTAACGCATGCCCGTGCCGATGAAGCGGTCGACGACGAGCAGGCCCAGTTCCTTGTCGGCCTCGTACTTCACCGGATCGCTTTGCGCCGGAATTTCGACGATCACATTGAAATCGTGCGGCAGATCCTTGCCGGGGGGTACGGTGTTGAAGCTCATGAGCGCTCTCTGGTGAGGATGAAATCCGGAACGCGGCGCGCGGCTCCTGCGCAGCACAAACGCCGCGAGAGAGCCGGACCGTCGGGGAATGCGCCATTATAGCCAATCGGATCGCGGCGCCCGCCGCCGGCCGGGACGCCGCGCCCAGCAGGAAGCATGGCCGGTCCGGGGCGATAATGCAGCGACCGGCCGGGCCCACCGCACGTCGGGTTCTGCCGGCATCCAACCCGCACGATCCACCCGAGATCAACAACGCGAGGCGCACGATGATCGAAGCGAAGCACTTCATTGGCGGCGAATGGTGTCCGCCGTCGAACGGCGAGACCATCGCCGTACTCGACCCGTCCGATGGCAAGCCCTACTCGCGCATCGCGCGCGGCACCGCGGCCGACGTCGAACGCGCCGTACAGGCGGCCCAGACCGCGTTCGGCGGCGCGTGGGGCGCGGCGAGCGCCGCCGAACGCGGGCGCGTGCTGTACCGGCTTTCCATGCTCGTAGCCGCCTGCGGTGAAGAACTCGCGCAGATCGAGGCGCGCGACACCGGCAAGCCGCTGAAGCAAGCCCGCGCGGATGCCGCCGCCCTCGCGCGCTACTTCGAGTTCTACGCCGGCGCCGCCGACAAGCTCCACGGCGAGACGCTGCCTTACCAGGCCGGCTACACCGTGCTCACGGTGCGCGAGCCGCATGGCGTGACGGCCCACATCGTGCCCTGGAACTATCCGATGCAGATTTTCGGACGCAGCGTGGGCGCGGCGCTTGCGGCGGGCAACGCCTGCGTCGTGAAGCCGGCTGAAGACGCGTGCCTCTCCGTGCTGCGCGTCGCCGAACTCGCCGCCGAAGCCGGGCTGCCCGCGGGCGCGCTCAACGTCGTGACGGGCTACGGCCACGAGGCCGGGGCGGCGCTTGCGAGCCATGCGGGCATCCATCACATCTCGTTCACGGGCTCGCCGCAAACGGGCAAGCTGGTCGCCCAGATGGCCGCCGAAAACCACGTGCCGGTCACGCTGGAGCTGGGCGGCAAGTCGCCGCAGATCGTCTTCGCCGATGCCGACCTCGACGCCGCGCTGCCCGTGCTCGTTTCGGCCATCGTGCAGAACGCGGGGCAGACGTGCTCCGCGGGCAGCCGGGTGTTGATCGAACGCGCCGTGTACGAGCCGCTTCTCGACCGCCTCGCCACCGCTTTCAACACATTGCGCGTGGGGCCGTGGCACGCCGACCTCGACTGCGGCCCGCTCATCAACGCGAAGCAACAGCAGCGCGTATGGGATTTCCTCTCCGACGCGCAGCACGACGGCATCGCGATGGCTGCCCACGGCGAAGTGGTGGCCGATGCGCCCGAAAGCGGCTTCTATCAGGCGCCGACGCTGCTGCGCGACGTGCCTGCGACGCACCGTCTCGCGCGCGAGGAAGTGTTCGGCCCCGTGCTGGCGGCGATGCCCTTCGAGAGCGAAGACGAAGCCGTAGCGCTTGCGAACGGCACGGCCTATGGACTCGTGGCCGCAATCTGGACTCGCGACGGCGCACGTCAGCTGCGCATGGCGCGGCGCGTGCGCTCGGGTCAGATGTTCATCAACAACTACGGCGCGGGCGGCGGCGTCGAGTTGCCGTTCGGCGGCGTGGGCCATTCGGGGCACGGCCGTGAAAAGGGCTTCGAGGCGCTCTACGGCTTCACGGTGCTGAAAACCATCGCGATTCGCCACGGCTGAGCGGCCCGGCGAGCACGCGAAGGCATCGCACAGCAGCGCGAGCATCGAGGGCCACCCCGAGCCCTTTCGTGCAGACGACCATCCTGACCACCATGCAGACAACAAAAGGAGACGACATGCGACTCACAGGCAAGACGGCCATTGTCACCGGCGCGGGCTCGGGCTTTGGCGAAGGCATTGCGAAGACGTATGCGCGCGAGGGCGCCAACGTCGTGGTCAACGACCTGAACGGCGCCGCGGCCGAGCGGGTGGCGAGCGAGATCGCGCTTGCGGGCGGCAAGGCGATCGCCGTGACGGGCGACGTCACGCGGGAAGCCGACTGGCACGCGCTGCGCGAGGCCGCCCTGGAGGACTTCGGCAGCGTGCAGATCGTCGTCAACAACGCGGGCACCACGCACCGCAACAAGCCCGTGCTCGACGTGACCGAAGCCGAGTTCGACCGCGTCTACGCCGTCAACGTGAAGAGCCTCTTCTGGAGCGTGCAGGCGTTCGTGCCGTACTTCCGCTCGCAGGGCGGCGGCGTGTTCGTCAACATCGCGTCCACCGCGGGCGTGCGGCCGCGCCCGGGGCTCGTCTGGTACAACGGCAGCAAGGGCGCCATGATCGTCGCGAGCAAGTCGCTCGCCGTGGAGCTGGGCGGCGAGCGCATTCGCGTGAACTGCGTGAACCCCGTAATCGGCGACACCGGGCTCACCGCGCAATTCATGGGCGTGGAAGACACACCCGAAAATCGCCAGCGCTTTCTCGCGGGCATTCCGCTCGGGCGCTTTTCCACGCCGCAGGACGTGGCCAACGCGTGCCTCTATCTGGCTTCGGACGAAGCCTCGTTCATCACCGGCGTGTGCCTCGAAGTGGACGGCGGGCGCTGCGTGTAGTGAACCCGCGCGTGAGGCCGCGCCCCGATAGCGCGGGCGAAATCACGCGCGTATAGTGCGCGCAGATCGCAGTCTTTCCACGCACTCAAAACACAAACGAGGAGACAAGATGGCCAGTCCTGCGAATCCCCTGCCTCATTCCGGCGCCGGCGCGCCGCCCTCCAGCTTCGAGGAGGCCACGTACCGGAAAGTCGCCTGGCGGCTCACGCCGCTCCTGATGCTCTGCTACGTGGTGGCGTATCTGGACCGCGTGAACGTCGGCTTCGCCAAGCTCCAGATGAGCACCGACCTGCATCTGTCCGACGCGGTCTACGGCTTCGGCGCCGGCATCTTCTTTCTCGGCTACTTCATCTTCGAGGTGCCGAGCAACGTGATCCTGCACCGCGTGGGCGCGCGGGTCTGGATCGCGCGGATCATGGTGACGTGGGGCATCATCTCGATGCTCACGATGTTCGTTACCACGCCGACGATGTTCTACGTGATGCGCTTTCTGCTCGGCCTCGCGGAAGCCGGCTTCTTCCCCGGCATCATTCTTTACCTCACCTACTGGTACCCGGCGCACCGGCGCGGCCGCATGACCACCTGGTTCATGACCGCCATCGCGCTCTCGGGGGTGATCGGCGGGCCGGTGTCGGGCTTCATCCTGAAGTCCTTCGACGGCGTGAACGGCTGGCACGGCTGGCAGTGGCTGTTCCTGCTGGAAGGGCTGCCGTCCATCGTGGTGGGCGTGCTGGTGTTCCTCGTGCTGGACGATGGCATCAGCAGGGCGAAGTGGCTCACGGCCGAAGAGCGGCAACTGCTCGAAAGCCGCATCGCCCATGAAGACGCGGCCAAGGAAGACATGCCCATCGGCCGCGTGCTGGCGAGCCCTCGGGTGCTGCTCATGAGCCTCATCTATTTCTCGTTCGTGATGGGCCTCTACGGCGTGAGCTTCTGGCTGCCCACCATCATCAAGTCCACAGGCGTCACCGACGCCTTCGCGATCGGCCTGCTTTCCGCCGTGCCGTTCGCGGCTGCGGTCGTGGCAATGGTGCTAGTCGCACGCAGCGCGGACCATCGGCGCGAACGCCGCTGGCACGTGGCGCTGCCCGCGGCGGCGGGCGCCATCGGGCTCGTGTTTTCGGTGATCTGGGCGCACAGCACCGTGCTCGCCATGGCTTCGCTCACGCTGGCGACCATGGGCATTCTGACCACGCTGCCGCTCTTCTGGAGCCTGCCGACGGCGTTTCTGGCCGGCACGGGCGCCGCGGCCGGCATCGCGATGATCAACTCGATCGGCAACCTGGCGGGCTTTCTGAGCCCCTATGCCGTGGGCTGGCTCAAGCAGGCGACGGGCGCGAACGACTCCGGCATGTTCATGCTGGCCGCGTTCATGGTGCTGGGGGGATTGCTGGCGCTTTCCGTGCCGGCACGGCTCGTCAGCAAGTAAGGGAAGAGAAGCGATGTATCTCGTGCTCCGCGCGGCGTAGCAGCCGCACGGAGCCACGCGCAGGCGTCAAACCACGTTCATCGCCAGCGCGCTTTGCCGGTAGTGCTCGGCGGCCTTCTGCGTGTCGCCCAGTTGCTCGTGCAGACGCGCGAGCGCGCGGTGCGAGCGGATCTTCAGCGGTTCGTTGTCGGCCAGCTTGAGCGCGGCCTCGAGGAACGACTGCGCCTTGCCCCAAAGCTGCTGCTGCAAGCACAGCCGGCCCAGCGCGAACTGCAGGTCCGCGTCGTCGGGACGTTCCTTGCGCCAGGCCTCGGCCTTCTGGATGAGCGGCAGCGCGTCGTCGCCCGCCGTATCCGGATAGCGGCGCAACAGCCGCGCATCCCAATTCTGCGCGAGCGCCTCTTCGACGATGCGCCGTGCGTCCTGTTGCCGGTTCAGCGCGATCAGCAGTTCCGCGGCGAGGTCCGCGAGGCGCGGCGAATGGCGTTCCACGGGCGACAGCGACTGCCACAGTTCGAGCAGCGCGTCGGCGTTGTGCCGGCGCTCGCGCAGCAGGTTCTCCGCCGCGAGCTGGCGCAGGCGCACGGCCACGGCCGGGTGCAGCGCCTCGCGCTTTTCCAGCGTCTTCACGAGCTTGAGCACTTCGCCCCAGTTCTTGAGCTGCTGCTGCGCGCGCAGGGCGATCTGCTGGGCGTGAATGCGACGGCCGCCCTGCGACTGCATCTCGGTGAGCGCGGCGAGCGCGCCATCCGGGTCGCGGCCGTCGGCGCGCATGTCGGCCGTCGCCATGAGGCGGGCGTCCTGCCAGTCCGCATGGTCGATCTGCGCGAGCCATTCGTCGCGGCGCGCGTACTCGTGCATGCGATGCGCGGCGTTGGCGGCGATCAAGCCGGCCGCGCCCTTGTTCGCCGAATCCGTGAGCGAGTCGCGCGCGGCCTTTTCGGCGCGCGTGAAGCGGCCCGCGTACAGGTTGCCGATCGCCTCACGCAGCGCCGCGGCCGCCTTCGCGGCGCGCGAGCGCGCACGGTACGCAGCCACGCGCTGCGGCATGTGCAGCACGCTGCGCACGAAGCGCAGCAGCGTGTAGATCAGGATGAAGAGCACCACCACGCCCACCACGAACAGGTTGAGCGAAACGTCCACGCGATAAGGCGGATAGACGAACAGCACTTGCCCCGTGTCGAAGCGGCCGACGATCGCGAGCACCACGGCGATCGCGAACAGCAGCGCGAGCCAGACGAGTCCACGGATCGCCATGATTACCCCCGGCTCCGGTATTGACGGACGGCCTGCAGGCTCGTGTTCAGGTTCGGCAACTCGACGGCGGGCGAGCCCGCGTCCACCTGTTTCACGAGATCACGCACGGTCTGGGTCTGTTTCGAGGCGTTGTCGAAGTAGCGGGCGAGCGCGGCATCCGCGGCATGCAGGTCGGACTTCAGCGCGGCCTGGTTGCGCGAGAGGAGCGAGATGCGCGCCGAGAGCAGGCGCAGCTTCACGTTCTGGCGAACGAAATAGCCCTGGTCGGGCGCGACGAGCATGGCGTCGGCGTTATCGATGCGGCGCACCTGCACGAGGCTCGTCAGCTGATGGCCGATGCCGGTCGCGAACGACTGGAGCCACACCTTCCAGCGCGGCTCGCCGGTGGCGGCGGCCAGCTTCGCCGTATCGGCAGGCTTGGGCGCCTGCGGCTTCGCGTGCGCGACGGGCGCTTCGCCCGCGAGCGGCAGCGTATCCACGGCGTCGATGGCGTTGTCGAGCTTGATGCCGAGGCCAGTGAGGTCGGTGGACGGCGCGGCCTTCAGCTTGTCGATGTCCTGCGCAATGGCCTTGCGCACAGCCAGCGCCTGCGCGCCGTCCGACGCGGCGAGCCGCTGGTCGGCGCTTTGCAGCGCGAAAAGCGCGAGCTGCGTGTTGCCCGTCAGTTGCAGCTGCTCGCTCGCGCTCGAGAGCATCTGGCCCACTTCGGCGAGCGTCCAGTCGTCGCGATTGCGCGCGAGGTCCGCGTACTGCTGCGCGAGCGCCTGCTGGGCGTTCTGCGCATCCGCGAGCTTGCCTTCGAGCTGGGCAACCTGCGAATCCATCTGATGCACCGTGGCGACGGCCTGATCCGTCTTCACGCGCAGTTCGGCCGTTTGTGCGTCGTTGGCCTGCTGGCGTTGCACGAGACGCTCGTCCATGCGCGTGACCTTGCGGTTGAGCGCAAAGCCGCCCACGCCCGCCGCACACGCGATCACGACGACGACGAACCACAGCAGCGGCCCGCTTGCGCCGCGCCGCGGCTTCTGGGCTTCATAGGGCGTGAACGGTGCGTTGACGGGCGGGGCGGAGGGCGAACCCGGCTGCACCGGTGCCGTTGCGCCTCGCTGGGACGAAGTGTTGTTCGAGTCGTTCGAATCAGTCATGCGTGAGTGAGCCGGGTTGGTCGTGACCGGTTTAACGTCGGGATGAACTGCAGGCTCCGCTGCAGGATGAGCCGCGGCAGGAACCGCTGCGCGCAGGGCGCGGACGATGCGCTCGTCGCCCGCGCCGGACACCGTAATGCTATCAAAACCCAATCCCCGCGCCGTCTCGGCGATGCGCGGGTGCGGCGTGACGAGCGGCGCGCGCCTGAGCGCGGCAAGCTCGCCTGCGGTGAGATGCTCGCGCGCGAGTTCGTCGAGATTGCGCACGCCTTCGGAACTGGTGACGAGCCACACGTGCGGCTTGCCGGCGAGGAGCGCGTGCACGCGGTCCCACGCGGCGATGGACGGCTCGGGCACGATGCGCCGATAGGCCGCGACCGGCTGAACCTCGGCGCCTGCCTCGCGCAGCCGCTCCGCGAGCCACTCGCGGCCACCGTCGCCGCGCACGATCAGCACGCGTTTGCCTTCGAGCGCGCGCTCGCCCAAGGTCGTTTCGATCGCGGCGAAGAGCGCTTCGGAATCGAAGCGGGCCGCGTCGTCGTCGGACGACGCTTGCGCCGGGCTGATCACGCGATAAGCGGGCGCTGCCACGCCGTGCCGGGCCAGCGCCGCCACGCTGCCCGGCCCCACCACGCCGATGGGCAGCGCATGCGGCCAGATCGCGCCGTAGCGGGCGAACGCGTGGTCGACGGCGTTGGGCGACACGAACACGACGAGCGCGTAACGGTCGAGCGAAGCGAACGCTTCGCGCAGCGGCGCTTCGTCTGCGGCCGGGCCGATTGCGATGAGCGGGAACTCGAGGGCGTCGATGCCTTCCTCGGCAAGCCGCACGAGGAGACTCGCCGACTGGCCCGCGGGCCGCGTGATGACCGCCGTGAAGCGCGCACCGTGCCGCGCGCCCGGGGTTCCTTCGGATGGTTCGCTGGTGGGTCCGGTCATGGGGTTGGTTGTTTGCGGCTTATTGGCGGCTTATGGGTGGGCGCCTCGTGGGTGCAGACGGGTCGCGGTCATGGCTCGGGCCGTCGCGGCGTTCAGGGCGTGCCGCCGGACTTACCGTCAGTAGCGCCACGGCTATCGCCGCGCTTGTCATCGGTGTCGGTGCTGCCTTCCGGCGCCGCCGCGCTTTCCAGCGCACGCACGATGTCGAGCGCGCCTTGTCCGATCAGCGCATCGGCCACTTCGCGGCCGAGTTCGAGGGCACGATCCACGGTTGCAGCGGAAGCCGACGCGCGCGCCTCGACCACGCGGGTCGCATCCGGCGTCGCCACCTTGCCGCGCAGGTGCAGCGCGCCGTCGTGCCAGTACCCGTAGGCGGCCAGCGGCACCTGGCAGCTGCCGCCCAGTGCGCGCGACACCATGCGTTCCGCCTCCACCGCGAGCGCCGTATGCGTGTGATGCAGCGGCGCGAGCCAGGCCGCGAGTTCGGCGCGATCCGCGCGGATCTCGATGCCGAGCGCGCCTTGCCCCGCCGCGGGCAAGCTGTCTTCGGGATCGAGCCGCGCCCGGATACGGTCGGCCAGCCCCAGCCGCACGAGGCCGGCCGCAGCGAGAATGATCGCGGCGTAGTCGCCGCGGTCCAGCTTGGCAAGCCGCGTGTCGAGATTGCCGCGCAGCGGTTTCACCGTGAGATGCGGCCAGGCGGCGCGCAGCATCGATTCGCGCCGCAGGCTGGAGGTGCCCACCACGCTGCCGGGGGGCAAATCGGCAAGCGATGCGTAGTCGTTCGAAACAAAGGCGTCGCGCGGGTCCTCGCGCTCCATGACGACGGGCAGCGCGAAGCCGGCCGGCAGTTCCATGGGCACGTCCTTGAGCGAGTGCACCGCGAGATCGGCGCGGCCGTCCGCGAGCGCATTTTCCAGCTCCTTCACGAACAGCCCCTTGCCGCCCACCTTCGAGAGCGTGCGGTCGAGTATCTGGTCGCCGCGCGTGGTCATTCCGAGGATTCGGACGTCGCAAGATGGATATAATTTGTGCAGCGCACCGCGCACGTGTTCGGCCTGCCACATGGCGAGCCGGCTCTCGCGCGAAGCGATGACAAGCGTGCGGGGCGGTTGCACGGATAACGGCTCGGAGTTCATTGCAGGAGACATCGCAAGGCGGGGTGGCTTGGGAGATCGGATAACGGGCAATGTTAGCACGCGCCTTTGCGTACCTTTGCCGCCGCCTTGACCTTCCTTGCCGCCTGCGGCATACCTCCGCCGCACATCGCAGACCACCACGCACGACCGTTCGCGCAACGTGCCCAGGGCTCTGCGATGATGCGTCGCGGCGTGACGCGCGCGAAGCTCCCGCTGGCCGCTCCCGGCCTCCTCTCCCGCAGCGCAATGGCAGTCCGCCCGTAGTTCCCGTAGTTGGTCCTGAGTTGGTTGCGCAGTTTGTCCCGTCGTTGGCATGTCGTTGTCCTGTAGTTGGCAGTCTTTCATCAACAGACCCTGGCTTTCCCGAGGAAACCCATCGTGACGTCTTCCGGATCGGCGCGCGCCGCGCGCCGCAACACTGCATCGCTGAACGCTTCACCGAACACCGCCGCGGCCCCCGCGCCCCAAAAAGCCGTCCGCACGGCAAAGACGCCCCAGGCGGCCAAGCCGGGCAAGAAGGCCAAACCGGACGCCGCCACGCTCAACGACGTGACGAACGGCAAGGCCCCCGCTGGCGGCGACGCGGCCCCCACGAAGCGCAACGGCCGCACCCGCGAGGACAAGGACAAGCCGCTCTTCGAGGACATCCGCTTTCTGGGCCGTCTGCTCGGCGACGTGGTGCGGGAACAGGAAGGCGATGCGGTGTTCGAGGTGGTCGAGACGATCCGGCAGACGGCCGTGCGCTTTCGCCGCGAAGACGACAGCAGCGCCGCCCAGGCCCTGGAAAAGAAGCTGCGCGCGCTCTCGCCGGAACAGACGGTGAGCGTGGTGCGCGCCTTCAGCTACTTCTCGCACCTCGCGAACATCGCCGAAGACCGCCATCGCAACCGGCGCCACCGCATCCACGATCTGGCCGGCTCGGTGCCGCAGCCGGGCACGATGGCGCATTCGCTGGAGCGGCTCGTGGCCGCGGGCGCGGCGGCCACGCCGATGCTCCAGCAGTTCTTCAACGAGGCGCTCATCGTGCCCGTGCTCACGGCCCACCCCACCGAGGTGCAGCGCAAGAGCATTCTCGATGCGCAGCACGACATCGCGCGGCTGCTCGCCGAGCGCGACCAGCCGCTCACGCATCGCGAGTTCGCGCAGAACGAGGCGCTGCTGCGCGCGCGCGTGACCTCGCTGTGGCAGACGCGCATGCTGCGCGACGCGCGCCTGACCGTGGCCGACGAGATCGAAAACGCGCTCTCGTTCTACCACGCCACGTTCCTCGAAGAGATCCCGGCGCTGTATGCCGACATCGAAATGGCGCTCAAGGAGCACGGCCTGCCCGCGCGGCTGCCGCCGTTCTTCCAGATGGGCAGCTGGATCGGCGGCGACCGCGACGGCAATCCGAACGTCACCGCGCCCACGCTGGAGCACGCCATCGCGCGCCAGGCGGCGGTGATCTTCGAGCACTACCTGGAGCAGGTTCACAAGCTGGGCGCGGAGCTTTCCGTGTCCAATCTCCTCGCAGGTGCCAGCGACGATCTGAAGAAGCTCGCGGCCGCCTCGCCCGACCAGTCGCCGCATCGCGTGGACGAGCCGTATCGCCGCGCGCTCATCGGCATGTACACGCGGCTTGCCGCGAGCGCGCGCGTGCGCCTCGGCGAAGGGGTCGTGCATTTGCGCAGCGCGGGCCCCGGTGCGCCGCAGATTCGCGCCACGCCGTACGCGGACGCCTCCGAGTTCACGCGCGACCTGCACGTGCTGATGGACTCGCTCGCCGCGCACTACGGCGCCTCGCTCGCCACGCCGCGGCTCGCGCCGCTCGCGCGCGCCTCGGAAGTGTTCGGCTTTCACCTCGCGAGCATCGACCTGCGCCAAAGCTCCGACATCCACGAGGCCGTGGTCGCCGAGCTGCTCGCGCGCGCGGGCGTGGAAGCGGACTACGCGTCGCTTTCCGAAGACGACAAGCTGATCGTGCTGCTCGCCGAACTGGCCCAGGTGCGGCCGCTGCGCTCGCCCTACCTTGACTCGGACCTCGCGAAGAGCGAACTGGGCGTGCTTGAAATGGCCCGCGTGACACGCGAAAAGTTCGGCGCGCGTGCCGTGCGCAACTACATCATTTCGCACACGGAAACGGTGAGCGACCTGCTCGAAGTGATGCTGCTGCAGAAGGAAACCGGTCTGCTGCAAGGGCGCCTCGGCCACGTGAACGAGCCGGCGCGCGGCGGCGTGATGGTGATTCCGCTCTTCGAAACCATCGCCGACCTGCGCAACGCCCCGCACATCATGCGCGACCTGCTCGCGCTGCCCGGCATCGATTCGCTCATCGAACACCAGGGCGGCGAGCAGGAAGTGATGCTCGGTTACTCGGACAGCAACAAGGACGGCGGCTTCCTCACCTCGAACTGGGAGCTTTACCGCGCCGAACTCGCGCTCGTGTCGCTCTTCAAGGAACGCGGCGTGAAACTGCGGCTCTTCCACGGCCGCGGGGGCACTGTAGGGCGCGGCGGCGGCCCGACCTACCAGGCCATCCTCTCGCAACCGCCGGGCACGGTCGAAGGGCAGATCCGCCTCACCGAACAGGGCGAGGTGATTGCGAGCAAGTTCGGCAACCCCGACATCGGCCGACGCAATCTCGAAACGGTGGTCGCGGCCACGCTCGAAGCGTCGCTGCTGCCGCACGGCAATGCGCCCGCGCAGCTGCCCGAGTTCGAAGCCACGATGCAGCAGCTCTCGGACACGGCGATGGCCGCGTACCGCGCGCTCGTCTACGAAACGCCGGGCTTCACCGACTACTTCTTCTCGGCCACGCCGATCGCAGAAATCGCGGAACTGAACATCGGCAGCCGGCCCGCGTCGCGCAAGCTGCAAGACCCGAAGCACCGCAAAATCGAAGACCTGCGCGCCATTCCGTGGGGCTTCTCGTGGGGCCAGTGCCGGCTGCTGATTACGGGCTGGTACGGCTTCGGCGCCGCGGTGGGCACCTACCTCGACGAAGCGGGCAGCGACGCCGAGCGCGCCCGGCGCCTCGCGCTCATCAAGAAGATGAGCCGCACGTGGCCGTTTTTTGCGAACCTGCTCTCGAACATGGACATGGTGCTCGCGAAAACCGACCTCGCCGTGGCGTCACGCTACACGCAACTCGTCGCCGACAAGAAGCTGCGCAAGCGCGTGTTCGACCGCATCGTGGCCGAATGGGAGCGCACCTCGCGCGTGCTCTCGGAGATCACGGGCCACGGCGAGCGGCTGGCGGACAACCCGCTGCTCGCGCGCTCCATCAAGAACCGCTTCCCTTACCTCGACCCGCTCAACCACCTGCAAGTGGAGCTGATCAAGCGGCACCGCGCCGGCGACACGAACGAGCGCGTGCGGCGCGGCATCCATCTCACCATCAACGGGATTGCGGCAGGGCTGCGTAATACGGGTTGAGGCGGCCCAAGGCAGGAGGGGCGCAGTCAGCGAAGCCCGGTGCGCAACGGTTTGCGCGCCGGGCTTTTTTTTGCGCGCGGCCCGGACGACGGCCCCGCCTTCTCTTCGCGTTTACTGCCTACGCGCCTCGATCATCAGCGCATCGAGCTTGAACGAGCCGTCCTCCTGTACCTCGAAGTACTGCCGCACCTCGTCGGGTGCGCTGGCCCACAGCGACCGGATGGCGGCGGCGCGCACCTCGGGCGTGCGCATGCGCGCAATCCACGTCGCGAATTCGATGGGAATGCGCCAGCGCTCGCGCACCTTCGCCTCGAAGCCCGCGTCGCGGAAAAACGCGAGCCATTCGTCGGCGCGGTAGTTGCGGATATGCGAGCCGTCGCGCAGCACTTCGGCGGCCTGGAAATGCGTGTCGAAGAGCGGATCGTCCACGCCCGCCACATCGATGAACAGCACGCGGCCGCCCGGCTTCAGCACGCGATGCACCTCGGCGAGCGCCTTTCGCACATCGCGCCAGTGGTGCGCACTCAACCGGCTGATGGCCCAGTCGAACGACGCGTCCGCAAACGGCAGGCTCTCCGCCGCGCCCTGCTGCACGCGAACGGTCGACAGGCCACGCTCTTTGGCCGCCGCCGCGACGGTGGCCAGCATGGGCGGCGCAATGTCGTAGGCCACCACTTCGCGCACGTGGGGCGCCACCGCGAAGCTCGCATGCCCCGCGCCGCACCCCATGTCCAGCACGGTGGCCCCGCCGCAGGTGGCCTTGAAGGTGGCGGCAAGCGTCTCGAGATCGGCGCCCGTCGCATGCACGTGGCTCGTGAGATAGGCGGCGGCGGTCGAGCCGAATGCATCGGCCACCTGGTCGTGATGCTTCATCGAATGCTCCTTCGCCCGGGTTGGCTCTCCCGGAGGGTTGGTGTGAGAACGGCTTTTTGTGGATGAACGCGCGCGGCGTGCACTCGGTGGCCGCCACACGCCTCATCTGCCGCTACAATAGGCGCCGGCTGGTACCAGTACAAGTTAAGCAGTTATTCTGGTATCTCCAGCACCTGTCATACGTTCGTTCACCGTTTCATGCACCGCCCGCTGCCTGCGATGAGTTCCTCCCATTCGTCCTCCACGGCCAAAACGCTCGATCCCACGCCCGCGCGCGCGCTTGGCGAATTCATCCGCGCCCACCGCGAACGGCTCTCGCCGAATGCGGTGGGACTGCCGCCCGGTCCGCGCCGGCGCACGCCCGGGCTGCGTCGCGAGGAAGTGGCGCAGCTGTGCGGGGTGAGCCCCACCTGGTACACCTGGATCGAACAGGGTCGGCCGGTATCGGCCTCTGCGGACGCGCTCGCACGCATCGCCGTCGCGCTGCAACTCTCGCGCGCCGAGCGCGCCTATCTGTTCGAACTGGCCGCGCAGCGCGACCCTGCCGAGCCGGACCCGGCCGCGACGGACGCGCCCGCCGCGCTGCTCGAAACGGTGAAGCTCGTGGATTCGCCGGCCTATGTGCTGGACCGGCAATGGAATGCGCTGGCGTGGAACAGGCAGGCCGCAGACCTGTTCGTGGGCTGGCTCGACGAAGGCACGAGCAACGCTCACGACGCTCAAGCGCGCAACCTGCTGCGCTTCACGTTCACGGCGCCGCCCGCGCGCGAGTTGATCGTCGACTGGGAAACGCGCGCGCGGCGCCTCGTAGCGGAGTTTCGCGCCGATTCCATCCGCCACCTCAACGACGCGCCCACGCGCGCGCTGATCGACGCCCTCGCCGCGGCAAGCGACGACTTCGCGCGCTTCTGGGCGTCGCAGGACGTGGGCGAGCGCGAAGGCGGTCTGCGCGAATTCAACCATCCGCGCGCGGGCCGCCTCGCCTACGACCAGATCACCCTCAAGCCCGCCCAGCGCGAAGACCTGAAGCTCGTGGTGCTCGTGGCACGCGCCCCGCGTTGACGGTGGGCGCAACCGTGCGCGCGTGGCGGCCCGCCGCCGGCCGCTGCGTCGCGCGATGTTAAAATCTGCGACTTCCTCGCGCCGCAGTCCGCACCGCGCCACCGCGGCGAGCTTTTCCCTGTACGCGGCCTCGCACCGCACGTTCACTGCCAACATCATGACGTCCCAACTGCACAAAAAAGGCGAAGCCTGGTCGGCTCGCTTCTCGGAGCCGATGTCGGAGCTCGTCAAGCGCTACACGTCGTCGGTCTTCTTCGACAAGCGGCTGGGGCTCGTCGACATCGAAGGGTCGCTCGCGCATGCGTCGATGCTCGCCGCGCAAGGCATCATCGGCGCCGACGACCTCGCCGCCATCCAGCGCGGCATGGCGCAGATCAAGGGCGAAATCGAACGCGGCGAGTTCGAATGGCAGCTGGATCTCGAAGACGTGCACCTGAACATCGAGGCGCGCCTCACGGCGCTGATCGGCGACGCGGGCAAGCGGCTGCACACGGGCCGCTCGCGCAACGACCAGGTCGCAACCGACATCCGGCTGTGGCTGCGCGGCGAGATCGATCGCATCGGCGGGCTGCTCACCGATCTGCGCACCGCGCTCATCGACCTCGCGGAGCAGCACGCGGCCACCATCATGCCGGGCTTCACGCACCTGCAGGTGGCGCAGCCCGTCACGTTCGGCCACCACCTGCTCGCCTACGTCGAGATGTTTTCGCGCGACGCCGAGCGCATGCGCGACTGCCGCACGCGCGTGAACCGCCTGCCGCTCGGCGCAGCAGCACTCGCCGGCACGAGCTATCCGATCGACCGTCACGCGGTAGCGAAGACGCTCGGCTTCGACGGCATCTGCGCGAACTCGCTGGATGCGGTCTCGGACCGCGACTTCGCCATCGAATTCACCGCCGCCGCCGCGCTCGTCATGACGCACGTCTCGCGCTTCTCAGAAGAACTCGTGCTGTGGATGAGCCCGCGCGTGGGCTTCATCGATCTGGCGGACCGCTTCTGCACGGGCTCGTCGATCATGCCGCAGAAAAAGAACCCGGACGTGCCCGAACTGGCGCGCGGCAAGACCGGCCGCGTGAACGGCCACCTGATGGCGCTGCTCACGCTCATGAAAGGCCAGCCGCTTGCCTACAACAAGGACAACCAGGAAGACAAGGAACCGCTCTTCGACACCGTGGACACGGTAGCCGACACGCTGCGCATCTTCTCGGAAATGGCCGCGGGCATTCGCGTACGTCCGGAAGCGATGCGTGCCGCCGCCCTGCAAGGCTTTTCCACGGCGACCGATCTGGCGGACTACCTCGTCAAGCGCGGCCTGCCGTTCCGCGACGCGCACGAGGCCGTGGCGCACGCGGTACGCATCTGCGTGGACCGCAACTGCGATCTGGCGGACCTGTCGCTCGACGACATGCGCCGCGAACTGCCGGCGGTCGCGCATCTGCTGGGCGAAGACGTGTTCGACGTGTTGACGCTGGAAGGGTCGGTGGCGAGCCGCAATCATCCGGGCGGCACGGCGCCGGCGCAGGTGCTGGCGGCAGTGAAGGCCGCACGGGCCGCGCTTGGGAAGTGAGGTTGAGAAGACCCGTCACGCGCCGTGCACGAAGCTGAACGAGCGGCGCTCAAGCTGAAACGCGCCAACGAAAAGGGCGAAGGACTGCGAACGCAGCACCTTCGCCCTTTTCACATGGACGGACGCATTGTGGGCGTCACGCCCCGCTACCCGAAATCAATCGTTGCCCACCGTTTCCGACAAACGCTTGAGCGTAGCCACCCGCGCGCCGATGAGGTCGAGCCGGCTGCGCGCATTGACGAGCGGTGTCGTGGCGTCGCGATACGCAAGCCACGCGCGTTCGGCCCGCACGAGCACAGCGCGCGAACGCGCCGGCATGCGCACGTAGAGCCGGCGATAGTAGCGGTTCAGATCGAACTCCGCGTGTTCGCACTGCGCGTCGCCGCCGCAGCCGGGTGAGCCGGGCGGCGTGTTGACCGAATCGGTTCTCGCAGCTTCCGCACGCAGCATCAATGCACGGTCGCGCACCGGCTGCAGTTCCATGTCGGCTTGCGAAAGCACGTAGGCCGTGCCGTGCGTCGTCGCGAACACCGCCTGCAACAGCGGCCTTTCCGCGTCGCGCCAGGCGCTCCAGCGCTTCTGGCTGTCCTCCCAGCCCTTGCGCCGCGCGTCCGGTCCTTTGGTCATCAGTTGCCGGTACGCGATGTCGGTCGCGCCCTTCCATGCGGCGCGAGCCGTATCCATGCACTGCACCTGCCCTGAGGTGGACGACATGTCGGCGCGCGCCGAACACGCGCGCATCGCGGCGTCGATGGGGTCGGCCGCGGCGACTTCGGCATGGGCGGCACTGACCCAACCGGGCAGCGGCAAAGCCAGCACGGCGGCGAGCGCGATACCGCCGGTAGCGGCAACCGCAACGGCAACCGGCCTCGCGCGCCGGCGCGCGTCGCGGGCAAGCTGCCGGCCCGCGTCGAGCAGGCGGCCTGTCGTTGCACCGCCGATGTGTTTCCGCTCGCCCATCAGTCGCGCACGCAATCCACGAAGTACTCGATGCGGCCGTTGATCATCTCGCCGACCAACCCGTGAATGTCCGTATGGAAGCCCGGGAAGCGCTCGTTGAACTCGCGCGCAAAGCGCAGGTACTCGACGATCGTGCGATTGAAGCGCTCGCCCGGAATGAGCAGCGGAATGCCCGGCGGGTACGGCGTGAGCAGCACGGTCGTGACGCGGCCTTCGAGCTGGTCGATGGGCACGCGGTCCACCTCGCGGTGCGCGAGCTTCGCGAACGCGTCCGAGGGCTTCATCGCGGGCTCCATGTTCGAGAGGTACATCTCCGTCGTGAGGCGGGCGATGTCGTTGGCGCGGTACACGCTGTGAATCTGCTCGCACAGGTCGCGCAGGCCGATGCGCTCATACGCGGGATGCTGCGCCACGAACTCGGGCAACACGCGCCACAGCGGCTGGTTGTTGTCGTAGTCGTCCTTGAACTGCTGAAGCTCCGTCACCATCGAGTTCCAGCGGCCCTTCGTGATGCCGATGGTGAACATGATGAAGAACGAGTAGAGCCCCGTCTTCTCGACGATGATGCCGTGCTCCGCCAGGTAGCGCGTGACGATGGCCGCGGGAATGCCGTTCTCGCCGAACTCGCCGTCCACGTCGAGCCCCGGCGTGATGATGGTCGCCTTGATGGGGTCGAGCATGTTGAAGCCTTCGGCCAGCGCGCCGAAGCCGTGCCAGCGGTCGTTCGGGCGCAGCATCCAGTCTTCGCGCGAGCCGATGCCTTCCTCGGCCAGTTCTTCAGGACCCCAGACCTTGAAGAACCAGTCGTCGCCGTACTCGGCGTCCACTTTGCGCATGGCGCGGCGGAAATCGAGCGCTTCGGCAATCGATTCCTCGACGAGCGCCGTGCCGCCCGGCGGCTCCATCATCGCGGCGGCCACGTCGCACGACGCGATGATCGCGTACTGCGGGCTCGTGGACGTGTGCATCAGATACGCCTCGTTGAAACGATGGCGGTCGAACGTACTGTTCTCGGAGTCCTGCACGACGATCTGCGACGCCTGCGAGATGCCCGCGAGCAGCTTGTGCGTGGAGTGCGTGGCGAACACGAGCGCGCCCGTGCGCGGCCGGCCCGCGCCGATGGCGTGCATGTCCTGGTAGAACGGGTGGAACTCGGCGTGCGGCAGCCAGGCTTCGTCGAAGTGCAGCGTGTCGAGCATGTCGCCGAGCAGGTCCTTGATCATCTCGACGTTGTAGATCACGCCGTCGTAGGTGCTCTGCGTGATGGTCAGGATGCGTGGCTTGAGGTTCGGATTCTTCGCGAGCGCCTCGCGCGCGAACGGGTTCGCCTCGATCTTGCGGCGGATGTTCTCCGGCTTGAACTCGTCGCGCGGAATCGGGCCGATGATGCCGAAGTTGTTGCGCGTGGGCGTGAGGAACACCGGAATCGAGCCCGTCATCATGATGGCGTGCAGGATCGACTTGTGGCAGTTGCGGTCCACCAGCACGATGTCGCCCGGCGCGACCGTGGCGTGCCAGACGATCTTGTTCGAGGTCGAGGTGCCATTGGTCACGAAGAACAGGTGGTCGGCGCTGAAGATGCGCGCGGCGTTGCGCTCGGAGGCCGCAACAGGGCCGATGTGATCGAGCAGCTGGCCCAGTTCGTCCACGGCGTTGCAGACGTCGGCGCGCAGCATGTTCTCGCCGAAGAACTGGTGGAACATCTGGCCAAGCGGGCTCTTGAGGAACGCCACGCCACCCGAGTGGCCGGGGCAGTGCCACGAGTACGAGCCTTCGTCCGCGTACTTCACCAGTTCCTTGAAGAACGGCGGTGCGAGCGAATCGAGATAGACCTTCGCCTCGCGGATGATGTGGCGCGCGACGAACTCCGGCGTGTCCTCGAACATGTGGATGAAGCCGTGCAGCTCGCGCAGGATGTCGTTCGGCAGGTGCCGCGAGGTGCGCGTCTCGCCATACAGGAAGATCGGAATGTCGGCGTTGCGGCGGCGCACTTCGGTCACGAACGCGCGCAGCTCGATGATGGCCGTGGCGAGTTCGGGCAGCTCGCCGTCCGGGCCCGTTTCGCCGAGCATCAGTTCGTCGTCGTCGATCGAGAGGATGAAGCACGACGCGCGGCTCGACTGCTGGGCGAACGAGGTGAGATCGCCGTAGCTCGTGAGTCCGAGCACCTCCACGCCTTCTTTCTCGATGGCTTCGGCGAGCGCCCGTATGCCGGAGCCCGAGATGTTCTCGGAGCGGAAATCTTCGTCGATGATGACGACAGGAAAACGAAACTTCATGGGGCGATTCTCCAAAAAGAACGACCGCTGCTCGTGCTGCGCAGCGGCCACCCGTCAAGCCGGTGAGTCAGCGCGCAACCGTTACGTCTTGGGCAACGTCACGCCGTGCTGGCCTTGATATTTGCCGCCGCGGTCCGCGTACGACACCTCGCAAACCTCGTCGCTTTCGAAAAAGAGCACCTGCGCGACGCCCTCGTTCGCGTAGATTTTGGCAGGCAAAGGTGTCGTATTCGAGAACTCGAGCGTGACGTAGCCTTCCCACTCCGGCTCGAACGGCGTCACGTTCACGATGATCCCGCAGCGCGCGTAGGTGGATTTGCCGAGGCACACGGTCAGCACGTTGCGCGGAATGCGGAAATACTCCACGGTGCGGGCCAGCGCGAACGAATTGGGCGGGATGATGCAGACGTCGCCCTTGAAGTCGACGAACGACTTTTCGTCGAAATTCTTCGGGTCGACGATGGTCGAGTTGATGTTCGTGAAGATCTTGAATTCGTCCGCGCAGCGGATGTCGTAGCCGTAGCTCGACGTGCCGTAGCTCACGATCTTGCGGCCGTCCTGCGACGTGCGGACCTGGTCCGGCACGAACGGCTCGATCATCTTGTGCTGTTCGGCCATGCGCCGAATCCACTTGTCGGATTTGATGGTCATGTTGGGACGCTACGCCACTAATTAGGATGGAAGGCGGATCGGCATATGGCGGTGCGCACAGGCGCATCGCAGGCGCTGACGGGTGCTGTGCCCCGTGCCGTTCAGTGCCCGCCGACGAAAGCCGCTTATTTTACGCGATATGGGTGACGCTGCCGGGAACGCCCGGATGCGTGGCCCTGCGCGGCGATCGCCGCGAACCGCGGAGCCGGCGGCACAGGCAAACCACAGGCAAACGGAAGGGGCGAACGGCACGCGACACGGAAACTGACGCGCTGCACCATACGCACCGTACGCACCGTATTGCGCGCCTTGCGGCGGCGTCATTGCTGGCGGATCACCCCGCAGGCGAGTGCCGGGCCGGCGCCATGCTGCGGAAACGCGTAGGGGTCGCCTGCGTCGCGATGGACGAGCACGGAGCGCTGCAACACGGAGCGGATGCCGTCGAGCGAAACGTCCGGCGCCACGATGAAGCCGGTGGCCACGCCGTTGGCATCGGCGTGGATGTTGCCGAGGTCGCCTTCCACGCGCGCACCGCTCTTCAACCGCTCGGCGGCGGGCGCGAACACCGGACCGGCGCTCGATCCGTCGGCGGCATTGCAGTCGCCGCGCTCGTGCACCTGAAGCGCGTGGTCGCTGTTGGGTGGCAGGCCGGCCAGGTTGTAGGTGACCTGGACGCCGTCCGAGTGTTCGAGGAATGTGACGGTACCGCGGACCTGGTTGGCCACGGTGGACAGCAGTTGCGCGTCGGCACGCTTTTCCTGTGGTCTCAGGAATACGCTGCAGCCCGCGAGAAGCAGGCTGCCCGCAGCCAGCACGATGAATGCGCGCACCGCCTGCCCGTCGAGTCGTTTCTTCATGCGATCCTCTTGTCGGCGCGACACCGCCCCTGCGGCGCCGGACCGGACCTGACGAAGCCCACATGATACCGCGACACCCACGCTGATTGACGCATCGGCAGGTGCGCACGCGTACACACCTGAACGCCGACGTGGGCGCCGTGCACCAGAAAACGCGCGACGCGAGCACCCGCGCCGGCCTCTGGATGCTCAGGTGTTCTGCACGACGATGTTCGGAAATTTCGACGTCATGTCGCGGGCGCGCTCCGCAATGTGGATGGCGACCTTGCGGGCAATCTCGCGATAGATGCCGGCAATGCGGCCCTGCGGATCGGCCGCCACGGTAGGGTGGCCCGAGTCGGCCTGCTCGCGGATCGAGATATCGAGCGGCAGGCTGCCGAGCACCTCGACGCCGTACTCCTTCGCCATCCGCTCGCCGCCGCCCGCGCCGAAGATGTGCTCTTCGTGGCCGCAGTTCGAGCAGATATGCGTGCTCATGTTCTCGACGATGCCGAGGATCGGAATGCCCACCTTCTCGAACATCTTGAGGCCCTTCTTCGCGTCGAGCAGCGCGATGTCCTGCGGCGTCGTCACGATCACGGCGCCCGTCACCGGAACGCGCTGCGCGAGCGTGAGCTGGATGTCGCCCGTACCCGGCGGCATGTCCACCACGAGATAGTCGAGATCGCGCCAGTTCGTCTGCCGCAGCAACTGCTCGAGCGCCGAGGTGGCCATCGGGCCGCGCCACACCATCGGGTTGTCCTGCTCGATCAGGAAGCCGATCGAATTGGCTTGCACGCCGTGGCCCGTGAGCGGGTTCATCGACTGCCCATCCGGCGACTCCGGACGACCTTCGATGCCGAGCATCGTGGGCAGCGAGGGGCCGTAGATGTCGGCATCGAGAATGCCCACCGAGGCGCCTTCCGCGGCCAGCGCAAGCGCGAGGTTCACAGCCGTCGTGCTCTTGCCGACGCCGCCCTTGCCCGAGGCAACGGCCACGATGTTCTTCACGTTGGGCAGCAGCTTGACGCCGCGCTGAACGGTATGCGTCTCGATTTGCTGCGACACCGCGACGCGCACCTCCGAGACGCCCGGCACCTGGGCCAGCGCGCCGGCGACCAGCGCGCGGATCGCTTCGTACTGGCTTCTTGCCGGATAGCCGAGCACCACGTCGAGCGCAACCGTTGCGCCCTCCACGGTCACATTCCTGAAACCCTTCGCTGCCGCAAACGGACGGCCCGTGTTGGGATCCGTGACGGCCGCGAGCGCGGCGTCGACCAAAGCCCGATCAATGCTCATCGATACTCCGTGGGGAACACTGGTGGCGCGGCCCGATCGAATCATCTGGCCGACAGCCGGAATTTGAAAAAGATTGTTAGACGGCATTGCGCGAATCGCACCCCGGAGGCACGCTTCGGCGGCTGCTAGCTCGAAGTCCGCATCGCGGCATGGCCCGAGGTCCTGAGTCTTCGCACCCAGGCCCTTCCGGCCCGGTGCACGCCTCTCGCCGTCATTGTAGTGGCTCGGGCGGCGTGCTGCCCCGAAGACCCTGCTACGCTGTCGGCGCTTGCCAGCAGGTTCGTCGTTGCTGAGATCTGTTTCATTCAAAGAAAGGACCCAGAAAATGAAGACAAAAATCATGACCCGGCTGTCGGTTTTCGCGATTGCTGGCGCGCTCGTCGCCGGCTGTGCGACCCAGCAAGGCACTAACACGGCTGTCGGCACGGGTGTGGGCGCCGGCGTGGGCGCCGGGCTCGGCGCGCTGATCGGCGGCGGCAAGGGTGCCGCCATCGGTGCGGGTGTGGGCGCGGTTGCGGGCGGTGTCACCGGCTACAACTGGCAAGCCATCCGCAACAAGCTCTCGGGCGCGACCAAGGGCACCGGCACCCAGATCACGGAACAGCCGGATGGCTCGCTCAAGCTCAACATCCCGAGCTCGGTCACGTTCGATACGAACAGCTACGCGATCAAGCCGTCGTTCGCGCCGGTGCTCGACCAGGTGGCGCAGACGCTGAACCAGAATCCGGAAGTGATCGCCCAGGTGGTGGGTCACACGGACAGCACTGGCCAGGCGGCATACAACCAGACGCTCTCGGTGAATCGCGCACAAAGCGTCGCGAACTACCTCGCGCAGCACGGCGTGGCAGGCCAGCGCCTGTCGGCAACGGGCATGGGCGCAAGCCAGCCGGTCGCGGACAACAACACGGAAGCGGGCCGTGCACAGAACCGTCGCGTGGAAATCTACCTGCGCGCGACGGCGCAGCACCAAGGCTAAACCTGGTCCAAAGCCAGAGTTGATCGCGGGATCCTCCGCCGGCCGCGCCGCGGGCGGCGGAGGCCGGCCCTGCTTTGTGCGGGCGCCCAACCTGGCCGCAACGATCACCGTCAGGAAATCGCAAGGCGGTGGAGCGCATTGGGCGACGGATCAGCGCGTGCGAAGGCAACACACGTAACCCACGTAAGAGGAGCGTCAGCCACCCGGACAGCTAGCCGAAAAAATTTTTGGAACCCGGCGAACTCTCTGCAACGTTTGCTGTCTCTTTGTACGGTACGTGGCTGCGATGCTGCCGCGTCACCATTCTCCTCTTGTCGTTGTTGCTCCGGGGCCAGTGCCCCGGTTTTTTTTGCCCGCGATTTTTGCGCGCGCCCTTTGCGCCGCCGCGCTCGCGGCTGTCTTGCGGCCGTCTTGCGGGCCATTCGAACCCGCCGCATCCCGCTGCCCCTCCCGCGCCTCGCGGGGCGCCTTTCGCCCTTCCAGGCCGGCACGCCGGGCGCTTGCGCCCTGCTAGAATCGAACCTTCGTCCCCTTCGCAACACCGGCAATACCGGAAATCCCCTATCCCTATGTCAGAACCCGTCACCGACCTCTCCGCAGCAGCCGGCGCGCCGTCGGGCCGCCGCCAGATCCTCGTCACGTCTGCCCTGCCCTATGCCAACGGGCAGATCCATATCGGCCATCTGGTCGAATATATCCAGACGGACATCTGGGTGCGCGCGCTGCGAATGCACGGGCACGAGGTCTACTACGTCGGGGCTGATGACACGCACGGCACGCCCGTCATGCTGCGTGCCGAGCAGGAAGGCTTGACGCCGAAAGCGCTGATCGACCGCGTCTGGCAAGAGCACAAGGCCGACATGGACGCATTCGGCATCTCGTTCGACAACTACTACACGACCGATTCGGAAGAGAACCGCGTGCTCTCCGAATCCGTGTATCTGTCGCTCAAAGATGCCGGGCTGATCGACGCGCGCGAGATCGAACAGGCGTACGACCCGGTCAAGAACATGTTCCTGCCGGACCGCTTCATCAAAGGCGAGTGCCCGAAGTGCGGCGCGAAGGACCAGTACGGCGACAGCTGCGAAGTCTGCGGCTCGACCTACCAGCCCACGGACCTCGTGAATCCGTACTCGGTGGTCTCTGGCGCCACGCCCGTGCGCAAGACCTCGACACACTACTTCTTCCGGCTGTCGGACCCGCGCTGCGAAAACTTCCTGCGCGGCTGGGTGGAAGGGCTCGCGCAGCCGGAAGCCACCAACAAGATGCGCGAATGGCTGGGCGCGCCGGGCGAAGCGAAGCTCGCCGACTGGGACATTTCCCGCGACGCACCCTATTTCGGCTTCGAGATTCCGGGCGCGCCCGGCAAGTACTTCTACGTCTGGCTCGACGCCCCCGTGGGCTACTACGCGAGCTTCAGCAATCTCGCGCAGCGCCTCGGGCTCGACTTCAACGCGTGGGTAAAGGCCGGCTCCGCCGCCGAGCAGTACCACTTCATCGGCAAAGACATCCTGTACTTCCACACGCTGTTCTGGCCCGCCATGCTGGAATTCTCGGGCCACCGCACGCCCACCAACGTGTTCGCACACGGCTTTCTCACGGTGGACGGTGCGAAGATGTCGAAGTCGCGCGGCACGTTCATCACCGCGAAGAGCTACATCGACACGGGGTTGAATCCCGAATGGCTGCGCTACTACTACGCGGCCAAGCTCAACAGCACGATGGAAGACATCGACCTGAGCCTCGAAGACTTCCAGGCGCGCGTGAACAGCGATCTGGTGGGCAAGTACATCAACATCGCGAGCCGCGCGGCGGGTTTTCTGATCAAGCGCTTCGAAGGTCGCGTGCAGGACAGCGCCATGCAGCATCCGCTCCTCGGCACACTGCGCGCAGCCATCCCGCAGATCGCGGCGAACTACGAGGCACGCGAGTACAGCCGCGCGCTGCGCCACACGATGGAACTCGCCGACGCGGTGAACGCCTACGTGGACGGCGCGAAACCCTGGGAGCAGGCCAAGGATCCCGCCAATGCGGTGGCGCTGCACGAGACCTGTAGCGTGAGCCTCGAGGCCTTCCGGCTGCTGTCGCTTACGCTCAAGCCGGTGCTGCCCGGTCTGGTTGCAGGAGTCGAGGCGTTCCTGTCGATCAAGCCGCTCACGTGGACCGATGCTGGCGCGCCGCTCTCCTCGCAGCAGCCGATCAACGCCTACAAGCACCTGATGACGCGCGTCGAGCCGAAGCAGATCGATGCGCTGCTCGCGGCGAACCGTTCCTCGCTTGCGCCGACCGAAGGTTCGGCCGCGAGCGCAAACACCGGCGCCGCGGCGAACGGCGGCAAGGCAGCCGCGTCGGCCGCCGTCAAGCCCGCGAAGGCCGGCAAGAGCGCGCAGGCAGACGAAACGCCCGAAGTCATCTCCATCGACGACTTCGCGAAGATCGATCTGCGCGTGGCGCTCATCGTCGATTGCCGCACGGTGGAAGGCTCGGACAAGCTGCTGCAACTCACGCTCGACGTGGGCGAAGACAAGCCGCGCAACGTGTTCTCCGGCATCCGCTCGGCCTACAAGCCCGAGGACCTGGTGGGCAAGCTCACGGTGATGGTGGCCAACCTCGCGCCGCGCAAGATGAAGTTCGGGCTCTCCGAAGGCATGGTGCTCGCCGCCTCCGCTGCGGACGAGAAAGCCGAACCGGGCCTCTACGTGCTCGAACCGCACAGCGGGGCGAAGCCGGGCATGCGGGTTCGCTAAACCCCGAACGCGGCGCTACCACCGGATCCGGTCGAAGCGCCGCGTATAGAACAGATCCACGCCCTTGAACGTGCCGCCATAGGCGGCCACCGACCAGTAGCGCGTCAGGTTCACGGTCGCCTTGATAGCGTTGGCGGCGGACTGCAAGCCCTGCTCGTAGCCCAGCACGAGCCACTCGCTGATCGCCTTCGAAACCAGCACCACCTGCGGGTCGGTCAGACCCACGTCGCTGCGTCCCACCGAGACTTCGTCGAGCCCCACCGTCTGCGCAATGCGCTTGCCGCCCGCGCTGCCCAGCAGCGCGAGCGCTGTGGTCATCGAGCTTTGCTGCCCGAGGTTGTTGCCTTGGTCCGTACCGTGGCCGAACAGCAGCCACGAGAGCTTTTCGTTGTCCGACACGTTCGGCTCGGAGACGAGCCTCACGTCGGGCGACTGCACCGTGCCCGTCACCTGAACGCCCGCTTCCACCTGCTGATTGCGCCGCATTGCGAGGATGTTGATGCCCGGATTCGCCACCGGCCCATTGAACGTGAAGAACCCGTTTTCGATAGCGAGCTTGCGGCCGAACGCCGTATAGGTGGAGCCTTCGGTCACGCGGACGTTGCCCACCGCGCGCAGCGGCAGATTCGGCGCGCTCATCGCCGTGATGGTGCCGCGCAGACCCAGGTCCGCGCCCACGCCGCGGAAGCGGAAGTCGTTGCCCAGATCGATGTCGATGTTGGCGCGCGGCGCAAAGCGCCCCACCGGCTTGTTGCTGCCTGCCACCGGCGGCGGCTTGCCGCCGCGCGTGGTGCCGTCCGGCCGCACGATCACGACGTCGTCGCCCAGTTCCGGCGCCGACTGTTCGGGCATGTCGAAGAGCGCGTGATCCACGCGGAACTTGCCGTTGATCGCGAGGCCGCCGACGAGCCCGGCGTTCGCCACGCTCGCGCTGCCGGAGAGCGACAGCCGCCGGTCCGGTGATGCAAAGAGTTCGAGCTTGTCGGCAACGATGCTCGCCGTGAGATCGGGCTCGTCGCTGTCCAGCCGCACGCGCCCCGTGGCCCGTAACGTACCGCTCGCGCCGTGGAACTCGACCTGCTGGAAATCGACCAGGTTTTCCGTGAGCGCAATGTGGATCACGCCGTCCTTCAACTGCACGCCCTGATCCACCATCGTGGCCGAGAGCCCGTCGCCCAGCAGCGAGCCCGAGACGTTCGGCTTGCCGAGCGTGCCCGCGAGCACGAGCTTCAACGCGAGGTGTCCGTCGAGCAGGTAGCCGGGACCGAACAGTCCGCCCGTGGTCTTGAGTTGCGGCACGTTCGCGTTGATGGCCCCGGTGAGCGGCGAGGCGTCGTCCGCGGTCAGGACCCCGTCGCGCATCGCGAGCGTCGTGGCGGCATTGGCGTCGATCACGCCGATGCGGCTTGCCTGCGCGTGCAGGGTGGTATTCACGCGGTTGCCGTTGCTGAAGTCCGCGCGCGCCGCGATGTCGGTGATGCCGAGCGGCGCGAGCCCGCGCGACACTTCGAGCGTGATGTCGCCCGAGCGGCGCTTCACGGCGATGTGCCCGGTCGCGGTCTCGCCGAGCGCGAAGTCCCAGTCGCTGTCGAATACGAGATCGGTGCGCAGCGTGGGCGACGGCGCGCCCGTGATCTCGTGGCGCAGCTCGAGCACGCGTGCAAGCGAGACGCCCGTCAGCGTTCCCGCCGAGCGGATGCGGCCGTGATCGTAAGCGAACGACTTGAGATCGAGCGACGCGCCTTCCAGCGTGAGCCGCGTCGCGCCCAGCGTCACCTTGCCCGGCGCCACCGCCAGCGCAAGCGGCACGTCGAGACTCGCCTGCGGTGTGCCGCGATTCGCGAGCCGCGTGATAGTGCCGTCCCAATGCGTGCCGTCGCTCGCGTCGGTGAGACGGCCGTTGGCGGCGAGCGTCAGATCGACCGACTGGTCCTGGATCTTGCCCACCGCGGCGGCTTCCAGCGTGTGCTTCGCCCGCGTGCCGGAGAGGCGCGCGGTCAGCGTCGAGAGGTTCACGCCCGCGGTGGTGAGCTCGCGTGCGTCGGTCGTAAAGGCGAGTGTGCCGTTCGGGCCGTCGCGCATCTCGGCATGGCCCTGCGCGTGGCCAACGCGGTTCGAGCCCACCACGACGCCGTCGGCCCGGTAGTCGAGCGCGACATTGGGATGCGTGAACGTGCCCGTGACGTCGCCGTCGGCGGAGACGAAACCTGCAAGGCCGAAGCCGAGGCGCGCCAGTTGCGGCGCGTTGACCCTGAAACGCAGCCGGTCGCCGCGTGCACCGAAACTGCCTTGCAGATCGACGTCGTTGCCCGCCACCGAGAGGTTCACCTTGCTCGGCAGGATGCGCGAGCCGGCCAGTTGCACGGTGCCCGAGCCGGTCATCGGGAGGTTGTCGTAGACGCTCGGGCCGAGGCGAAACTCGGCGCGCGTCGTGAAGGTGGGCGCGAGCACGCCCGTGGCAGCGAGCGTGCCGTTCACGCGCGCCTCGATGCGACGTGTCGCGGCGGCCGGTTTGGCCGTTTTTCGGGCGACCGGCTTCACCGCGCCCTTGCCCGCGCTGGCCGTCTGCTTCGCCGCGCCAGCCTTACTGGTTGCCGACTGGCTGGCCGCCACCGAAGCCGACGGCCCCTGCGAGGTGAGCGCGAGCGGGTCGAAATCCGTGAGCGTCGCCTTGAGGTTCCAGGTGGAACTGGCGTCGTGCTTGATCGCGCCGGACAGATCGACGCGGCCGCGGCCCGCGCTCACGCGCACGTCGTTGAAGCTGGTGCGCGCCGGGTCGAACGTCACCTTGCCCTGGGCGCGCAGCGCCGCCTTGGGGTCGGCGAGGTCGAGCGTGATGGTCTGGATGTCGTCGTTGAGACGAATGCCGATGGGGCCGGACAGGTTGGTGGGCCGCACGCTCGCTTCGAGCGCGTTCAGGTCCAGCCCGGCCACGCGCAGATCGAGCTGCCCGCGCTTGCCGGCGAGCGTACCGCCACCTGTCACCGTGGCGTTCTTCACGAGCCGCACGTTGAGATTCGAGAGGCGCTGCGTCTTCGCGTCGAGCCAGACGTCCGCGCGGGCGTCGATGAGCGGCAGCAGCTTCGCATCGAGCGCGCCCGGCTTGGCATTGGCGATAGAAACCGAACCGGTGACCGCGAAGGTTTGGGTTTTTGCGGCAGTGGCGGGCTTGGCGGCAGTCACGGCTTGGGCTGCGCTACCCGTCGATGCGCTATTCGACGCGCCATTCGACGCGGCACTCGATGCGACAGTCGCGCCAACCACGGGCGAAGCGGTACGCGCGGACACCGCCGAAGCGCCGCTCGCCGCCGGCGCAAAAACACCGCTTGCACCAGCGCCCGATGCCCCGCCCGCAGGCATGCCGCCCTGCCCCCGCTCCGCTCCTGTCGCCGTCGCCGGCTGCAACTCGGCACGCACGGCGAGATCCGCGAATGGCGCCGAAGGCGAAAACGCCTGCGGATTCACGTGATCGAAGGCCACCGTTGCGCGCTTGAGCGGCACATCGGCAAAGGGCGTCGCCTCCACGTGCGCGTGGCCGGTCAGCTTGAGCCCGCTCGCATCCACCTCTGCCGCAAGCGCCTCCAGCGTGCCGGTCAGATGAGCGCGCACCTGCACGTCTTCGTCGTTGACCTTGCCCGAATAACCGGCGTCGCCCGCCAGCGCGAACGGCCGCACGCCGTCGAGCGTCGCATGCGCCGTGACCGCGCCATACGGCGTGTCGAGCCGCTCGACGGACGCCTCGTGATGCCGGCCGTCGCTGCGGCCATGAAAGACGAAGCGCGAGAAGGTGGTGGTCGAGGCGCCCTCGTGCAGCACGAGTTGATCCACCTGCACGTCGCGCAGGTCGAGTGCGAGCGGCAGTTGCAGGTCCTGCGGCAACGTCGTGGGCCCGGACGATGGCGACGGCACGAGCCGCGCCTCGATCGTGCCGACATGCAGGTAATCGACGGTGAAACGCCACGGCTGCCGCGACAGCGCCCATTGGCCCGCGATGCGGTCGATCTTGATGTCCGTGCCGTCGCTGCCGCGCCACTCCACGCGGCGCAGCCGCACGCCGGTGGCCAATGCGCCGCCGTCCAGCTGACCGGTCAGCTTGCCGCCCAGCAGCTTCACCGCGGCCTGCCACGTCCAGGCGGTGCCCCGCTCGGTGGTGAGCGCGCCATACAGCAGTCCCACGACGAGCGCAGCCAGTACCACGGGCACGCCGATCAGCCACGCCAGCAGCTTGCCGGCGCGCGCAAGGCGGCCCGGGCGCGGCGGCTCGCCGTTGCCCCCGGAACCCGCGGATGCGGGGCCGTCGGGTTCAGGCGCGGGCGGCTGGGTGGAGGGGTCCGTGGTCATGCTCGCTGCGATATCAAAAGTCAGTCAGTCAATTGCGGTGGATGGAAGGGCTCGAAATGCCGAGGTCGATTACGCCAAAGGCTGCGGTAACAACATCAGAACGCGATGCCCAGCGTGAGATACGGCCGCACGCTGTGGTTGCGGATGCCGTACGCCAGATCGACGTTCACCGGCCCCACCGGGCTGCGCCACCTGGCGCCTACTCCCACGCCCGGATAGAACGCTTTCTCGTGCCACGAGTCCGCGGCGGTACCGATGTCGAAGAACGCCGCGGCGCCCCAGTCGTGATTGAACCAGTGCTGGTACTCCGTGGACGCCGTCATCAGGTACTTGGTCGGCAGGATGGAGCCGTTCACATTGCGGCCGAGGCTTTGGTAGCTGTAGCCGCGCACCGAATTCGAGCCGCCCGCGCGAAACAGCAGCGAAGCCGGTATGCCCGCCGAACTGCCGCTCGTGAAGACGCCGCCCAGCTCCGCGCGAAACAGCACGAGGTCGTACTTGCCGATGGGCACGTACTGCTGGCCGCGCACGTAACCGCGAATGAACGACTGGTCCGTGAGCACGTGCTTCACGGCAAAGCCCGCCTCGGCGCGAATCAGGTTGCCCGAGCGCGGAAAGAGCGGGTCGTCGACATTGCGGCGCGTCCACGACCATGCCGGCACGAGCGCGCGGCTCGTAGTGGGCGCACCCGTGTTCTGCGTGAGCCGGTCCTGGTAGTAGAGAATCGAGTAGCCGTAGTCGATGCGCTGCGACGTGCGCGTGCGCTGCAAACCGGCACGCGCGCTGTAGATGTGCGTGTCCGACACGTCGGTGCTGGTGTAGGACGCCAGCGCGCTGTTGGTCCAGGCGCGCGGGCCCGGCGGCATGGCGAGCTCGATCTGGCCGTACTGCTGGATCTGGTCGATGCGGCCGTCCACGGAAAACGGCCACGCGCGGCCGAACGTGTCGAGGTACGAGTAGGAGCCCTGCACGTGCGGCCCGGTATCGGTGGAGTAGCCGACGCTGCCGCGAAAGTTATTGTAGGGGTACTCGCTCACCTTCACGTGGATGGGCGTGTCGAGCGGCTTGCTGGTGTCGTCATCGACATCGATGGCCACGCTCGCGTAGTACGGCGTGTTCTGCAACTGGCGCTGGAGTTCACGAATGCGCTGGGCGTCGTAAATGTCGCCCTGCGACACGGGGTTCACGTCCCGCACGATCTGCTCGGGATAGCGGCGCGTGCCCGACACGTCGAGCGGGCCCATCGTGAAGGTGGGGCCGCTCTCGAACGTGACCGAGAGTTTCGCGTCGTGCTTCTGCGGATTGATGCGCGCCTCGGACTGCGCGATCTTCGCGCCAAGATAGCGGCGCGCCTGCAACGCCTTGAGCGCGGCCTTCTTGGCGTCGTCCCAGCCCGACTGCGAGAACGCGTCGCCCTCGTGCAGCGAGAACGCGAAACGCGCGGTGTTCTCCTGGGCCGGGTCTTCGGTGAGGATAGGTCCCTTGAACGACAGTGAGACCGACGAGATCGTGGTCTGCTCGCCCGGATCGACGAACACCGTGACCCGCTTTCTGCCGCCAACCGTGCGCACGTCGGTGCGCACCACGGGCGAGAAGTAGCCGTCCGTCGCAACGAGGTCGCGCGCCTGCTGCGGCGTGGCGGTGACGAGAAAGTCGAACTGGTCGTCCGAGATGTCCTTGCGCGTGGCGAAGCGCACGATGTCGAGATGCGCTTCGAGCAGCTTGCGCACCGAGCGCGGCGAGGCCTCCACATCGACGTCGTACACGCGCGAGGCCGCGTGCGCCGCGCCCCAGAAGAGAAGCACACAACACGCCGCGACCCGCGCGGCCATGGCCCATGCCCTTCGCATGCGTGACGGTTCGATTGCACATCCCGCCAAACGGGACCTCCCTGCGGCCGTTGTTGAATTCGTTTCGGTTGAGGCACTGGCAGCGCTCGCCACACTCGCCGCGCTCGCGCCACGGGCACGCCGGACACGAGTGCTGTATTTGACCACATCGCCGCACGCCTGTAGCCCGCATCGAGGCCCCTGCGCGTGCGCCTCGCGCCGCCCCACGCGGGCGATTGGACGCGCCTGCCCGCCGGTTGTTCCTCGGCCCGGCGCTTGCGGTAAAATTACGCGCCACACGAGAATCGACGGATCACCGGCGGCCGGCCACGCCGGAGCCGACCGGCCGCCGGTAGCCTTTTTGACGGACTTGACGGACGACGTGCCATGTATCAGTCGGATATCACCCAGTTCCTGAATCAGCTCAAGCAGCAAAAACCCAGCCTCGAAGAAGAGCAGCGCAGCGGCCGCGCGCTCTTGTGGGACAAGCAGCCCATCGACCTCGAAGAGCGCGCCGACCAGCAGGCCTCGCGCGTGAAGCAAACGCCGTACGTCTACTACCAGAACTTCTGATGTCGGCCGCGGACAGCGGCACGCCGGACGAAGGCACCGCGCTCGCCACACCCGCTACGGACTCCACGCCCGACACGGTCGACGGCGTGGCGTTCGCGCGTCTGTACGGCGAGCCGCTCTTCAAGGTGCCGCAGGATCTGTACATTCCGCCGGACGCGCTCGAAGTCTTTCTCGAAACCTTCGAAGGCCCGCTCGACCTGCTGCTGTACCTGATCCGCAAGCAGAACTTCAACGTGCTGGACATTCCGATGGCGGAAGTCACGGCACAGTACCTCGGTTACGTCGATCAGCTGCGCCACACCAATCTCGAGCTGGCCGCCGAGTATCTGCTGATGGCGGCCATGCTCATCGAGATCAAGTCGCGCATGCTGCTGCCGGTGAAGAAGGCCGACACGGGCGAGGAAGCCGAAGACCCGCGCGCCGAACTCGTGCGGCGTCTGCTCGAATACGAGCAGATGAAGCTCGCGGCGCAGCGGCTCGACCAGCTGCCGCAACTGGGCCGCGACTTCCTGCGCGCCGAGGTCTACATCGAGCAGAGCATCACGCCGCGCTTTCCGGACGTGAACAGCGACGACCTGCGCGCCGCGTGGGCCGACGTCATCAAGCGCGCGAAGCTCGTGCAGCACCACAAGATCACGCGCGAGGAACTCTCGGTGCGCGAGCACATGAGCGTGATTCTGCGCAGGCTGCAAAACGCGCGGTTCATGGAGTTCTCGGAACTCTTCGACGTGACGCGCGGCGTGCCGGTCGTGGTGGTGAACTTCATCGCGATGCTGGAGCTTTCGCGCGAGTCGCTGATCGAGATCACCCAGGCGGAGCCTTTCGCGCCCATCTACGTGCGGCTCGCGTATTTGCCGGCTTGACGCTCGCGCCGGGTGAGTTTCCGGGCGACTGAGGGAAGTTGCCCCGGCCTGATCTGCCCACGCCGCTACACCACCGTCGCACTGAACCGGGGCATGCCTCGAATCGGTGCGGCAGAGAGGCAAATCGACTACAATCCGGCCCTTCGGACGCCGTCCCGCCGCCCTCGCGCGCCGCACGGACCCGATACCGGCAGACACGGGGCCGCTAAGGGGCGCGCCCGTGGCAGCCACCGTTCCGACCCGCATCGCGCGAATCCATTCAGTCCGATCATGAAAGTCATCAGTTCAATCCAGGAATTGCGCGACCAGCTGCGCGGCCAGAACCGCACGGCTTTCGTGCCCACCATGGGCAACCTGCATGAAGGGCACCTCTCGCTCATGCGCCTCGCGCGCCAGCACGGCGATCCGGTGGTGGCCAGCATCTTCGTGAACCGTCTGCAGTTCGGCCCGAACGAGGACTTCGACAAGTACCCGCGCACGCTGCAAGACGACATCGAGAAGCTTCAGAAGGAAAACGTGTATGTGCTGTTCGCGCCCACGGAGCGCGACATGTACCCGCAGCCGCAGGAATACCGCGTGCGTCCGCCGCACGACCTCGGCGACATTCTGGAAGGCGAGTTCCGGCCCGGTTTCTTCGAGGGCGTCTGTACGGTGGTGATGAAGCTGATGTCGTGCGTGCAGCCGCGCGTGGCCGTGTTCGGCAAGAAGGACTATCAGCAGCTCATGATCGTGCGGGCCATGTGCCAGCAGTTCGCGCTGCCCATCGACATCGTCGCGGCAGAAACGGTGCGCGACGCCGATGGCCTCGCGCTCAGCTCGCGCAACCGCTATCTCACGCCTTCCGAGCGCGCCGAAGCGCCGCAGCTCGCGGCCACGCTCCAGCAGGTGCGCGAAGCTATCCTGGGCGGCCGGCGCGATTTCGCGCAGATCGAGCGCGAAGCGATGGCGCTGCTGGCAAGCCGCGGCTGGCAGCCCGACTACATCGCCGTGCGCAAGCGCGTGGACCTGTTGCCGCCGGGCGCTGCGGATACCGAAGCGCCGCTCGTCGTGCTCTCGGCGGCGAAACTCGGCGCCACGCGCCTCATCGACAACCTCGAAATCTGACGCGACAGCGCGCAGCCGGGAGACGAACATGCAACGCCACATGCTCAAATCGAAGATCCACCGCGCCGTGGTCACGCACTGCGAACTGCACTACGAGGGTTCGTGCGCGATCGACGAAAACCTGCTCGAAGCGGCGAACATCGTGGAAAACGAGCGCATCGACATCTGGAACATCAACAACGGCGAGCGCTTTTCGACCTACGCGATCAAGGGCGAGCGCGGCAGCGGCATGATTTCGCTGAACGGGTCGGCGGCGCGGCGCGCGCAGTTGGGCGACCTCGTCATCATCGCGGCGTTCGCGGCCGTGGACGAAGCCGAACTCAAGGCCGGCTGGAAGCCGAATCTCGTGTTCGTCGACGAGCACAACCGCATCAAGGGCAGCCGCGACCACGTGCCCACGCAGAGCTGGAGCTGAGTCGAATAACGGCCTCGCTTAATACCTTCAGTTAGCCCCTTCAGTTAGCACCTTCAGTTAGCCCCTTCAATTAGCGGCCGGCGCCGGTCACCCATTCGAGAATCGGCTGCCACTGCTCCAGATCTTTCTCCACACGGCTTTTGGCGACATCCCACAGCGTGAGGCCGTGCGCCGCAAGCTGCACGTAGTTCTGCGTATCGCGCAGATAGCCGAGCACCGGCAGGTCGAGCCCTTCCACGAAACGGTGCAGCTGGTCCGCGGAGCGCGTGCGCGCATCCACGCGCATGCCCACCACGCCCACCTGGATCGAGCCCTTGCGCACGGCCTTTTCCTTCGCGAGCTTCTCGAGGAAGTCCTGGGTCGCGAGAATGTCGAAGAGCGACGGCTGCAGCGGCACGATGACCTTGTCAGCAAGATCCAGCGCCACGCCGAGACGGTTGCCGTGCAGCCCCGCCGGCGTATCCACGACGGCGCGCTCGAGCCCCTTCGGCGGCTTGGCGGGTGCGTCCAGATCGACGTCCCAGCTTTCGATGGGCGGCAGCCCCGCTGGCCGCAGGTCGAGCCACGCGTGCGACGACTGCTGCCGGTCGAGGTCGGCGAGCGCCACCCACTCGCCCTGCGCCGCAAAATAGCCCGCCAGATTGGTGGACAGCGTGCTCTTGCCCACGCCGCCCTTGGGATTCGCCACCACAATCACCGTCATGAAAACTCCCGTCAAGAAGGCCGGCGTGCCGCCAGCCGGTTTGCCGTCGCCTGCGCCGGCACGCCGCTGCGTCGCGTGCTGCGTGGCCCCGCCAGGACCGCGTGGCCGCACACGCCCTGCCTGCGCCAGCCCGATTCTGCAGCGGATTGCCGTATAGCCGTCGATAATATCGGCAAAATCGGCCGCGCCGAAGCCCTGCGGCGATCATTCGGCCATCCGGCCATCCGCAACGAACACGGAGACAACACGATGAGTACGCTGCGCGCGAACATGACCACCGATTTTCTGCGCGAGCGGCAGCGCGGCCGGCTGCCCGAACTGCTCGGCGTGCGCACCGTGACGGTGGAGCAGGACCGGCTCGTTGCGGAACTCGACGTGCGCGGCGAGCTGCTCGCGCCCAACGGCTTTCTGCACGCGGCCACGGTGATCGGGCTGGCCGACACGGCCTGCGGCTACGCCTGCCTTGCGCATCTGCCGGAAGCGGCGCGCAACTTCACCACGGTCGAACTCAAGAGCAATTTCCTCGGCACCGCGACCGAAGGGACGATCCGCGCCGAAGCCACGGCGGCGCATCTGGGCCGCAGCACGCAGGTATGGGACGCGAAGGTGACGGGCGCGGACGGCCGGACCATCGCCCTCTTCCGGTGTACGCAGATGGTGCTGTACTGATGCCGCGGCGCGGCGCGCATCGAGCAACGCGCGTGGATGGGTGATCCAGGAACAGAAAGACCGTGCTCCCTCCCGGGAGACACGGCCTTCGCGTTTTGCGTTTTGAGGCGGCGCGGCGGCGCCACTTCGGCGTATCGAAACCCTCAGGCTGCCTCAGGCAACCTCAGGCAGCGACGGGCCGCCCAGCCTTGGCCCGCGCGCTAGACACCGCCGCCAACCCGCCGCCCAGCAGCGATTGCACGACCAGGGTCACGGCCCAGAACGCCGGATATTCCCAGCCGCCGTGCGGCGACGCGAAGCCCCAGCCGTTGTGCAGGTGCGCGGACATCGCGCCCAGCATGAAAGGCAGCAGCACGAGCGCGACCCAGCGCACCTGGAAGCCGGCGAGCAGCGCGATACCGCCCGCCAGTTCGATGAACGCCGTGACATAGCCGAGCCAGCCAGGCAGCCCCAGCGACACGAAGAATGCGGCCGTGCCGGGCAGCGTGAAGACGAAGATCTTTTGCAGCGAGTGAGCGAGATACAGAACGCCGAGCGCGAGGCGCAGGATCAGCGCGGCGGCGTCGGCAGTACGGGTCGAATTCATAGCGGTTCCTTTGAACGGGTGGACGCCAAAAGGCGGCGTCGATGCCCGCACTATATTCGAACCGTATGCGACAAAAAACCGCTGCCCCGGCGCAGATTGTTTCCCAACAGGAACGAATCAGCGCCCACCAGCCGCCTGGCGGATGACCGCCATCAGCCGTTCGAGATCGAGATGGCCGGCCAACGTATCCGCCAGCCGGTCCAGCGAGGCCTCCCGCAGCGCGGCATAGTCCACCGTTTCGGCCGTCGCGAGTCCGGCCCAGCCGAGCAGCGCCTGGCAGGCGGCCGGCGTATCGAAGAGGCCGTGCACGTAGGTCGCGAAGATCTGTCCGTCGGCCGACCGCGCGCCATCGGGACGTTGGCCGCCTTCCCCCGTGTCGAGCAGCAGCGCCGGCTTTCCGACCGCCGCGCCTTCGGTCACGCCCATGTGGATTTCGTAGCCCGCCACGGCCGGCGCGCCGGGCAGCGCGAGCGCGCCGCGGACGTTCGCGAGCGTCTTCTCGCGCGTGAGCGTGGTCGCGAAATCGAGCCAGCCCAAACCTTCGTCCGCGCCCGGCACGCCTTCCACGCCGTGCGGGTCGGCAATCTCGCGACCCAGCATCTGCATGCCACCGCAAATGCCGATCACGCGTCCGCCATAGCGCAGATGCCGCCGCAGCGCCTCGTCCCAGCCTTGCTCACGCAGCCACGCAAGGTCGCTTCGCACGTTCTTCGAGCCCGGCAAAATCACGAGGTCGGCCGCCGGCAGCGGGCTGCCGGCGCGCACGTAGCTGAACTCGACCTGCGGATGCGCGCGCAGCGCGTCGAAGTCGGTGTGGTTGCTGATGTGCGGCAGCACCGGCACCACGACACGCAGCACGGCGCCGTCGCCCGTCTGCGCGCGGCGATGCAGGTCGCGCGGCAGCATGTCTTCGGCGTCCAGCGTGAGCCCGTGCAGATACGGCAGCACGCCGAGCACGGGCTTGCCCGTCTGCGCCTCCAGCCAGTCGAGCCCGGGTTGCAGCAGGCTCACGTCGCCGCGAAAGCGGTTGATGACGAAGCCCTGCACGCGCTCGCGCTCGCTCTCCGACAAGCAGGCGAGCGTGCCGATCAGATGCGCGAATACGCCGCCGCGATCGATGTCGGCCACGAGCACCACCGGGCAATCCACCGCTTCGGCGAACCCCATGTTGGCGATGTCGCCTTGCCGCAGATTGATCTCCGCCGGGCTGCCCGCGCCTTCCACGAAGATCGTGTCGTAGCGCTCGCGCAGCCGTGCATACGACGCGAGCACCGCCTCGCGCGCCACCGGCTTGTAGTCGTGATAGGCGCGCGCATCGAGATTCATGCGCACACGGCCATGCACGATCACTTGCGCGCCACAATCGCTCGTGGGTTTGAGGAGCACGGGGTTGAGGTCCGTGTGCGCGTCGATGCCCGCGGCCACCGCCTGCAGCGCCTGGGCGCGGCCGATCTCGCCGCCATCCACAGTCACGGCACTGTTGAGCGCCATGTTCTGCGGCTTGAACGGTGCGACGCGTGCGCCCGCGTGGCGCGCGAGCCGGCACAGGGCGGCGACGAGCGTGCTCTTGCCGGCGTCGGACGTGGTGCCCTGGATCATCAGCGTGCCACGCGGCACGCGCAGCCCTTGCGGCAGAGAAACGGTCATCGGCATGGAAAGAAAGGGAAGCGGACGGATAAGGAAGCGGAAGCGATAGCGCATTCGGTGCGCAAGGCGCCGCGGCGCCGTGCATTATCCCATCGCCACATGCGAATTCCGCAGCGCCGGCGTGCGCGGCACAGCCGGTACAATCACGCGATGATTTCGCGCGACCTTTCCTTCATCGTTGGCGGCGCGCGCTCGGGCAAGAGCGCGCACGCCGAGCGGCTTGCCGCGGCGAGCGGCCTCGCCGTCACCTACATCGCCACAGCGCAGATCGCCGACGACGAATTCGCCGCACGCGTCGAACATCATCGCGCGCGGCGGCCCGCGCAGTGGGAGGTGGTGGAAGCGCCGCTCGATCTTGCCGGCGCGCTCGCCGCCGCGGCGCAGCCCGAGCGCTGCGTGCTGATCGACTGCCTCACGCTCTGGCTGGCCAATCTGCTCTGCCCGCCCGATGGCTGCGCGCCGCGCGCCGACGCCCAAGCGCGCCTCGATGCGTTCGTCGCGACGTGCGGTGAGGCCGCGGGCAAAGTGATCGTGGTCAGCAACGAGATCGGGCTCGGCGTCGTGCCGCTCGGCGCGGTAACGCGCCACTATGTCGATGAGCTGGGCCGCCTCAACCAGCGCATTGCCGCACTCGCCACGCACGCCACCCTGATGGTGGCCGGCCTGCCGCTCGTTCTCAAAGGCGGGCAATGACGATGCTGCCCTTGCCCCTGCCGTTACCTCTCGCCGCCGCGCTGGCCGCGCTCGCCGTCGTGATCGACCGGCGGCTCGGCGAGCCGCGTCGCGCGCATCCCCTCGTCGCATTCGGCAAACTTGCCATGCGCATCGAAGCCCGCTTCAACACGGGTTGGCGCGGGCGGCTCGCCGGCATCCTCGCGTGGGCGCTGGCGGTCGTGCCGCCGGTGGCCATCGCAGCGTGGTTGACGGTCGTGTTGCCGTGGCCGCTCGCCTGTGCGTTGCATGTGGCGCTGCTGTGGTTCTCGCTCGGCGCGCGCAGCCTGCGCGACCACATCGCGCCCATCGCGTCCGCCCTCGAACGACGCGATCTCGAAACAGCACGCGTGTACACCTCGCACGTCGTCTCGCGCGATCTCACGCAGGCCGACGAAGCGGCGGTCTCGCGCGCGGCGGTGGAATCCGCGCTCGAAAACGGCAACGACGCGATCTTCGGCGCGCTGTTCTGGTTCGCGGTGGCGGGCGGCCCCGGCGCGCTCGCGTTCCGGCTGGCCAATACGCTCGACGCGATGTGGGGCTACCGCACACCGCGTTATCTGCGCTTCGGCTGGGCGGCGGCACGCATCGACGACGTGCTGAACTGGATTCCCGCACGTCTCACCGCCGCAAGCTACGCGCTGCTCGGCGACACGCGCACGGCGATTCGCTGCTGGCGCGAGCAGGCACCGCGTTGGGACAGTCCGAACGCCGGCCCGGTGATGGCGGCGGGCGCAGGCAGCCTTAACGTCAGGCTGGGCGGCCCCGCCGTCTATCACGGGGTGATGGAGGAACGGCCCGCGCTCGGCGATGGCGAAACAGCGCGCGCCGCGCACGTGAGTGCAGCGTTGACGCTGGTTGAACGCACCACGCTGCTATGGCTCGCGGTGCTGATCGTGCTGGCTTTTCTGAGCGTGGGCACGCATGGCTGAGGCGCAGATGACAGACGCCGCGGGCGCGCTGCGCATCGTCCACGGCGGCAATCTGCACGAGGCGGCGCGCCGCTACGGCGTACCGTACGACGCGTGGCTCGATCTCTCGACGGGCATCAATCCGCACGGCTATCCGGTGCCGCCCGTTCCTGCCGACGCCTGGCGCCGCCTGCCCGACGACGACGACCATGCCTTTGCCGCGTGCGCCGCGCGCTACTACGGCGCGCCCGACGCCGCCCACGTGCAGCCCACGGCCGGCAGCCAGGCCGCCATCCGCGCGCTGCCCGCGCTGTTGCCGCGCGCGAGCGTGGCGATCGCCACGCTCACCTACGGCGAGTACGCGCCCGCCTTCGCCGGCGCGGGCCACGAGTTGACCGCGCTCGACACAACGTGGGACACGCTGCCCGCGGGCATCCGTCACGTGATCGTCGCCAATCCGAACAATCCGACTGCCGCGCGCCTCGACGCAGCCGTGCTGCTTCACTGGCACGCGCAACTCGCCGCGCGGGGCGGCACGCTGATCGTCGACGAAGCGTTTGCCGATGCGTTTGGTGATTCCGTCGCCAACTCATCTGCCGACCCGGGTGCCGATGCTTGCGGCAATGCCTCCTGCGCCAACCGAAGCCGCGCTTCGCTTGCCGGGCACGTCGCGCAACGGGGGCTCGTCGTACTGCGCTCCCCGGGTAAGTTCTTCGGACTCGCGGGCGCACGCTGCGGCTTCGTGCTCGCGCAACCGGCGCTGTTGCGCGAGCTTGCGGCAAAGCTCGGCGCATGGACCGTGAGCGGCCCCGCGCGTCACGCCGTCATGCACGCATTCGCCGATACGGCCTGGCAGACGCGCATGCGCGCCCAGCTGGCCGACGAAAGCGCGAAGCTTGCGGCCTTGCTGCACACCCACGGTTTCGCAGCGCGTGGCACGCCGCTCTTCGCCTGGGCCGCAGACCCACGCGCCGAAGCCCTGCACCACGCGCTCGCACAACGCGGCATCTGGACGCGATTATTCAGGCATCCTGCGAGTCCGCATGACGTGTCGAGCATTCGCATCGGCCTGCCTGCCAATGCCGCCGAATGGCAACGCCTCGAACAACAATTCGCCGCGAGCGTCGAAGCGCTCGCCCTCAACCGATGAATTTTTTCCGCGGGCTTCACGCGGTCGCTCGCATGCGTTGCGCGGCCACCGCTTCCGTTTCCATCCGCGCCTTCGCGTCGCACAGAACAAGCTCACGGCGAACGGCGGCAGGCTTGCTGCTGACCACCCTGGCGCTCGCCGCGGCCCAGACGGCGCAAGCGACCATCACCGTCACAGACGACACCGGCGCGCCCGTCACGCTCGACACCCCCGCGCAACGCGTGGTGAGTCTCGCGCCGCACGTCACCGAGTTGATCTACGCAGCGGGCGGCGGCGCAAAGCTGGTGGGCGCGGTGTCGTACAGCGACTACCCGCCCGAGGCGAAGACCGTGCCGCGCGTGGGCGACAACAAGGCGCTCGACCTCGAACGCATCGCGGCATTGAAGCCCGACCTCATCGTGGTCTGGCGGCACGGCAACGCACAGCAACAGATCGAACGACTGCGCGAACTGCATGTGCCGCTCTACTTCAACGCGCCGCATCACGTGGACGACGTGCCCGCCACGCTCGTGAAGCTGGGCACGCTGCTCGGCACGAGCGCAACGGCGCAGGCTGCGGCCGACGCGTACCGGCAGAAGATCGACGGCCTGCGCGCACGTTATGCCGCGAAGCCCGCCGTGAGCGTGTTCTATCAAGTGTGGGACCAGCCGCTGATGACCCTCAACGGCACCGACACGGTAAGCGACGTCATCGCCCTTTGCGGCGGACGCAACGTCTTCGCGAACCTCGCGCCCGTGGTGCCGACGGTCTCGACGGAAGCGGTGCTCGCGGCGAACCCGGAAGCCATCGTCACGGCCGCGCCAGGCGCCACGACGCCGCAAGGCCGGCTTCCCGGACTCGACCGATGGCGCGCGTGGCCCACCCTCATGGCGGTGGCGCGCGACAACCTCTTTGCCATCGACGGCGATCTGATCGACCGGCCAGGGCCGCGTCTCGCGCAAGGCGCGGCCCTGCTTTGCGAAGACCTGGACCGGGCGCGATCGAGACGGCCCGGCGGCGGGAAGTGAACGGGAGAAGACGGGTGATTTGAGACGGAGCGTGGGCGCTCATGGCTCCACGCTTTCAGGCTTTCAGGCTTTCAAACGTTCCCGCTTCAAACATTCCACCGCACGAGCGCCCACGGCGAATCCAACGCGTCACGCCTGAGCCACACCACGGCCGGCAACGCGAGCGGCCATTTCATGCAGTGCGCGAGCGGCAACCCGAGCACACGCGCCGCAATCGCGCGGATCACACCCGCATGCGTGACGGCCCACAGCGCCGTGCTTTGCGCCACCGGGGGCATGGCGTGCTCGTGAGTCGCCGCCACAGTGTCCACTTGCGCACCTGAATCGATCGACACATCGAGCCACGCATTCACCCTCGCGACGAACTGCGCCACGCTCTCGCCGCCATGCTGGCGCGCGTGCTCGAAATCAGCGGCCCAGGCGTCGAGCGCGGCGCGATCGATTGCGTCCCAGCGTTGCAGCTCCCATGTGCCGAAGTGCATTTCGGCGAGCCTCGCGTCCGTATGCAAATCGCAGCGCGCTTCAACTGCAAGCGCTTGCGCGACCCGCGCGCAACGCGACAGGGGACTCGTGAACAGCACGTGTGGCTGCGGCACGTTCAACGCAGCGAGGCGCGACGCCAGCATGGCGGCGCTGGCTGCCGCGTCGGCGGCGAGCGGCACGTCGCTGTTGCCATAGCAAACGCCCGTCGCCACAGCGACGGCCGGATGACGGATCAGAACGAGATCCACGCGAGCGCCGCCAGGTAGAACGCTATCTCGAAAACCTGCTGCGCGAAGCCGAGACAGTCGCCGGTATAGCCGCCAATGCGGCGCACGAAGTATCGCCCCAGCGCGTAACGCAGCACGGCGAGCAGCGCGATCATCGCAACACCTTCGCGCCAGTCGGGCCAGACGAACCAGGCAAGCCACGGCAACGCAAACGCGCACGCACCGAACCACGCGATCACGCTCATGCGTTGCGCCACGGGCTTCGCCTTGCCTTCGTCGCGTACGTAGTCGAGCGTGACGAGATAGCTCACGGCGCAGGCGCGGCTCACCGCGTGCGCCGCGATCATCAGTATCGCGAAACGCCCTGGGCTCAACGCTGCTGAAGTCATGGACGAAGCCGATGCCTCATGCGACGTGGTCAGCGTCACGAGCGTCTGCCACTTGAGCGCGAGCGCCACGAACAACGCGATGGCACCGAACGCGCCGATGCGCGAGTCGTGCATGATGCGCAGCACGTCCTCGCGACGGTACGCGCCGCCGAATGCGTCGCAACAGTCGGCGAGGCCGTCTTCGTGGAAGGCTCCGGTCACGGCGAGGGTGGCGGTCATCGAAAGCAGCACGGCCACGCCAGGCCCGAACACGCGCAACGCAGCCAGATAAACGAGTGCGCCAAGCGCGCCGACGCAAGCGCCCACGAGCGGAAAATAGCGCGCCGCAGCGGTGAGCCACTGCGGCTCGTAGCCCACCCAGCGCGGCACCGGCACACGCGTGAAGTAGCCGAGCGCCGTGAAGAAGTAGCGCAGTTCGGCAAGCGGATTCATCGGCGGGAGGCTCCGTTCATGCTCAGCTCGTGCTCAATTCGCGGTGTACGTCGATGCGGACTTCGATGCACGCACCCGATGCACGCCGCCCCAAGCCGCAAATGCCCGTTGCGCTTGCGGGCCTACGCATCGCGGTCCGACACGCCGGCCGATTCGAAGCTCGCCATCTCGTTGAGAAACGCGACGGCCGCGCGCAACAGCGGCACCGCGAGCGCTGCGCCCGTGCCCTCGCCGAGCCGCATGTCGAGCGCGAGCAACGGACGCGCACCGAAGTGGTCGAGCATGCGCCGGTGGCCCGCCTCGTTCGAGGCATGCGCGAACACGCAGTACTCGCGCACGTCGGGCGCGATCGCGTCGGCCACGACGAGCGCCGCCGTCGCAATGAAGCCATCGACGAGAATCACCATGTGCGCTTCGGCCGCGGCGAGAAACGCGCCGGCCATCATCGCGATCTCGAAGCCGCCGAAGGTGGCGAGCACGTCGAGCGGGTCACCCGATACGGGGTGGCGTTCGAGCGCCGCCGCCAGCACGTTGCGCTTCTTCGCGAGGCCGGCGTTGTCGAGGCCGGTACCGCGGCCCACGCATTCGTCGATGGACACGCCGCACAGCCGGCTCATCAAGCACGCAGCCGACGACGTATTCGCAATGCCCATCTCACCGAAGCCGATCACGTTCGTGCCGAGCGCCGCGTGATGGCGCACGCGCGAGGCACCGGCGCGCATTGCTTCCAGCGCTTCGTCGCGCGTCATGGCGGGCTCGTGCGCGAAGTTGCGCGTGCCGCGTGCCACGGGAATATCGACGAGGTTCGGGCTCGTATCGAGCGGCTCCGCCACCCCGGCGTTGACGACCTCGAGCGCGAGATCGGCCACGCCGCTGAACGCGTTGACCGCCGCACCGCCCGCGAGAAAATTGGCGACCATCTGCGCCGTAACGGCCTGTGGATAAGGGCTCACGCCTTCGTGCGCAATGCCGTGGTCGCCCGCGAAGATGATGAGCGCGGGCCGCGTGACCGAAGGCTGCGTGGTGCGCTGGATCATGCCGATCTGGCGCGCCAGCGTTTCGAGGCGCCCGAGGCTGCCGGGCGGCTTGGTGCGGGTATCGATGAGATGCTGAAGCCGGTCGCGCAGCGACTGGTCAAGCGGCTCGACGAACGGTAATCCGGTAGATGGCGAAGTCATGGTAGGTCAACAGAAATCGTGATGCGTCATTCGAAAAGAGCAAGTCGAGACGAACAGGATGAGCGAAATGAAGCCATGCCGATATGCGCAGGGCAATCGGGCGTGGCCCGTATTGGGCAACGAGGTGCTACACGAGGCATCAAATGAGGCGCCAAGCGAGGCGCTAAACGCCAGTCCCGATCAGCGGGACACGTTCCCGGCCGGCAGCGCCGGAATCAATGCTTCGTGCGGGCCGTCGCGAATCAGCACGAGCGGGTAGCCGAACGCGTGGCTCGCCCGCTCTGGCGTCAGCACCTCGCGTGCCGGCCCCGCATGCCACGTGCCGTCGCCATTTAGCAGCAGCGCGTGGGTCGCGAAGCGGCGCGCCAGGTTCAGATCGTGGGACGAAAAGACGACCGTTCGCGCGGACTGCCGCCCCCAGGCGAGGAGCGCATCGAGACAGCTGATCTGATGATGCAGGTCGAGATGCGAGAGCGGTTCGTCGAGCAGCAGCAGCGGCGCATCCTGGCACAGCGCGGCGGCAAGCGCCACGCGCTGGCGCTCGCCGCCCGAGAGCGAGAGCACGTCGCGCGCGGCGAAGTGGCCGAGGCCCAGCAGATCGAGCGCCGCGTGCGCCGCGGCGCGGTCGGCCTCACGCTCCCAGCCCCATCCGGCCAGATGCGGATACCGGTTCAACAGCACGACGTCGAGCACGCTCGTGCTGAACGCGTCGTGAATGTCCTGCGGCATCAACGCGCGACGTTGCGCCAGTTGGGCGGGCTGCCAGTCCGCAAGGCGCACGCCGTCCAGCGCGACGTGCCCCGCCGCAGGCTGCACGAGGCCCGCGAGCGCCGAGATCAGTGTCGTCTTGCCCGCGCCGTTCGGCCCGGCAATGCACCAGATCTCGTGGGCAGCGAAAGTCTGCGTGAAGCCATCGAGCAGCGTGCGCGTTCCCGCGCGCAAGGTCAGATCGTGCGCGGTGAGCGCGACGCGAGTGGACAAAGCGGCGTTCATCGGTGCCGCCTTTTCAACAGCATCCACAGAAATACCGGCACGCCGGCCAGCGCGGTCACCACGCCCACGGGCAACTGCGTCGGTGCCACGACGGTGCGCGCGGCGAGGTCGGCGGCCATCACGGCGACACCGCCCGCGAGCGCCGCCGCGGGCAGCAGCATGCGCTGGTCGTTGCCGAATGCGAGCCGCAGCACGTGCGGCACCACGAGGCCGACGAAGCCAATGGTGCCGCCCGTCGTCACCGCCGCGGCCGCCGCCAGCGACGCCGTGAGATACACACGTAAGCGCAGCGGCACGACGGGCACGCCCAGCGCCTGGGCAGCGGCGTCCCCGCGCAGCAGCACGTTGAGCTGCGGCGCAACGGGCACGACGACCACCAGCACGACAGCGAGCGCGATCAACGTGAACCACGGCATGCCGACGCCGTTCAACTCGCCGGTCAGCCAGAACAGCATGCCGCGCAGATGCGAGTCCGGTGCCAGCGTGAGCAGCAGCGTGATGGCGGCGCCCCATCCCGCCGCAATCACGGCGCCCGTGAGCAGCAGCCGCGGCGAGGTGTCCTGCGGCTCGCCACGCCACAGTTCGCGCCGGGCAAGACCGAGCACGAGCAGGATCGACAGCAGCGCGCCCGCGAATGCGCTCGCGTTGACCATCCACCACGCCGAGCCCGCGAGCAGCGCGAGCAGCGCGAACACCGCCGCGCCACCGGAAACGCCGAGCACATACGGCTCCGCGAGCGGATTGCGCAACAGCACCTGGAGCAGCGCGCCGGCCATCGAAAGCAGCGCGCCACACGCGAAGCCCGCCAGCGCGCGCGGCAGCCGCAGCGTGCGAACGATCTCCGTCGCGATGTCGGCGCCGTGCGAACGCGTGGGCAGCAGCGCCGCCAGCGCGTCATGCACGGTGACGGGCACGCTGCCCAGCAGCAGCGACGCCGCGAACACCGCGACGGCGAGCGCTGCCAGCACGGCCCAGATCACGACCGCGCGTTTCGCCGTCATGCCGGGCGCGGCGGGCAGGAAGAGACGGTTCATGGCCGCCCTTCACTGCTGCTGCCAACCCAGCGTGAGGTAGGCGCTGCGCCGCGGCGTGTTGTACGTGTAGGCGAGCTCATAGTCCTTGTCGAAGAGATTCTGGATCTGCGCGGCAACGTACCACGACCGGGTGATGTTATAGCGCGCCGAGAGGTTCACGATGCCATAGCCGCCGAGGTTCGAACCGCTGTCGTTGCGCGCGCCGCTCACGAGCCATTCGCCGCCCACCCGCCAGCTGCCGATGCTGCGATTCGCCGTGAACGAGGCGAAACGGCGCGCACGCCGGTTGAGATCGGTGTCCTTGTCTTCGTCCACGGGATTTTGCAGCGTCAGCGCCGCGCGCACGTCGGTTTTGCCGACATGGCCGCTCCACGATGCCTCGAGCCCCTGCACTTTGGCGTGCCCCACGTTCTCGGCCATGTAGACGCCGGGCGTGACCTGCGTGGACTGGATCAGGTTCGAGTAGCGCGTCTGAAATGCCGTGAGCCGCATGAGGCCGAACGCGTCGGAGGCATATTGCAGCGCCGCTTCGACCGAATGGCTGCGCTCGGGACGAATGGTCGGATTGCCGTAGTACGGGTAGTACAGGTCGTTGAACGTGGGCGCGCGAAACGCGTCGGACCAGCTCGCCGTAGCCTTCCAGTGCTCCGTGATGTCGAAGCCGTAACCGAGGTAGTAGCTGTTCGCGCCGCCGAAATCCGAGTACTGGTCGCGCCGCACGTTCGCCTGGAACTGGCTGCGTCCGAAGCGCCCCGTATAGCCCGCAAAGCCCGAATCGACGTGGCGGTTCGGCGCGCTGTACTGGTTCGAGTCAAGCATCTGGTCCAGATGCTCGTAGCCCACCTGGATCTTCTGCTGCGGCGCGAGCATGAAGTCGTTCTGCCAGGTGTACTGACGGTTGTCCGAGTTGAAATGGTCCGTATAGACACCGTTGAGTTCCGTCTGGCTGCGGTCGTTGCCCGTTGCGGCAACGAGGTGCGTGGTCCACCAGTCCGTCACCTTGCCGTTCGCGAATACCGAGGCCTGCTGCACCTTCGTGTAGAGATTGTTGAGATCGGTCGGCACGCCGTATGCGTTGTCGTAGCTGCTGTTGCCGTTCGACTGGAAGAAGCGCACGCCGGCGTCCCAGCGCTCGTTGAATGTATGACGCAGCGACGCCGATACGCTTTCGTTCAGGTAACCGTTCGCGTTCGGATTCACGGCCGGCACGAGCGCCGGATTGATCGACGAAAAGCCGTCGTCCTTCGCGCGCGCGAGCGACACGCTGAAGGTCGTCTTGCCCTCGGCATCGAGCGCGCCTGAGACGCCCACCTGCTGGCGCTGCGTGTGATAGCTGCCGTATTCGGCCTCGAAGTTGAAGCGCGGCGGGTAGCTGCCGCCGTTCTTCGTAAAGATCTGCACGACACCGCCAATCGCGCCGGAGCCATAGAGCGCCGACACGTTGCCGTTCACCACTTCGACGTGATCGATCTGGTCGAGTGGAATCTGCGCGATCTGCGCGCTGCCGAGGCTCGTTGAATCCACACGCACGCCGTCGATCAGCACGAGCGATTCGCTTGCATCCGCGCCGCGCATGAAGAGCGTCGCCGTGGAGCCGGGGCCGCCGTTGCGCACGATCTGCGCGCCGGGCGCGAACTGCAGCAGGCCGGGCAGGTCGCGTTGGGTGGTGTCGGCGATGTCCTGGGCGTCGAACAGCGTGGTCTGCGGAATTGCGTCGGCAAGGCGCTGCGGCGCGCGATCCGCGGTGACGACGACGGGAGCGAGGGTCCGGTCGCCGGCGGTGGGGATCTGCGCGGATGGTGTCTTTGTGGCCGCGCTTGCAGCGGCGGCTGGCGCGGCGCGTGGCGCGTCAGTGGTGCTGTCCGTGGACTGGGTGGCAGGGGTTGAGCCGATGTCCGAACTCGACTGCCCGGCCGAGGGCGCAGCGGACTGCGCAAAGGCGGCCAGCGGCAAGCCCGTCAGGGCGAGCAGCGTCGCGCGGGCGATAGGGGTAAGCATGGAGCGATTTTCCTGTGGTAGCGTGCCCGGCTTCGCTCCCCGCGAAGCCAACGCGTCATGAGGCACGCACACACGCCAGACAATCCACCAGGGCCGCAGCCGCTGCCGGCAATGCTGGCGAAGCGGCGCGCCTCGCCCTCTGGCCGGTATCCGGGCTGACGACGCATCGATTCGCCTTCCCACGCACGTGTGCGCAGTGGCTTGCAGGCGCGCCGCGCGACGGATGGAACCGTCGGCAGCGCACGTCGAATCGATAGGCACGCGGTGTCATGCGCGTGCGGTCGCTTACCGTTGCGGGGGCAGCACAGGTTGACGCGTCCGGGGACGGACTGCGCTCCCTGTTTCCCGTTTAACCACGCTTGCGTTGGGCGCAGGCGCGGGCACCAGAGTGCGGCAAGTGTAAGGAGACCCGCTCGCGAGCGTCAAGGAAGCCCTGGACGCGACCGGGACATGGCGGCGAGACATCAAGAAACGCCGCGAAAACTGTCAAAGATGGTCAAGAACGTGGTAGCGGCAAGTGTCAAATCCGCAGCGGCCTGCCTCGTTTATAGGGGAGCACGAAAGAGCACGACAGCGGGCAGCCATGCACGAAAGTGCCTCGCGGCAAGGGCGCGCACGCAATCCGCGTTCGCGGACGCGCGTTGCAGGGGGCTTCGCAGCAGGAAGCCGGCTGTTACGTCTCGAAACGACACAGATGACAGAAGCGTCCGCATTCCGCGCTAAAATGCCCTCCTTTAGAGGACGCAGCACATGCTCAACGAACTCGAAACACTCTCCCAGAACATCGGGCGGCTGATAGAAATCAATCAGCAGCACCACGAGGCGCGTCACGCGCTCGAAGAGCAGGTCGCGCAATTGCACGCGCAACTGGATGGCTCGCGCGCCGAAATCGAACAGCTGCGCGAGGAACGCAACGCGCTGCAGGCGGAACGCGACACGCTGTCGGCAAAGATCGACGACGCGCAGGTCCGGCTCAACGCCATCCTCGAAAAGCTGCCGCGCGCCAAAGGCCAGGGCGAACCAGACAACCAGCTCGACCTGCTCGCTTCGTCGCAACAGGAAGAAGAGCGCGAAGAAGGACATGACGCGCACGGCGAAACGGCTTCGGGAACTCACGAAGTGCGCCACGGAGAAAACGCATGAGCACGAAACTGATCGAAGTCTCGATTCTCGGGCAGAACTACCGTCTCGCCTGCTCGCCCGAAACGGAGCCCGCGCTGATCGAAGCGGCGGCTCGCGTGGATGCGGAAATGTCGAAGGTGCGCGAACACAGCAACGTGCGCGGCACCGACCGCATCGCGGTCATGGCAGCACTTTCGCTCGCATCCGAACTGCTGCGCCTGCAGACGAGCGTACGGCACGGCGAGGCTTTCCCGGCCGAAGAAATCCGGCGTACAATGCGCCAGATGAACGAGCAGCTGGGTACTGTGATTCAGCAGTACGGCGTGCAGTAAAGATTGAACGGCGGGATTGAACACAGCGCGTTTAATCCATATATACTGCGCTCTTCAACAAACCGGCCGCGCAGCAGTGGCGCGAAAAAACGGTTTCAGCAGGAACGGTTTCAACAGGTTTAGTCAGCTTCCCTGCCTGGTTCGCCAAGGTCATATATTCCTTGAACCAATGCCATGTGCACGGTTGCGGAAATTTGTAGCACGGGCGTGCGCGTCACTCTGTCTGATGTACCCGAAGTGCTGCTAACTGCGACCAATTCTGAACCTCAGGTTCAGGATGCCGGCCTAGCGGCTAAGGCGGGGACCTATTCGAACGGCACCGGACTCTCGTCCGGTGCCGTTTTACTTTGGGGGCTGCTGTCTTGCCGTTCCTTTGCTGTGCAGCCTCTCTCCCCAACGCTCACTTTCGACGTTCACTTCGACTCATGCGCTACTGGCTGATGAAGTCCGAACCGGACGAAGCAAGCATCGACGACCTCGCCAAAGCACCCAGGCACACGCTGCCCTGGACCGGCGTTCGCAACTATCAGGCACGCAACTTCATGCGCGACACGATGCGCATCGGCGACGGCGTGCTGTTCTATCACTCGAGCTGCCCGGAGCCCGGCATCGCGGGACTCGCCGAGGTGTCGTCCACGGCCTACCCGGACCCAACCCAGTTCGACGCGAAGAGCCCCTACTTCGACCCGAAGTCGAGCCAGGAAGAACCGCGCTGGCTGCTCGTCGACGTAGTGTTCAAGAAGAAGGTGCCGCTGATTCCCCTCGCCGCACTGCGCGAGCACCCAGAGCTTGCCGACATGCGCGTGCTCGCGAAAGGCAACCGGCTCTCCATCACGCCCGTCACCGAAGCCGAGTGGCGCTTCATCACGAAGCACCTCATGTAACGCGAACCCGCGGGCCGTGCGGCGAAGCGTCGTGCCGCTCAGGTTCACGACTGTTCGCCGCAATCGTCGAGACGGGGAACCACGCGCATATGATGCAAGCCTAACGGCCACGCAAGCGCCATGCCACGCGTGGGGCGCGGCGAACGTGTATCAGCCGCCGACCTCGCCGCACCGTTGCGCGCTTGCGCCGCGCACGCATTCGAAGGTGCGAAGAACCCGTTCAGAAGGAGTCAAAAAATGACCAGAAAGACTGCGCTTGCCTTCGCGATCACACTCGCCACGGCCGCCCCGCTTGGCCTCTCGCTCGTCCCTTCGGCCGCCTGGGCGCAAAGCGACGCGCGTTATCAGCCTGCGGGCGTGCTCTCGCTTTCTGCGCAGGCGAGTGCCGAAGTACCGCAGGACGTCGTCGAAATCACGATGTTCTACGAGCAGGAAGCGAGCGACCCCGCCTCGCTCACGACCACACTGAACCAGCATGCGGACCGCGCACTCCAGCAGGCCAAGGGCACAGCCGGCGTAACCGCGCGCTCGGGTCAGTTCTCGATCTATCCGTCCACGGACCGCGACGGCCGCATCTCGGCCTGGCGCGGTCGCACGGAAATCGTGCTGGAGTCGCGCGACTTCGCGGCAGCCTCGCGTCTCGCCGGCCAACTCGCGTCCGGCATGCAGGTGGGCAATGTGCAGTTTTCGCTTTCGCCGGAAGCGCGCCGCGCCGCCGAACAGAAACTCTCGGGCGAAGCCATTGCGTCGTTCCGCGACCAGGCGTCGTCGGCCGCGCGCGCGTTCGGCTATGGCAGCTACTCGATTCGCGAGGTCAACGTCGGGTACGGTGGCATTCAGCCGCGGCCCGTCATGATGATGGCCGCACGCTCCATGGCAGCGGATGCGAAGGCCGCGCCGATGCCGCTGGAAGGCGGCACGTCCACTGTGACAGTCAATGTCTCGGGTTCAGTGCAGATGAAGTAACGTTGCGCCGTTCACCGCATCGACGTGACGGCGCGAAAGCCGGTGGGCCGAAGGGGCTTAACCTGAAGCCGCTTCGGCCCACCTGAATCCAACCCGGCTCAACTCGCCTCGGCCGGCCGCGCCGTTTCGCGGCCATGCCGGCGATAAGCCCACACCATCATCGCGCTGCCCACGAGGATCATGGGCAGCGAAAGCCATTGGCCCATCGAAAAGCCCAAGGCAAGCAGGCCAAGGAAGTCGTCAGGTTCGCGCGCGAACTCCACCGTGAAGCGCGCAAGGCCATAACCGATCAGGAACAGCGCCGACACGGCGCCGAGCGGCCGCGGCTTGCGCGAAAACAGGATGATCACGAAGAAGAGCGTGATGCCTTCGAGCGCAATCTCGTAGAGCTCCGACGGATGCCGCGGCAGCATGTGGTATTGCGCGAACACGTCGGCCAGGTGCCACTGGGCCGCCTGCTGCGGATGCGTGGCGAGCCACTGCGCGTCGTCGTTGGAAGCGCCCGGGAACATCATGGCCCACGGCGCGGACGGGTCCGTCACGCGGCCCCACAGCTCCCCGTTGATGAAGTTGCCGAGCCGGCCTGCCGCGAGCCCCGTGGGCACCATCGGCGCGATGAAGTCGGTCACCTGGAGCCAGTGGCGCTTGCGCTGCCACGCGAACAGCACCATGGCGAAGGTCACGCCGAGAAAGCCGCCGTGAAACGACATGCCGCCTTCCCACACCTTGAAGATGTCGAGCGGATGCGCGAAGTACCAGCTCGCCTTATAGAACAGCACGTAGCCGAGGCGGCCGCCCAGGATCGTGCCGAGCACGCCGTAGAACAGCATGTCGTCGATGTCCTTCGCGGTCCAGCCTTGCGCCGCCACGTACGGCAGCCGCAGCCGCAGGCGGCCCACGACGATTGCCGCAATGAACGCGACGAGATACATGAGGCCATACCAGCGCACCGCCAGCGGGCCGAGGTGAATGGCTACAGGGTCGAAATTCGGGTGGATCAGCATCGTGGAGTCGGTTTCCCGCGATCGGTGTGAGTGTCAGGTAAAGGGTAAAGGGCAACAGCAGACGAAAGCGTGGGCGGCAGCGTGCGGTTCGACCCGCATCGCACGACATTGTTCGCCGTCGCGCAACGCGCTTCGCTCAGCCCAGCGGCCCCGCCGTGGCCGCATGGGCGCGCACGATATCGATGAAACCGGCCAGCACCGGGCTCACCTGCGCCGTGCGCCACACCAGCCCCGTTTCGATGGCCGGCACCGCCTCGCGCAAGGGCCGGTAGACCACGCCCGTGCGCCGCAGGTTACGCAGCGATTGCGGCACCAGTGCGACGCCCATGCCGGCCGACACGAGGCTGACGATGGTCTGCATCTGAATGGCCTCCTGGCCGATGCGAGGCGTCAGACCGGCCGCGCCGTAGCAATCCATAATGATGTCATAAAAGCCTGGCGCCAAACGCCTTGGGAAGACCACGAGCGGCGCGTCGGCAAGATCGGCGAGGCTCACGGGCGTGTCGCACCAGTCGTCGGCAGCAGGACCGCCCGCGCGTACCGAAACCTCCGTTGGCATCGCGATCACGAGCGGCTCGCGCGCGATCGGCAGATACGAAAGCTGCGCGACATGGCGCGGCGGCAGCGGCGCAATCACGAGACCGGCGTCGATGCGTCCCGCTACCAGTTCCTCGACCTGCACGTCGCTCGTCGCCTCGGCGAGCTGCAGCCGCACGCGCGGATAGCGTGTGCCGAAGTCGCGCAGCAGAAGCGGCAGCAGCCCGTAGTCCGCGGTAGAAACGAACGCCAGCGAGAGCACCCCGGCCTCGCCGCGCGCAAGGCTCTGGGCAAGCGGCCGCAGACCGTCCGCGGCGGCGAGCAGCCGCCGGACCTCAGGCAAAAGGTCCGCGCCCACCGGGGTGAGTTCCACGGTGCGGCGCGTGCGGGCAAAAAGCTCCACGCCGAGCGTCTCCTCCAGCGCGCGAATAGCCTGGGAAAGCGGCGGCTGCGTCATGGAAAGCCGCGCTGCGGCGCGGCCGAAGTGCTTTTCCTCGGCCACGGCCACGAAGTAGCGCAACTGACGAAGATCGGGTGTTGTCGAGAGCATCGATTGATATGTTTTGCGACCTAATATGCCATCAATAATATATTGGACATTCGATTCGCGAAACTGCATGCTTCTCGCCACATGCCGGTGACAGGGCGCCCAAGCCCGCCCGGCGTCGCATAACAGCATCCTACGGAGCTCCCCATGTCGTACAACCGCCGTTCGAAGAACATCACCCAGGGCGTCGCGCGCTCGCCGAACCGCTCGATGTACTACGCCATCGGCTACGAGAAGGCCGACTTCGACAAGCCGATGATCGGCATCGCCAACGGCCACTCCACCATCACGCCGTGCAACGCGGGTCTGCAAAAGCTCACCGACGCGGCCGTGGCCGCCGTGAAGGGCGCAGACGCCAATCCGCAGACCTTCGGCACGCCCACCATTTCGGACGGCATGTCGATGGGCACCGAAGGCATGAAGTACTCGCTCGTGTCACGCGAAGTGATCTCGGACTGCATCGAGACCTGCGTGCAGGGCCAGTGGATGGACGGCGTAGTCGTGATCGGCGGCTGCGACAAGAACATGCCGGGCGGCATGATGGCGCTCGCGCGCATGAACGTGCCGGGCATCTACGTGTACGGCGGCACGATTCGCCCCGGCCACTGGAAGGGCAAGGACCTGACCATCGTGTCGGCCTTCGAGGCCGTCGGCGAATTCACGGCGGGCCGCATGTCCGAAGAGGACTTCGAAGGCGTGGAGCGCAACGCGTGCCCCACCACCGGCTCGTGCGGCGGCATGTACACGGCCAACACGATGAGTTCGTCGTTCGAAGCACTCGGCATGTCGCTGCTCTATTCGTCGACGATGGCGAACCCGGACCAGGAGAAGGTGGACTCCGCCGCCGAATCGGCGCGCGTGCTCGTTGAAGCCGTGAAGCGCGATCTGAAGCCGCGCGACATCATCACGAAGCAATCGATCGAAAACGCGGTCTCGGTGATCATGGCCACGGGCGGCTCGACCAACGCCGTGCTGCACTACCTCGCGATCTCGCATGCGGCCGAAGTGGAATGGACCATCGACGACTTCGAGCGCATCCGCCGCCGCGTGCCCGTGATCTGCGACCTGAAGCCGTCGGGCCAGTACGTGGCCACCGACCTGCACCAGGCCGGCGGCATTCCGCAGGTCATGAAGATCCTGCTCGACGCGGGTCTCCTGCATGGCGACTGCATCACCATCACGGGCAAGACGCTCGCCGAAGAACTGAAGGACGTGCCCTCCGTGCCGCGCGCGGACCAGAAGGTGATCCACCCGATCGACAAGGCGCTCTACAAGCAAGGCCACCTCGCCATCCTGAAGGGCAACCTCGCGGAAGACGGCGCCGTGGCCAAGATCACAGGCCTGAAGAACCCGGTCATCACGGGCCCGGCGCGCGTGTTCGACGACGAGCAAAGCGCGCTGCAGGCGATTCTCGACGACAAGATCAAGGCGGGCGACGTGGTCGTGCTGCGCTACCTCGGCCCGCAAGGCGGTCCGGGCATGCCCGAAATGCTCGCGCCGACCTCCGCCATCATCGGCAAGGGGCTGGGCGAATCCGTGGGTCTCATCACGGACGGCCGTTTCTCGGGCGGCACCTGGGGCATGGTGGTGGGTCACGTCGCGCCGGAAGCCTTCGTGGGCGGCACGATCGCGCTCGTCCAGGAAGGCGATTCGATCACCATCGACGCGCACCAGCTGCTGCTGCAACTGAACATCGACGACGCCGAACTGGCGCGCCGCCGCGCGGCCTGGAAGCAGCCGGCGCCGCGCTATACGCGTGGCGTGCTCGCGAAGTACGCAGCGCTCGCGCGTCCGGCCAACAAGGGCGCGGTGACGGGCTAACGCAGGTCGCGCACCGGGGTCTCGCTTGCACAGCACCAGCGAGCGGTCCCGGAACGCCGGCCCGCCGCCACGGCTGCGGCAGGCGCAGCACAGGCATACACGAAGGGGCGCCCGGGGAAACCGGGCGCCCCTTTGCTCTTATAATGCGACCACCACAGTCGGGCGATCGTCCCGGCGGAGACCATAATGAAACGAGAGTCGCATGCAGTAGCCGCACTGGCCGCTGCGCTGGCGGGCCTGTTCGTGGCGCCGGGCGCGGTGTTCGGGGAACAGGTCGCGTCGCAGGGTCTTGCGCTTGCGCAGCAGCAGAACTGCACGAGTTGCCACGCCATGACGCGGCCTTTCATGGGGCCCGCGCTCCACGATATCGCCTTGAAATACGCGTCGCGCAGCGACGCGGCCACCTACCTCGCCCACAAGATCACCGACGGCAGCAGCGGCGTATGGGGCCGCGTGCCGATGCCGGCAAACACGCAGCTCACGCCGGACCAGGCCGTGACGCTCGCCAACTGGATCCTTTCCTTGAAGTGAGCGCGGGGTGCCCGTGAGCGGGCCCTGCAGCCGTTGAGTCAGCCGTTGAGTCAGCCGATGAGTCAGAGCTGCTGAGTCAAAGCCGCTGAGTCGGCCCATAAGCTGGCCGATCAATCCGCCTCAGTGCCGAACGGGCGGATCGGCCGGGGCCTGCTGCTTCGCGCGCTCCTCGCGCACCGCCTCCACCGCTTCTTTCACCCAGCCTGTGATCTCGGTTTCGAGCGCCAGCGCGACTTCACGCACCACCGTGCCCACGAGCCAGTTCGCGTGCTCCTGCATCGCCTCGCGGCAGCGCGCCTCGATGAGGCCGCGCCCCTCGCCCGTGAGATAGTCCATGCAGCGCCCCCGCAGCCGCTCGACCAGCGCATGTTCCGTGCTTTCGTCGGGCTGCGCGCTTGCGGGTCCGGCTACGGGTTCGTCTAACCGCTCACTCAGGACCGGAACGTCGCCGAGCGACGGTTCCATGAAGCGCGGCTCGACGGCGTCGTTGGGATGCGTGGTGAAGCCGCTCATTGCCGATGGCTCTAGCGGTTCGTCCACGACTGCGGGAGGTGTGAGCCCTTCGGGCAGGTGATGCGACGGCGGCGTGGCCCGTGCGTGGTCCGGCTTGCCCGGCACGACAACGTCGTCGAGCATCGGAATCGAAGTGTCGTCATGGTTGGACACGATCACCCTCCTTCGCTGTAGCTGGCGGCAAACAAAGCCGCGCACGATGCATGCCGGCGCGCAGAGCCCGGCATGCACGTGCCGCGCTCAGCCTTCCTGCCGGTAGTTGTTCAGCGCATAGCCGCGATCGCGGTAGAAGCGATATCGCTCGCGCCCCGCGGTCAGGTCCTCGGGCGCGTTGCCCACCACTTCGAGCAGCCGCTCGAAGCGTGCGAACTGCGGCGGCACGTCGCCCCCCAGGTTCACCAGCACCTGATGGTGCGGCGCGCCTTCCAGATCCGAGGCGAGCACGACCGGCGTCTCGGCGGCCAGCGCGCTCTGCGCCATGCAATGCGGTACGAACTCGAGCGGCGCGAAGGTCCAGAGCTGGCCGTCGAGAGCACGCAGCCGCGCCGGGTCGGCCAGCACCACCGTCGAGTGGCCGGCCTGATACACCTTGCGCAGCAGCCGGCACGCATACAGCAGCGCATCGCCCACGTTCGTATGAAAGTCGATTCGCGTCATCGCATTCCTCGCGCGCACGCGGCGGCTGGACGGCAGAGCGCGCCGCACGCCGCGTGCAATACCACGCCGATCACTGCGCCGCGCGGTCGATCAGGAACTGCGTGAGCAGCGGCACGGGGCGACCCGTCGCGCCCTTGGCGGCGCCACTCTTCCAGGCCACGCCGGCGATGTCGAGGTGCGCCCACGAGTACGCCTGCGTAAAGCGTGACAGGAAACACGCCGCCGTCACGCTGCCCGCGGGACGACCGCCGATGTTGGCGACGTCCGCGAAGTTCGACTTCAGCTGGTCCTGGTATTCGTCGTCGAGCGGCATGCGCCAGGCCGGATCGTCGGCTTCGCGCGACGCGTCGAGCAGTTCGCCCGCGAGCGCATCGTCCTTCGAGAAGAGGCCCGCGTTGTGATGGCCGAGCGCGATGATGCAGGCGCCCGTGAGCGTGGCGACGTCCACCACGGCGGCGGGCTTGAAGCGCTCCGCGTAGGTAAGCGCGTCGCACAGAATGAGACGGCCTTCGGCGTCGGTATTGAGCACTTCGATCGTCGTGCCCGACATGCTCGTCACGATGTCGCCCGGCTTCGTCGCGTTGCCGGCAGGCATGTTCTCGCAGGTCGGAACGAGCGCGACCACGTTCAGCTTCAGGCCCATTTCGGCGACCGCGCGCATCGTGCCAAGCACCGAGCCCGCGCCGCACATGTCGTACTTCATCTCGTCCATGGCCTCGCCCGGCTTGAGCGAGATGCCGCCCGTGTCGAACGTGATGCCCTTGCCCACCAGCACCACCGGCGCCTCTTTCGCGCCCGCGCCCTGATACTGGAGCACGATGAACTGCGGCGGCTCGACCGAGCCCCGCGTAACCGAGAGGAACGAGCCCATCTTGAGCGCTTCGATCTGCTTCTGGCCGAGCACCTCGACCTTGAGCTTCCAGTCCTTCGCGAGCTTCTTCGCGACGTTGCCGAGATAGGTCGGCGTACAGACGTTGCCCGGCAGGTTGCCGAGGTCGCGCGTGAGGTCCATGCCGTTGGCGAGCGCAACGCCTTGCTTCGCAGCCACCTTCGCCGCTTTCTCGTCGGCGGCGTCCACCGAGAACACGATGCGCTTGAGTGCGCGCGGCGTCGTGTCCGGCTTGCTCTTCATCTGCGTGAAGCGGTACGTTTCGCTGCGCAGCGCGAGGAGCGCGGCACGCACGGCCCAGTCCGACGAACGCTCCTTGACGGGCAGTTGCGGCAGCGTGAACGTGACCTGCACGATCTTCGTACCGAGGATGGCGCGCCAGGCTGCCTTGACCGCTTCGCCGTAAGCCTTCTGCGTGAACGCATCCTGTTTGCCAAGGCCGACCAGCAACACGCGCGAGGCGCCGATGCCCTGCACTTCGTGCAGGAACAGCGTGCTGCCCGCCTTGCCTTCCATGTCGCCGGCCTTGACGATGCGCGTGATGAGCCCCTTGGTCGCTTCGTCGATGGCGAGCGCGGCGCCCGAAAGACTTTGCGACTCGAACACGCCGATCACGACGCAGTCCGATTTTCCGGTCAGGAACCCGCTCTGGGCCCCTTTGCTCCAATCACAGGCTTTTATGCTAAAGTCCATCGCGCTTGTCCTCGGATAAAATCTGGGCTTAGGATGAAAGCCGCAATTATCCGCTATTTTTCCCGCGGCGGCTGCCAAGGTCTAGCGCACGACGCGCGGCCTCGTGCCAGAACCTCCCGCTCTTCTCATCAAGAATGATCTTCGAACGCTCCCTCCAGCGCGAACTTGCGTACACGGCTGGCGCCGTGTTCATGGTGCTGCTCACGATCATGCTCACGACGATGATGATCCGCATCGTCGGCTTCGCGGCATCGGGCGAAATCGACCCGCGCGACGTGCTGGTGCTGATCGGGCTCACCGTGATCGGCTATCTCGCGGTCATGCTCGTCGTGACGCTGTTCGTGTCGATCCTGTTCGTGCTCACGCGCTGGTACAAAGACTCCGAGATGGTGGTGTGGCTCGCCTCGGGCGTGAGTCTCACGCGCCTCATCAAACCGGTGGGCGTCTTCGCCACGCCCATCATCATCCTCATCGTGTTCTTCGCGTTCGTGGGCTGGCCGTGGTCGAACCAGCAGAGCAAGCTGATCCGCCAGCGCTTCCAGCAGCGCGACGAAGTTTCGCTGCTCGCGCCGGGCCAGTTCCGCGAATCGGCCACCACGCACCGCGTGTTCTTCATCGAGAAGATGACGCCGGACCAGAGCAAGGTGGAAAACGTGTTCGTGACGAGCACGGAGAACGGCAAGGTGAACGTGATCGTGTCGAAGTACGGCCACACGGAAACGCAGAAGAACGGCGACCGCTTCGTCGTGCTCGACAACGGCCGCCGCTACGACGGCGAACCGGGGCACCCGGACTTTCGCATCATGGAATTCGAGCGCTACGGCGTGAAGATCCAGAGCCAGCCCGTGGTCTCGACGCCCACCACCACGGGTACCTCGACGCTCGATCTGCTGCGCAAGCCCACGCGCGACAACCTCGCGGAAATCGCGTGGCGCGCGGGCCTGCCGCTCATCGCCATCAACCTGATGCTGCTCGCCATTCCGCTCGCCTACCAGAATCCGCGCCGCGGCCGCACCATCAATCTGGTGATGGCCGTTCTCATTTACCTGACCTACTCGAATCTGCTCAACGTCGTGCAATCGTGGATCGAACAGGGCAAGGTCTCGTTCGGCGTCGGCCTTGTCGCGCTGCACGTCGTGGTCGCCGCGCTCGTGGTGTTCATCTTCTGGCTGCGGGTGCGCAATCGCCCGTTGATCTCGCGTGCCATGTTCAGCCGCGCGAGCCGCGCGCAGGGAGCCTGATCCATGCGCATCTACGAGCGATATTTCGCGCGCCAGGTCTACCTGACGTTTGTCTTCATCCTGTTCGCGTTTTCGGGTCTGTTCTTCTTTTTCGACCTCATCAACGAACTGAACTCGGTCGGACACGGCAACTACAAGTTCGGCTACGCGGTGCTGCGCGTCGCGCTGCAAACGCCGTCGCGCTTCTACGAGATCATTCCGGTCGCGGCACTGATCAGCTCGATCTACGTGTTCGCGCAGATGGCCGCGAATTCGGAATACACGATCTTCCGCGTCTCGGGTCTCGCAACCGGTCAGGCGCTGCGCTCGCTGTTGAAGATCGGCATTCCGATCGTGCTCATCACGTATCTGATCGGCGAAGTGGTGGGCCCTTACACCGACCAGCTGTCCGAACGCGTGCGGCTCGAAGCGCTGGGCTCCGCGGTGTCGACCAACTTCGAGTCGGGCGTGTGGGTCAAAGACACGCTTTCGGCGCGCGCCGACGGCGAGCAGGTCACGCGCTTCGTGAACGTGGGCGAACTCAAGCCCGACGCCACCATCAGCAACGTACGCATCTACGAATTCGACTCGAAGTTCCGGCTCTCGAACGTGCGGATCGCGAAGAGCGGCGTGTACCAGCCGCCCGGCCACTGGAAACTGACAGACGTGACCGACACGCAACTCGTGGACGTCGCGTCGCCCAGCGGCCAGAGCAAGGACGCGCTCAACCCGGTATATCGCGCGCAGCAGATCACGCTGCCCGAATACTCGCTGCGCTCGGAGCTCACGCCGCAGATTCTCTCGGTGCTGCTCGTCGCGCCAGACCGCATGTCGATGTTCAACCTGTTCCGCTACATCCAGCATCTGACCGAGAACCATCAGGACACGCAGCGCTACGAAATCGCGCTGTGGAAAAAGCTGCTCTACCCGTTCGCGGTATTCGTGATGCTGGTGCTTTCCATGCCGTTCGCGTATCTGCACACGCGCGCGGGCGTGGTGGGCATGAAGGTGTTCGGCGGCATCATGCTCGGCATGAGCTTCCAGCTCTTCAATACGCTGTTCTCGCACATCGGTACGCTGAACACGTGGCCCGCACCGATTACCGCGGCCACGCCGGGGCTGATCTATCTCGCCCTCGGTCTGTTCGGGCTGAAGTGGGTGGATCGGCACTGACGTCGCCTCGTCATCCCGCCGCCGCTGTACCGCGGCGGCGGTACGACGAACGCCTTAGCTTTCCTCGGGAGTCCCTGCCATGAGCGCACACGGCATCGTTCTATTCGGCCACGGGGCACGCGATGCCCGCTGGGCCGAGCCGTTCGAGCGGCTCGCGGCGCGGCTCGCCGCTGCACACAGCGCGGCGGGGCCGGTGAGTCTCGCGTTTCTGGAATTGATGTCGCCGGACCTGCCCGCCGCCGTGGCGGCACAGGTGGCCGCGGGATGCAGCGAAGTGACGGTCGTGCCGGTGTTTTTCGGCCAGGGCGGCCATGTGAGGCGGGATCTGCCTGCCATCATCGAGCAGTGCCGGGCGGCGCACCCGGGCGTGGTGATTCGCAGCGTGGGCGCGGTGGGCGAAGACGACGCCGTGCTGGACGCGATCGTGCGCTATTGCCTCGCGGTCACGAACGCGCCCACAGACGGCGCCGGCTGAGCATCACGCCGCAAAGCGCATGCGGCCCTTGCCGCCGCCTTCGCTGCCGTCGTCGTCCCCTTCTTTTTCCACCGATGGCAACAACGCCGCGCGCTCGGCGAACGCTTCGCCGATCATCAGCAGACTGGGTTGCAGCGGATCGAGCCATGCCTGCGCTTCGCCGGCGGCAAGCCGCTCGAGCGTGAGCGTGAGGGTGCGCTCGCGTGCCGTGCTGCACGCTTCCACGATGGCCACGGGCGTATCGGCTGCGCGGCCCGCATCGATCAGCTCACGCGCGATGTCCGGCCCGCTGTCGCGGCCCATATAGAAGACGAGCGAATCCGCGTTGACCTGCTCGCGGATCGCCTCCGTATCCGGCGCGCGGCTGTGCGTGGCGAGCGCCACGCTGCGCGCCACGCCACGCAGCGTCAGCGGACGACGCAGCGCCGCCGCCGATGCCAGGGCCGCGGTAATGCCCGGCACGATCTCGTACTCGATGCCGGCCGCGTCCAGCGCCCGCATTTCCTCGTCCGCTCGGCCGAACAGCATGGGGTCGCCACCCTTCAGACGCACCACCACGGCGTGCTCGCGTGCCGCGTCGACAATCTGCTTGTTGATGAAGTGCTGGGCCGTGGAGCGCTGGCCGCAGCGCTTGCCCACCGCGATCTTGTGCGCCTGCGGTGCGTAGTCCAGCATGGCCGGCTCGACGAGTGCGTCGTGCAGCACCACGTCCGCCGTGCCCAGAAGCCGCGCCCCGCGCACCGTAATGAGATCTGCCGCACCCGGCCCTGCACCAATCAAGTACACCTTGCCCATGTTTTCCTTCAGCTCCGTCTGACCGTGTTCGGTGGCGCGCCGCGCATCGTCCAGACCGCCGCGCGCCCCGTCATTTTCACTCAGGCAGAAAACGCACGGATCATGCCAGCGGCCACGGTGTGGTGCGTCGCTTCGTCAATCAGCACGAAGGCGCCCGTGCCCGGATGCGCGTCGTAGGTATCGCAGACGATCGGCTTTTGCAGCGTAAGCGCCACGCGGCCGATGTCGTTCATTGCGAGATCGGCGCGGTCGGTTGCGTGCGAGAGCGTATGCACGTCGAGCACCTGCTTCACGGCGCCGATGCGCGCGAACACGGTGCTCGTCGTCTGCTTGAGCAGGTACTTGCGCTGCGGCGAGAGCGGCTCTTCGTCGAACCAGCAGAGGTCCGCTTCGAGCTTCTTCGCCGGCGTGGGCGCATCGGTGCGCAGCACGAAGGTGTCGCCGCGCGAGACGTCCACGTCTTCGCCAAGCCGAATCGTGACGGTCTGGCCCGCGAACGCGCGCTCCACGGCCGCCGTGCCGCCGGGCACCGGCGCGATGATCTCGGCCACAGTGGCCTCGCGGCCGGCCGGCAGCACGACGATCGTATCGCCCACCTTCACCTCGCCGGCTTCCACGCGGCCCATGTAGCCACGGAAGTCATCGGCGCTGCTGCCGTCCTGACGCGCCACCCACTGCACCGGGAAACGCAGGGCATCGCCCGTAGCCTGTTCCACCGGCAGTGCTTCCAGCACGTCGAGCAGCGGTTCGCCCGCGTACCACGGCATGCGCTCGCTCGCGGTCACGATGTTGTCGCCCTTGAGCGCCGAGACCGGCACGAAGCGCACGTCGACAAGACCCAGTTGGCGCGCGAGCGCCACGTAGGCGTCGCGGATTTCGTTGAAGCGCGCTTCGCTGAAGTCCACGAGGTCCATCTTGTTGATCGCGACGATCACGTGCTGCAGACCGAGCAGCTTCACGATGGCGCTGTGGCGCTTCGTTTGCGGCAGCAGTTGCGCGTCGCCGTTTTCGAACGTGACGCGCGTGGCGTCGATCAGGATGATGGCCGCGTGCGCCGTGGACGCACCCGTCACCATGTTGCGCGTGTACTGCTCGTGGCCCGGCGTGTCCGCGATGATGAACTTGCGCTTGGCCGTGGCGAAGTAGCGGTACGCGACGTCGATCGTGATGCCCTGCTCGCGCTCGGCTTCGAGGCCGTCGGTCAGCAGCGAGAGGTCGATCTCGTCGCCCACGGTGCGCTTGTTCTTCGCGCGCGAAAGCGCGGAAAGCTGGTCCGACAGCACGGCCTTGCTGTCGTACAGCAGGCGGCCGATCAACGTGCTCTTGCCATCGTCGACGCTGCCTGCCGTGATGAAACGCAGCACGCCGAGGTCTTCAGGCTGATGAATTGCGGTGCTCATTGCTTCGTCCTCGTGTGCTTCAGAAATAACCTTGCTTCTTGCGCTGTTCCATCGCGGCTTCGGAGGTCTGGTCGTCCATCCGCGTCGCGCCCCGTTCGGTGATCTCGGTCACCGCCGTCTCGGCAATGATCTTCTCGACGTTGTCGGCATCGCTTTCCACGGGGCACGTGCAGCTGATGTCGCCCACGGTGCGAAAACGCACGAGCGCCGTTTCGCTCGTTTCGCCTTCGCGCATCGGCGTGAGCGGCGTGACAGGCACGAGCAGGCCGTTGCGGCGCACGATCTCGCGCTGGTGCGCGTAGTAGATGGACGGCAGTTCGAGCCCTTCGCGCGCGATGTATTGCCACACGTCGAGTTCGGTCCAGTTCGAGATGGGGAACACGCGCAGGTGTTCGCCGGCATGCAGGCGCGCGTTGTAGAGGCTCCAGAGCTCGGGGCGCTGCGCCTTCGGGTCCCACTGGCCGAATTCGTCGCGAAACGAGAAGATGCGCTCCTTCGCGCGGGCCTTCTCTTCGTCGCGGCGCGCGCCGCCGATCATCGCGGTGAAGCCGTGCGCTTCAATGGTCTCGAGCAGCGTGACGGCCTGCGCCGCGTTGCGCGAATCCGTTTCGCGGCGCAGACGCACCGTGCCGCGGCGAATCGAATCTTCGACGTGGCCCACCACGAGTTGCGCGCCGATTTCCTTCGCGCGGCGGTCGCGGAAGTCGATCACTTCGTCGTAGTTGTGGCCCGTGTCGATGTGCACGAGCGGGAACGGCAGCGAGGTCTGGCGGTTCGCGCCGAGGCCGAACGCCTTCAACGCGAGGTGCAGCACCACGACCGAGTCCTTGCCGCCCGAGAACAGCAGCGCCGGCTTGCTGCACTCGGCAACCAGCTCGCGCAGGATGTGGATCGACTCGGCTTCGAGCCAGTCGAGATGGTCCATGCGGTTCGCCGTATTCGGAATGGGTGCGGCAACAGCGGAATCGAGCGTCGTGCTCATGTTCGGGTCCTTCGTTCGTTCGCGCCGCGGGCGGTTGGCCCGCAGCACAGGGTCTTCAATCTTTTCGTCGGTCCGGCTTCAGGCGGAAGCGTTCTCGCTCGCCGTCGCAATCGGAATGGTGATGTGCAGGCCGCACTCCTTCGTGTCGCGCGACTCCCACCACCAGCGTCCCGCGCGGCTGTCTTCGCCGGGACGCACAGCACGCGTGCACGGCTCGCAGCCGATGCTCGGATAGCCGCGTGCGTGCAGCGGGTTCACCGGCACGTCGAAGGCACGCAGATAAGCCCAGACGTCGGCTTCGGTCCAGTCCGCAAGCGGGTTGTACTTCGCAATATTACGCGCGCCGTCGTGCTCTTCCTCGTGCAGTTCCGCGCGCGTCACCGACTGTTCGCGGCGCTGGCCCGTCACCCAGGCGGAAACGTCCGCCAGCGCGCGGTTGAGCGGCTCCACCTTGCGAATCTCGCAGCAGCGCTTGCGCAGTTCCACGCTCTCGTAGAAGGCGTTGAGTCCGTGCGCGGCCGCGTATTCGTCGACGGCGGCCTGTTGCGGATGAAACTGCTCGATCTCGTAGCCGTAGCGCTCGCGCACGCGATCGATCATGCCCAGCGTTTCCGCATGCAGGCGCCCCGTGTTGAGCGAGAAGATGCCGATCGACACGCCACGCGAGAGGATGGCATGCGTGAGCAGCATGTCTTCGGCGGCGAGGCTGCTCGCGAACTTGACGCGCTCGTGGCGCGCGGCGATGGAATCGAGCAGCGCGTCGAGTCGCGCGATCTTCGCGGCCAGTTCGGGTGTCACGGCTTGCGGCGCGGCGCCAGCGGCGTTGGTGACATTAGTGACGTTAGTTGTGGTGCTCATGCGCCCACCTTGGCCGCCACGGCCGCGGCACCGGCCTCGCGGCGACGGAACAGCGGCAGCGGGGTGTCGACCGCGGACTGGTACTGCACCGTGAACTCCTTGAATGCGTTCAGTGCGTCGTGGATGTCCTTGTCGGCGCGCACCGCGAACGAATCGAAGCCGCAGCGCGAGAGGTAGTTGAGCTGGTCGCGCAGCACGTCGCCGATGGCGCGCAATTCGCCCTTGTAGCCGTAGCGCTCGCGCAAGAGCCGCGCGATCGAATAGCCGCGGCCGTCGCGAAACACCGGAAAGTCGATGCCGATGAGCGACACGTGTTCGAAGTCGCCCGCGATGTCTGCCGGTTCGCTATCGGGCGCGAGCCACACGCCGAGTTCGGCTGCGGGACGCGCGGCGCTCAGCGCGGCGCGCTCGTTCTTCCACAGCGCGAGCGGCACGAGCACCTTGCCGGCGGGCAACGCGCCTACGGCAGGCAGCGAGCCGTCTTCGGCGGGGCGCACCACCGTCCAGTTGTCTTCGGCTACCGCGCGGTTTCTGATGATCCAGGCCATTTACTGTCTATCCTCGTTTCGGTGCTGCGCTTTACGCGTGGGCCGGCTGGCGCGACGCGTAGACGCGCTCCTTGAACGGCGCGATGCCGATGCGGTTGTAGGTGTCGATGAAACGCTCGCCGTCGATGCGGTTGTCGACGAACGTATCGACGATGCTCGACACCACGTCCGGCATTTCGCCGGCCGAGAACGACGGGCCGATCACGCGGCCAAGGCGCGAGCCTTGCGCGCCCATGCCCTGTTCGCCGCCGAGCGACACCTGGTACCACTCGGCGCCGTCCTTGTCGACGCCCAGCACGCCGATGTTGCCGACGTGATGGTGGCCGCACGAATTCATGCACCCCGAGATGTTGAGCGACAGGTCGCCCAGGTCGTGCACGTAGTCGAGGTCGTCGAAGCGCTCCTGGATGGCCTGCGCGATCGGAATCGACTTCGCGTTCGCGAGCGAGCAGAAGTCGCCGCCCGGGCACGCGATGATGTCGGTCAGCAGGCCGATGTTCGGCGTGGCGAAGCCCTGCTCTTTCGCGAGGGTCCACAGCTCGAACAGGTCGTGCTTCTTCACGTCCGCGAGAATCAGGTTCTGCTCGTGCGAGACGCGGACCTGGCCGAACGCGTAACGGTCGGCCCAGTCGGCCACGGCTTCCATCTGCGTGTCCGTGGCGTCGCCCGGCGCCGTGCCGGTGCGCTTGAGCGACAGCGTGACGGCCGCATAGCCCGGCACGCGGTGCGGGCGCACGTTGCGCTCCACCCAGCGCGCGAAAGCGCGGTTCTCGAGCAGATGCTTTTCGTAGGACGCGTCCGTATCCGCGAGCTTTTCGTAGGCGGGCGGCGTGAAGTACTGCGCGACGCGCTCCACTTCTTCGCGCGTGAGCGTGGACGGGCCGTCCTTCAGGTGCTGCCACTCCTCTTCCACCTGCTGCGCGAACTTCGCGGGCGAGAGCGCCTTCACGAGAATCTTGATGCGCGCCTTGTACATGTTGTCGCGGCGGCCGTAGCGGTTATAGACGCGCAGCACGGCTTCGCAGTACGTGAGCAGATGCTGCCAGGGCAGGTCTTCCCTGATGATGGCGCCGACGATCGGCGTGCGGCCCAGACCGCCGCCCGCCAGGATGCTGGCCACCACTTCGCCCGCGTCGTTCTTCTTCAGATAGACGCCGAGGTCGTGGATCTGCACGGCGATGCGGTCTTCCTTCGAGCCGCACACGGCGATCTTGAACTTGCGCGGCAGCCAGGCAAATTCGGGGTGGAACGTGGACCACTGGCGCAGCACTTCGGCCCACGGACGCGGGTCGACGATCTCGTCGGGCGCCACGCCGGCGAACTGGTCGGCCGTGATGTTGCGGATGCAGTTGCCCGAGGTCTGGATGCCGTGCATCTGCACCGAGGCGAGCTTCGCGAGCAGGTCCGGCGTCTCTTCGAGCTTGATCCAGTTGTACTGGATGTTGGTGCGCGTCGAAAAGTGGCCGTAACCGCGGTCGTGCTCGCGCGCGATGCGCGCCAGCATGCGCAGCTGGTCGCTGCGCAGGTTGCCGTAGGGAATGGCGATGCGGTGCATGTACGCGTGGCGCTGCATGTACAGGCCGTTCTGCAGCCGCAGCGGGCGGAACTCTTCTTCGCTCAATTCGCCCGACAGCCGGCGGCGAACCTGGTCGCGGTACTGCGCGACGCGCTCGTCGACGATGGTCTGGTCGTACTGATCGTATTGGTACATTCGGGACCCCAGGGTTGCTCAGTTGCCTCAGTTGCACTCAACGCGACGTTCCGGTTACGCCGCGCCCGGATGATGGTGCCTGCCACCGCTGCAAGCCGGCCCACGGCGCCGGCTCATTTGCAAATGACAAAAACAGATATCCATATTGGAAAAGTTTGATAGATCGTAATAAACTGCCCTTAGATTCCAAACGACTTAAAAATTCTTTTGATATGCGGAGAGGTTATAAATGAACCTGCACCAGTTCCGCTTCGTCCGCGAGGCGGTCCGCCAGAACTTCAACCTCACCGAAGCCGCCAAGGCGCTGTATACGAGCCAGCCGGGCGTCTCCAAGGCGATCATCGAACTGGAGGACGAGCTTGGCGTGGAAATCTTCACGCGCCACGGCAAGCGGGTGCGCTCCCTCACGGAGCCGGGCCGCATCATACTCGCCTCGGTCGAGCGGATCCTGCAGGAAGTAGAGACCCTGAAACGCGTCGGCAAAGACTACGCCGCCCAGGACCAGGGCAACCTGATCATCGCCGCCACCCACACGCAGGCGCGCTACTCGCTGCCGGCCGCCATCGCCGAATTCAAGCGCCGGTTTCCCAAGGTTCACCTTTCGATTTTGCAAGGCAGCCCCACCCAGGTGGCCGAACTGGTATTGCGCGACCAGGCCGACCTCGCCATCGCGACGGAAGCCATCGCCGGCTACAAGGATCTGGTGTCGCTGCCATGCTTCCAGTGGCATCACGTAGCCGTCATGCCGCCCGACCACCCGCTGCTCGCCCGCAAGTCGCTCTCGCTCGACGATCTGGCCCAATTTCCGCTCATCACCTACGACAATGCCTTCGCGGGCCGCTCGCGCATCGACCAGGCGTTCCAGCTGCGCGGGCTGTCGCCGGACATCGTGCTCGAAGCCATCGACGCCGACGTCATCAAGACCTACGTCGAACTGGGGCTCGGCGTGGGCATCATGGCCGACATCGCCTTCAACCCCGAGCGCGACCGCCAGTTGCGCGCCATGCCCGTGGGGCACCTGTTCGGCGGCAACGTAACGCGCGTGGCGCTCAAACAGGGCGCGTACCTGCGCAGCTACGTCTACACGCTCGTGGAACTGCTCTCGCCCAGCCTGAACCGCCGGCTCGTGGAGCAGGCGCTCAAGGGCGAGCACGAAACGTATGAACTATGAGCTTCCGGCTGCGCAGCGCGTTCCCGTAAACTCGCCCAGACATCGCAAGACAGATTCAACGACAACGCAAAAAAAAGCGGCGCCATCGCACTAAAAAGCCTGGACCCGCCGCATCGATAACTTCCAAAACCCGCCTGGAGATCTTCATGACGTCGTTCAAGCCCCTGCGCGCGCTGGCCCGTGCGGCCGCCGTTTCCTGTGTCGCGTCGTTCGCATTGGCCGCGCCGGCCGCACGCGCCGACATCAAGGTCGGCATCGACCTCTCGAGCACCGGCCCGGCCGCCGCCATCGGCATCACGAGCAAGAACGCCATGCTGATGTGGCCGAAGACCATCGCCGGCCAGAACGCGCAGTACATCGTGCTCGACGACGGCTCCGACCCCGGCGCAGCCGTGCGCAACATCCGCAAGCTCATCAATGAAGACCACGTCGACGTGATCGTGGGCCCCAACATCACGCCGGCCGCGCTTGCGGCGCTCGACCCCGTCGCCGAAAGCCAGACGCCGATGATCACGCTGATCGGCTCGGCCTCCGTCGTGGAGCCGCAGGAAGGCAAGCGCGTGTGGGCTTACAAGATGGCGCAGACCGACCGCGCCATGGCTGACGTGATGACGCGCTACATGGCCAACCACAACGTGAAGACGGTGGGCTTCATCGGCTTCGCGGACAGCTACGGCGACAGCTGGCTCAGCGAGTTCACGAAGTTCGCGGAGCTGCGCCACATCCAGGTGGTGGCAACGGAGCGCTACAACCGCACGGACGCCAGCGTGACGGGCCAGGTGCTCAAGCTGATGGCGGCGAAGCCGGACGCCGTGCTGATCGCCGGCGCGGGTACGCCGACCGTGCTGCCGCAGCGCACGCTCGTCGAGCGCGGCTTCAAGGGACCGATCTATCAGACGCACGGCATCGCCACGCCGGAGTTCATCAAGCTGGGCGGCAAGGACGTGGAAGGCACGCTGTTCCCCACTCAGCCCGTGGTGGTGGCGCGCACGCTGCCGGCGGATCATCCGGCGAAGAAGGCGGCGCTTGCGTTCGTGAACGCCTACGAGGCGAAGTACGGCCCGGGCACCGTAACGCAGTTCGCGGGCGACGCGGCGGGCGTCTACCCGCGCCTCGAAGATGCCGTGGCGCGCGCACTGAAAACGGCCCAACCCGGCACCACCGAATTCCGCGTGGCGCTGCGCAACGAACTGGAGCACGCACACGAACTCGTGGTGCCCAACGGCGTGGTGAATACGAGCGCGAAGGACCACGTGGGGCTCGATCAGCGCGCAAGCGTGATGGGCATCGTCCGCGGCGGCAAGTTCGTGTACCTGAGCCAGTAAGCGCGGACCCTCGAAAGCATCCGCCGCCCGCCCGCTCAATTTTCAGGAGAGTCGATTCCTATGGCACGCACCACCCGCGCAGTCAACGCCGTCGAGCGTCTCAAGACGCGCAGCGGGAATCCGCAGTACGCCGCCGTGGGCATGCCGGGCGGGCTGTTCTATCTCGTGGATCGCACCGCGGGCGCCGGGCAGCCGCTCTGCGACCCGCTCGCGCTCGACGCCTTCGTGGCGTTCGTCGACGCCTACGGGCCGCAGCAAAAGGTCCGCAAGGCCAGCAAGCTGGACCTCGCGTTCGAAGAGCAGATCAGGAAGAGCCGGAAGTAGGCAACTTCACCCATGCGCTATTCGCCGCGCTGCTGGCCAGCACGGCGTCGATGAAACGCAGCCCGGCCACGCCGTCCTCCACGGTGACGAGCAGCCGGCTTTCGGGCGGCACGGGGCGGCCTGCGTCGAGCGCCTCGATCTGCAGGGCCGCATCCAGATAGAGCTGCGCGAACGCTTCCAGATACCCCTCGGGATGCCCCGGCGGCACACGCGTGGCGTGCGCTGCGGCCGCACCGTGCACGCGGCCGCGCGTGAGGCGCTGCGCCTCGCCGTTGTGCGGCGTGAACCACAGTTCGTTCGGATGCTCCTGGTCGAACGCGAGGCTCGCCTTCGTGCCGTACACGCGCAGCCGCAAGGCGTTTTCCGCGCCGCTTGCCACCTGACTCGCCCACAGCATGCCGCGCGCGCCGCTCGCATAGCGCAGCATGGCCTGCACGTGATCGTCGATGCGGCGCCCCGGCACGAACGTATGCACCTCCGCCGAGACCGACTCCGGCGTCATCCCGCTCACGAACGCCGCAAGGTGGTACGCGTGTGTGCCGATGTCGCCGAGGCATCCCGCCGGCCCGGCGAGCGCCGGGTCGGTGCGCCACGCCGCCTGGCGATTCTCGCCGCCCTGCTCGACGGGTTCAGCGAGCCAGTCCTGCGCATACTCGGCCTGCACGATGCGGATCTCGCCCAGTTCGCCCGCCTCCACCATGTGCCGCGCGTGCCGCACGAGCGGATAGCCCGAATACGTGTGCGTGAGCGCAAAGAGCCGTCCGGTGTCGCGCGCCAGTGTTGCAAGCGCCTCGCCCTCGGCGCGCGACACCGCGAGCGGCTTGTCGCAGACCACGTGAATGCCGGCCTCCAGAAACGCCGTGGCCACGGGCGCGTGCAGGTGGTTCGGCGTAACGATGGCGACGGCGTCGATGCCGTCTTCGCGCACGGCTTCCTGATGTGCCATCTCGCGCCAGTCGGTGTAGCAGCGCGCGAGTCCCACTTCGGCGGCGCTCGCCCGCGCACGCGCCGGGTCCGACGACAGCGCGCCCGCCACGAGATCGAAGCGGCCGTCGAGACGCGCCGCGATACGGTGCACCGCGCCGATGAACGCGCCCTGCCCGCCGCCCACCATGCCGAGCCTGAGTTTTCGTGTCATCGCCTGGTTCCCTGTAAGTGATTGCGGCGTCGCGCCTGCCTGCTGCCTGCTGCCTGCTGCCTGAGCGTGAGCCCGAGTCCGCCGAGCGTTCAAAGCACTCAGAGCGTTCAGAGTCCGAGCACGTGCCGCAGGCGTGCGGCGTCCACGCCGCTGCCCGCGAAGTCGTCGAAGGCGTGTTCGGCCACGCGGATGATGTGCCGCCGGATGAACTCGGCGCCCTCGCGTGCGCCGTCCTGCGGGTGCTTGAGCGCGCATTCCCATTCGAGCACCGCCCAGCCCGCGTAGTCGTACTGCGCCATCTTCGAGAAGATCGCGCCGAAATCGATCTGGCCGTCGCCGAGCGAGCGAAAGCGCCCCGCGCGCTCCAGCCAGCCGCTGTAGCCGCCGTACACGCCCTGGCGCCCGGTTGGGCGAAACTCCGCGTCCTTCACGTGAAAGGCCTTGATGCGCTCGTGATAGAGGTCGATGAACGCGAGGTAGTCGAGCTGTTGCAGCAGGAAGTGGCTCGGGTCGTAGAGGATGTTCGCGCGCGCATGGCCGTCCACGGCGGCGAGAAAGCGCTCGAAGGTCACGCCGTCGTGCAGGTCCTCGCCCGGATGCAGTTCGTAGCAGACGTCTACGCCCGCCGCGTCGAACGCGTCCAGAATGGGGCGCCAGCGGCGTGCGAGTTCGTCGAAGGCTGCTTCCACGAGTCCCGCGGGGCGCTGCGGCCACGGGTACACGTAGGGCCACGCGAGCGCGCCCGAAAACGTGACGTGGGTGGCAAGACCCAGGCGCTGCGAGGCGCGCGCCGCGAGCTTGAGCTGGTCGATGGCCCACGCGGTGCGCGCCTCGCGATTGCCGCGCACTTCGGGCGCGGCGAAGCCGTCGAACAGCGCGTCGTAGGCAGGATGCACGGCCACGAGCTGGCCTTGCAGATGCGTCGTGAGTTCCGTGATGACCACGCCGGCATCGTCGGCCGTCTGCCGCAGTTCGTCGCAATAGGCATCGCTCGACGCCGCGCGCGCAAGGTCCACAAGCCGCGGATCGGCCGGCACCTGGATGCCCTTGAAGCCGAGCCCCGCGGCCCACGCGGCCAGATTCGCGAGACTGTCGAAGGGCGCCTCGTCGCCGGTGAACTGCGCGAGAAAGATCGCCGGACCCTTGATGGTTTTCATCGTGCGAACTCCTTGGTGCTCCGTCGTATTTCGCCTGTACGTCGCCTGTATTTCGCCTGTATTTCGCCTGTATGTCGGCTGTATATCGCCTGAAACGGGATAAAGACCAAAGCGCGGGCCGCGCGAACCGCTTCGCGCGGCGGCCCTGTGCCTTAGAACGGCGAGTCGGGGAAGTAAAAGTCGTGCGCGTTCTCCTTCGTGATGAGCACCGAAGGAATGATCGTGGTGGCTTGCAGCCGCTCGCCCTTCAGGCGCGCCTCGGCCGTGAGCTTGATCGCGTCGTAGATGAACTTGGGCGAATACGAGACGTCGGCCTTGATGAGCGGTGCGCCGTCCATCACGTTCTTCACCATGCCCTTCGATCCCGCGCCGCCGAACACGATCTTGACGTCGGTGCGCTTCGCCTGATCGATGGCCTTCAGCACGCCCACGGCCATGTCGTCGTCCGCGGCCCAGATGGCGTCGATGTGCTTGAAGCGCGTGAGGTAGTCCTGCGTCACCTTGAACGCGTCGTCGCGGTTCCAGTTCGCGTACTTCGCATCCAGGATGCGAATGCCCGGATAGTTCTTCAGCACCGACGTGAAGGCGGTCCAGCGTTCGTTGTCGAGCGTGGTGGGAATGCCGCGCAGCGCGACGATGTCGCCCTTGCCGTTAAGCGCCTTCGCCAGATACTCGGCGGGAATGCGGCCGAACGCGGTGTTGTCGCCGGCCACGTAGGCGTCTTGCGCGCTGGTGTCCGTGAGTCCGCGATCCACCACCGTGACGTAGACGCCCTTCTTCTTCACCTGAGCCACAGGCTGCGTGAGCGACGCCGACTCATACGGGAAGATCACGAGCGCGTTGATATGGTTGACCGTGACGAGATCCTGCAACTGATTGGCCTGCTCGGGCGCGTTGGCTGCCGTCTTCACGATGATCTTGAGATCGGGATGCGCCTTCTCGATGTCCGCCTTTGCCTTGTTCGCCCACCACACGATGCCGCCGGTAAAGCCGTGGTCCGCTGTGGGAATGGCGACGCCCAGCGTCACCTTCTCGTCGGCGTGCGCGCTGCTCGTGCCCAGCGCCGCCGCCACCGTCACTGCCAGCACGGCGGCGGTGAGGCCTCGCATTGCTCGAATAACCTGCTTCATGGTCGTGTCTCCTGATTGTGCGGGCCTGCGTATGCCCGTTGTTGTCGATCGACTGTTGCCTGTGCTGCCTCCTGAATCAGACTGCCGAATCGTGCTGCTGAAGGTGTTGCTGAAGGTGCTGCTGAAGGTGCTGCTGAAGATGCTGCCGAATCGTGCCGCTGGAAGGTGCCCCTGAAGGTGCTACCGAATGAGTGCTGCCTGGGCACACACGTTCACCGCCGCCCGCGCTGCAGGAACGCAACGACGATGATCACCACGCCCTGCACCGCCGCGTTCAGATACACGCTGATGATGCTGGTGAGAGAGAATGTTCGCGATCACCGAGAGCAGCACCGCGCCGATCACGGTGCCCAGCACGCGGCCTTCGCCGCCCTTGAGCGCGGTGCCGCCCACCACCACGGAGGCAATTGCTTCGAGTTCCCACAGCAGCCCCGTGGTGGGCGTGGCGGAGCCGAGGCGCGGCACGTAGAGCACCGTCGCCACGCCCACGCATACGCCGAGCAGCGCATACGTCACGATCTTCACGGTATCCACGCGAATGGCCGCATAGCGAGCCACCTGTTCGTTGGAGCCGATGGCCTGCACGTGTCTGCCGAACGCGGTGCGGTTGAGAATCAACGCGCCGCCCGCGGCCATGGCGAGAAACACCCAGACCGGCACCGGCACGCCGAAGAGGCTCGCGTAATAGACGGGGCCGTACAGATCGGAGAGCGTGTTGTCGAGCGTGAGCGCACCGCCGTCCGCAAGCCACGTGAGCACCGCGCGAAAGATGCCGAGCGTGCCGAGCGTCACGATGAACGGTTCGATGCGCCCCTTCGTAATGAGCAGGCCGTGCGCGCAGCCGAACGCGGCGCCCAGCACGAGCGCGAGCACGATGCCCGCCAGCACGATGACGAGCGGCGGCAGCCCGTGCGCCACGGCACCCGCGGCGCCTGTGGCAAGCGCGTTCATTACCCAGATCATGACGCCCGCGATGAGCGCGGCCATCGACCCCACCGAAAGATCGATGCCGCCCGAGATGATCACGAACGTCATGCCCACCGCGATGATGCCGATGAACGACGTGCGCGTGAGCACGTTCATGAGGTTGTCGACGGTGGCGAAGTCGCGGTTGAGCAGCGTGCCGAGCACGCAGAGCGCGACGAGCCCCACGATGGGCCCAAGCCCCGTGGCCCGCCGCGCGAGCCGCCACGAAAGCCGCGCCCGGCGCGAATCCGGCGCTTCAGTGTGTACCGGTTGCATGGGCGATCAGCTCCTCTTCGGTCAGGTGTCCAATGCCGAGCGTGGCGACGAGCTGCCCCGCGCGCATCACGGCCACGCGATGGCAGAGCCCGATCAGCTCGATCAGTTCGGACGAGATCACGATCACGGCGCGGCCTTCGGCGGCGAGCCGGTGAATCAGGAAATAGATGTCGCGCTTTGCGCCCACGTCGACGCCGCGCGTGGGCTCGTCGAGCACGATTACGCGCGGGTCCGGTTGTAGGAACTTGGCAAGCGCGAGCTTCTGCTGATTGCCGCCCGAGAGCATGCGGGCGCGGCTCGCCAGATCGCCGGTGCGGATGCCGAAATCGCGCACGGCCTTTTCGAGCGCATCGCGCCCAGCCTTCAGGTCGAGCAGCGGATGCGCGTAGCGCTCCAGCGTCATCAGCGTGAGGTTGTCCTGCAGGTTCAGGTCCACGTGCAGACCCTTGCCCTTGCGGTCCTCGCTCAGGTACGTGAGGCCGTGGCGCATGGCGTCGCGCGGGTTCTTCAGCGTCACGCGCCGGCCCGTCATTTCGATCGTGCCGGCCGTGCGCGCCCGCAAACCGACGATCGCTTCGAAGGCCTCGGTGCGTCCTGCGCCCACCAGCCCCGCAAAGCCGAGCACTTCGCCCGCGCGCACTTCGAAGGCAAGCCCGCCCTGGGCGCCCACCCAGCCGGGCACGACGAGGCCCTCCACCTTCAGCGCCACGGGCGCGTTGTCGGCAACGGGCGCGCGCGCCGGGAACATGTCCGATACGTCGCGGCCCACCATGAGGTTCGCCATCTGTTGCCGCGATAGTTCGGCCGTGGCCGCGCGTGCGACGAAGCGGCCGTCGCGCATCACGGTGACGTCGTCGGTCACGCGCTGCACTTCGTCCAGCTTGTGCGAGATGTAGACGAGTGTGACGCCCTCCGCCTTGAGCTTCGCCATCAACGCGAAGAGGCGCTCGGTTTCGGCGGGCGTGAGCGTGGCCGTGGGCTCGTCCATGATGAGCAGGCGCGCCCGCCGCGACAGCGCCTTGGCAATTTCCACCAGCTGCTTTTCGGCGACGATCAGGTCGCGCACTTTCGTGTCGGGGTCGCGCTCGAGGCCCACCTGCGCGAGGTAGTGACGCGCCTCGGCGCGCATGGCTGCGTCGTCGAGCAGCCAGCCGCCCATGCCGCGCTGCCGCTTCTCGTGCCCCAGATACATGTTCTGCGCAATCGAGAGATGCTCGGCGAGATTGAACTCCTGGTGGATCAAGACGATGCCCGCGGCTTCGGCGTCGCGCGAGCCGGCGAAGCGACACGGTGTGCCGTCCACCTGGATGTCGCCCGAGGTCGCCGTCTCGTAGCCCGCGAGAATCTTCATGAGCGTCGACTTGCCCGCGCCGTTTTCGCCCAGCAGGCCGTGAATGCGCGCGGGCGCAAGCTCGAAGCTCACGCCGTGCAGCACACGCACAGGGCCGAAGTCTTTGCGGACATCGTCGAATCGCACTGCGACGCTCATGTCGTCGGGTCTCCGTCAGTCGCGGCTTCAGCCGCTCTCTGCCGCTTATGTGCCCCCAGGCACCTCTATGTGCCGCTACATCCCGCTACGGGCTACTACATGCCGCTACGTGCCCTCAAGCGCTTTGCCGCACCACGAGCCGATGCGGCAGCAGCACGCCGGGCACGCTCGTCTGCGGCTCGGCAAGCCGTTTGAGCAGCAGCCGCGCCGCCGTCTCGCCCAGCTCGCGCATAGGCTGCGCGATGGTGGTGAGCGGCGGGTCCACCTGCGCGGCCAGCGTGATGTCGTCGAAGCCGACCACGGCGATGTCGGCGGGCACGCGCCGGCCCACGCTGCGCAGTCCGTTGAGCACGCCGATGGCGAGCGTGTCCGAGACCGCGAAGATCGCCGTAGGCGGATCGTCCAGTTGCGCGAGCGCCGCGGCGGCACGGGCGCCCGCTTCGTAATCGAGGCAGTTCAGGTTCACGCGCCAGGCGTCGCGCGGCGTGAGTCCGGCGTCGGCGAGCGCATCCAGATAGCCGCGCTCGCGCTGCTGCGCATACAGGTAGTGCTCGTCGGAATTGATGAGCGCGATCTTCGTGTGGCCGCGCGCCAGCAGATGCCGCACGGCATCGCCCGCGGCGCGGTAGTTGTCGATGCCGACGTAGGGCACGCCCACGCGGGCATCGAACTCGCAGCACGCCACCCAGGGCAGCGAGACCGATTCGTCCGCGAGCGCCTGCTGGACCGTGGCCGGATCGAGGCAGATGGCGCCGTCGGCGCGTCGGCGGCGCAACAGGTCGAAGTAGCTTCGCTCGCGGCCCGGGTCCGCGCCGGTGTCACACAGCAGCATGAAGTAGCCATGCTGACGCGCCACGCTGTCGATGCCGCGCACGATCTCCGCGTAAAACGGATTGCCGAAGTCGGGGACCATGGTGAGCAGCAGCCGGCTCTCGGCGGTTCGCAGATTGCGCGCGAGTTCGTTGACGCGATAGCCGCAGCTTTCCACCGCGGCCATCACGCGCTCGCGGGTGGCGGCCCGCACGTTCGCGTGACCATTGAGCACGCGCGAGACCGTGGCCACCGACACCCCTGCGCGCTCGGCCACCCCGGCAATCGAAAGCGCGGGCTCGGGCGTGCCTTTCGGTTCGTTCGGCTCGGTCGCGGCTGGGGCCGCGTCTGGTTGGAGTCGTCCTGACATGGGCAAGGGCGTGGCACGGGGGGCGACTGATGCTGCGTGAAAACGTCGCGGAAAATGTAATCGATTACATTTTTGGTCGCCCGTGCGCCCGAGCGCAAGCCCTTTCGCATAGGGACAAACACCGACCCACGGCGCCCGCTTCAGCCCGGGAAGAAAGCGCGGTTTGGTACAATCCCGCCGTTCCGCAAGTTTAAAAATGGGCCACGCGCGCGTGGTCCAACACTTTTCCCCTGGCTGTACCCGAACCTCATCGCCGAACCATCATGAACATCGAACAAGCGCGTTTCAACATGATCGAGCAGCAGATTCGCCCCTGGGATGTGCTGGACCAGGACGTGCTGAACCTGCTCTCCGTCGTCAAGCGTGAAAACTTCGTCCCCGCGGCTTACGTGAACATCGCCTTCGCGGACCTCGAAATTCCCCTGCCCGGCGGCGAGCACATGCTGGCCCCGCGCGTGGAAGCGCGCGTGCTGCAGGAACTGGCGGTGAAGAAGCACGAAAGCGTGCTGGAAATCGGCGCGGGCTCGGGCTACATGGCGGCGCTGCTCGCGCATCGCGCCCAGCACGTGCTGACGGTAGACATCAAGCCGGAACTGGCCGAACTCGCGCGTACGAACCTGGCCGCGAACGGCGTGCTGAACGCGGAAGTCGCGACGGGCGACGGCGCGCGCGGCTGGCCGGCGGCGGCGCCCTACGACGTGATCTGCGTGTCGGGCGGCCTGCCCGTGCTGCCGCAGGAAATGCTGGAGCAACTGAAGATCGGCGGCCGGCTCGCGGCATTCGTCGGCGTGGCGCCGGTGATGAAGGCACAGATCATTACGCGCGTCGACGAGAAGCAGTACCGCATTGCCGACGTGTTCGAAACGTACATCGAGCCGCTGCACAACGCCGTCCAGCCGCCGCGATTCAAGTTCTGAGCCGGTTTGCCCACCTGCAAACCGACGACAACGAACTGCCGACAACGGACGACACGCCATCATGCAAAACCTGACCGCCCCCGCGCTCGCCGAATGGCTGGCCGACTCCGCCCGCCCCGCGCCCGTGCTGCTCGACGTGCGCGAGCCGTGGGAAATCCAGACAGCGCAGATCGCCGGCGCCGTGTCGATCCCGATGCGCGAGATTCCCGCGCGCAGCGAGGAACTGGACGACGAAGCGCAGATTGTCTGCGTGTGCCACCACGGCGCACGCAGCGCCCAGGTCGCGATGTTCCTCGAGTCGCGCGGCTTCACGAAAGTCTTCAACCTGCAAGGCGGCATCGACGCCTGGTCGCGCCAGGTGGACCCTTCGGTGCCCACTTACTGAGACTGGGCGCCCTTCTGGCACTGCTCTCTGCCGCCGCCCGCCACGGGCGGCGACAACCCTCTCCGGCTTCTTTCCTTCCTGCTTCGTTTTCCTGATGGACCCGGCCATCGTGCCGCAGGTCTCACCGATCCACGCCGCTTCACGATGCGCGACAGCGAGAACGTGGCAAGCACGCCGCGCTCATAGCCGCGCACGAATCCCTCGAACGCACGCGCGGTCTCTCGCGGTCATAGCCCTCGCCCGAAGCGGGTGCACAACGGCGCAGCGTGCGTGCACTGCAAGCGCTTGCAGTGCACGCACGCTGCGCTTCGGCATTCCATCGTCGGGCACGCATAGCGCCCTTCGCGATCCGCTTCGACGCGCCGACCACCACGCCTTCCCGCCCTTTCGTCACATCGCGCACCGCGACGATGCATCGCGCTCCTCGATGCCCGCGCATGCACCAGCATCGCTCGCCCGCGCGCTGCGCGCATTGCGATCCAACCGCGCCGCTACGTGCGTTCATGCGGATCTCGTGCTGACAGCACCGCGTTGGCATATGCCTTGCAGTAACACCTCCCGCCAGACAAGCAGATAACGCAGATAACCAACGCGCGAAACCGCCGGCGCCGTCATGGCCTGCGTTTCGCCTCCGAGGGCCGACCTCCGAATTCACACCCATCCATTGGCAAGGGGAACCACATGAAGCGACGCAGTCTGTTGAAGCTGGGCACCATGTCGAGCGCACTCGCGCTGGCGGCACGCGTACCGTTCGCGAAGGCGGACACGGGCAGCGGCCCGATCAAGGTAGGCATTCTGCATTCGCTGTCCGGCACGATGGCGATCTCGGAGACCTCGCTCAAAGACACCGCGCTCATGACGATCGCCGAGATCAACGCGTCCGGCGGCGTGATGGGCCGCAAGCTCGAACCCGTCGTGGTGGACCCGGCATCGAACTGGCCGCTCTTCGCCGAAAAGGCCCGTCAACTGATCACGCAGGACAAGGTGGCCGTGGTGTTCGGCTGCTGGACTTCGGTGTCGCGCAAATCCGTGCTGCCCGTGTTCGAGGAACTCAACGGCCTGCTCTTCTACCCCGTGCAGTACGAGGGCGAAGAGATGTCGCGCAACGTGTTCTATACGGGCGCGGCGCCGAACCAGCAGGCCATTCCCGCCACCGAGTACCTGATGAGCGCCGAAGGCGGCGGCGCGAAGCGCTTCTTCCTGCTCGGCACCGACTACGTCTACCCGCGCACCACCAACAAGATCCTGCGCGCGTTCCTGCACTCGAAGGGCGTGCAGGACGCCGACATTCAGGAGGTCTACACGCCGTTCGGCCACAGCGACTATCAGACCATCGTCGCGAACATCAAGACCTTCGCGCAGGGCGGCAAGACCTGCGTGATCTCGACGGTGAACGGCGACTCGAACGTGCCGTTCTACAAGGAACTCGGCAACCAGGGGCTGAAGGCGACGGACGTGCCCGTGGTCGCGTTCTCGGTGGGCGAAGAAGAACTGCGCGGCATCGACACCAAACCGCTCGTGGGCAACCTCGCGGCGTGGAACTACTTCATGTCGGTGAAGAACCCGGTCAACACGAAGTTCAAGGCGCAGTGGGCCGAGTGGGTGAAGTCGCAGAACCTGCCCGGCGGCACGAAACGCGTGACGAACGACCCGATGGAAGCCACCTTCGTCGGCATCCACATGTGGAAGCAGGCCGTGGAGAAAGCGAAGAGCACCGACGTCGACAAGGTGCGCGTGGCGATGATCGGCCAGAAGTTCAACGCACCGTCGGGCTTCGTGCTGGAGATGGACGGCAACCATCACCTGCACAAGCCCGTGATGATCGGCGAGGTTCGCGCGGACGGCCAGTTCAACGTGGTCTGGAAAACGAAGACCGCGATTCGCGCGCAGCCGTGGAGCCCGTACATCGCGGGCAATCAGGGCAAGCCGGACGTGGTGAGCTCGATTCCCGAGTTCCTGCGCCGCCGGCGCGTGGCCTGACGCTGCAATGACGGCCATTGCAATCGCGATGCGCGCGGCGTCTTCGCTTGCGCAATACGTGGCGCGCGCGGCACATGTGGCACGTGTCGCACATGTGCCGCACGTGGGCCGCGCGGCGCACGTCGTGCGCGTGGCGCGCAAGGGCAGCGGCACGGCGCTCGCGCTGTGCCTGCTGTTCGCCGCGGCGTCGGCGCTCGTGCCCGTGCGCGCGTTTGCGCTGACGAACGAAGACGTCGCACCGCTTGCAGCCGACGACTTCGACGCGAAGTCCGCCGCCATCGACAAACTGATCGCGGCGCACGACGCGCCCTCGCTCGCGCTGCTCAAAGCGCTTGCCGAAGACAGCGTGCTCGCCACGGATTCAGGTGAGGTGCTGGTCCAGGAAGGCGACACGTTGCACGACGCGGTGACGGGTAAAGCCGTAGAAGCCAGCGACGCCCAGCCCATCACGCTGAACAACCTGCTGCGCTCGAAGGTGGCGGGCGCCGTATCGGGGCTGCAACTGGCCGCGCCCGACCTCGAAACGCGCCGCGCCGCGATTGCCGCGCTGCTGCAAAACCCCGACCCCGCGATGAAGCCGATGATCGACGCGGCCCGCGCGAAGGAAACCGACCCGCAGCTCAAGAAACGCCTCGATACGCTCTGGGCCATGACCGCCCTGCACGACAGCGACCCGGCAAAGCGCCTCGATGCCGTGCAGCTCGTCGCGGCACGCCACGATCTCGACATGTACGAACTGCTGCGCCCGCTCGTCGCGAAAAAGCCCGACGGCAGCTTCGTGGAAAGCGACGCGAAGGTGCGCGCCGCCGCGCAACAGGGCATCGATGCGCTCGACGCCATCCAGCGCCGCAGCGAAATTGCGGGCACCGTGTTCGCGGGGCTTTCGCTCGGCAGCGTGCTGCTGCTCGCGGCGCTCGGCCTTGCGATCACGTACGGGCTGATCGGCGTCATCAACATGGCGCACGGCGAGTTTCTGATGATCGGCGCGTACACCACTTACGTCGTGCAGAGCTTCTTCCAGAGCCACGCGGCCGCCGCGTTCGACTGGTATCCGCTTGCGGCCGTGCCGGCCTCGTTCGTCTCGGCGGCGGTTGTCGGGCTCGTGCTCGAGCGGCTCGTGCTGCGGCATCTGTACGGCCGTCCGCTGGAAACGCTGCTCACCACGTTCGGCGTCAGCCTGATCCTGATCCAGGCCACGCGCACGCTGTTCGGCGCGCAGAACGTGCAGGTCGCCAATCCTTCATGGATGAGCGGCGGCGTCACGGTCATGCAGAACCTGATCCTGCCGTACAACCGCCTCGCGATTCTCGCGTTCTCGCTGATCGTGGTGGCCATTGCGTGGGCCGTGCTCACGAAGACGCGCCTCGGCCTCTTCGTGCGTGCCGTCACGCAGAACCGCCGCATGGCGGCGTGCGTGGGCGTGAAGACGGCGCGCGTGGACTCGTATGCGTTCGCGTTCGGCGCGGGCATCGCGGGACTGGGCGGCTGCGCGCTCTCGCAGATCGGCAACGTGGGGCCGGACCTCGGGCAGAGCTACATCATCGATTCGTTCATGGCCGTGGTGCTGGGCGGCGTGGGCCAGCTGGCGGGCACGGTGATCGGCGGCTTCGGCCTTGGCCTCGTGAGCAAGACGATCGAGCCGTTCTGGGGCGCGGTGCTCGCGAAGATCGCGGTGCTCGTGCTGATCGTGCTCTTCATCCAGAAGCGTCCGCAGGGGCTCTTTGCCCTCAAGGGCCGCAGCGCGGAGGCGTGACATGACGCTCGCCTCTTCTTCGAATGCCACTTCGGGGGCCACTACGGGGGTCACTTCCGGCACCGCCGGCACAGGTCTCGCAACGGCCACGGCAGGCGCAGGCGCAGGCGCAGGCGCCCAGCGCGCCCTTCAGCAAGGTTTCGCGCTCGGTCTTCCGCCGCGCCCCGCGCTGCTTTCGCGCGGCGCGTGGCTTGCGCTCATCGCGCTGATTCTCGCCGTGGGCATCGGCGTGCCTGTGAGCGCGCTCGTCATTCCCGAAACCAGCGCCCTGCACCTCTCCGCCTACGCGATGACGCTCGTGGGCAAGCTCATGTGCTATGCCATCGCGGCGCTCGCGCTCGATCTGGTCTGGGGCTACTGCGGCATTCTGAGCCTCGGCCACGGGCTCTTCTTCGCGCTGGGCGGCTACGCCATCGGCATGTACCTGATGCGCGCCATCGGCCGCGACGGCAAGTACGGCAGCGACCTGCCCGACTTCATGGTGTTTCTCGACTGGCACGCGCTGCCCTGGTATTGGCAGGGCACGCAGCATCTCGCGTATGCGCTGCTGCTCATGGTGCTCGTGCCCGCCGTGGTGGCCTGGGTGTTCGGCTTCTTCACGTTCCGCTCGCGCGTGAAGGGCGTGTATCTCTCCATCATCACGCAGGCCATGACCTTCGCCGCGATGCTGCTCTTCTATCGCAACGAAACGGGCTTCGGCGGCAACAACGGCTTTACGGACTTCAAGCGCATCGCCGGTTTCCCGATCACGCATGCGGGCACGCGCACCGCGCTCTTCCTGATGACGTTCGCCGCGCTCGTGCTCGCGTTCATCGCGGCGCGCGCCATCGTCACCTCGAAGCTGGGGCGCGTGGTGACCGCCGTACGCGACGGCGAAACGCGCCTCATGTTTCTCGGCTACAACCCGCTCGGCTACAAGCTCTTCGTGTGGACCTTCTCGGCCGTGCTGTGCGGCATTGCCGGTGCGCTTTACGTGCCGCAGGTGGGCATCATCAACCCGAGCGAGATGTCGCCGGGCAATTCCATCGAAATGGCGATCTGGGTCGCGGTGGGCGGACGCGGCACGCTGATCGGGCCCATCATCGGCGCCTTCGCCGTGAACGGCGCGAAGACGGTCTTCACGGCGTGGTTCGCGGAGTACTGGCTGTTCTTCCTCGGCGCGATCTTCGTGCTGGTGCCGCTCTTGCTGCCCAACGGCATCATGGGGCTCATCGACATGGCCGCTCGGAGGGTGCGCAAATGAACGAGAACGCCATGACGCCCGACCTCACCCACCCGGACGAACACGACGTGCTCACGCTCTCGGGCGAGGCTGGCTTGGGCCACGCCGTCACGCCCGGCGAAATCGACGTCTCGCACGGCACGATCCTCTATCTCGAAGACGTGACGGTGAGCTTCGACGGCTTTCGCGCGCTCAACGCGCTCTCGCTTTCCATCGACGCGGGCGAGCTGCGCTGCGTGATTGGCCCGAACGGCGCGGGCAAGACCACGATGATGGACGTCATCACGGGCAAGACGCGCCCCGACGCGGGCAAGGTGTTCCTCGGCCAGACCATCGACCTCACGCGCCTGAACGAACCCGCCATCGCGCGTTCGGGCATTGGCCGCAAGTTCCAGAAGCCCACGGTGTTCGAGCAGCACCCCGTGTGGGAAAACCTCGAACTGGCGATGAAGACGGACAAGCGCTGGTGGGCGTCGCTGCGCGCGCGGCTCAACCGCGCGGCGCAGGCACGCATCGAAGAAACGCTGGAAGTGATCCGGCTCGAAAACGAGGCCATGCGGCTCGCGGGCGAGCTTTCGCACGGCCAGAAACAGCGGCTCGAAATCGGCATGCTGCTGATGCAACAGCCCGCGCTGCTGCTGCTCGACGAACCCGCGGCAGGCATGACCGACGACGAAACCATGGAACTCGCCGCGCTGCTGAACCGCCTGCGCGGCAGTTGCTCGATGATGGTGGTCGAGCACGACATGGAGTTCGTCGCCGCACTGGCCGGCGACAAAGGCCGTGTGACGGTGATGGCCGAAGGCCGCGTGCTCGCGCAGGGCACGCTCGACGAAGTGAAGCGCGACGAAACCGTGATCGAGTCGTACCTGGGGCGCTAGAGGCACCGACCTTCGCCAATCTCGTTCACCTCCACCCGCACGGTCCGCACAGAGACGATCAAGCCACCGTCAAGCAACCATCGAGCAACCATCGAGCCCATGCTGAAAGTCCAGACCCTCAACCAGTATTACGGCGGCAGCCACATCCTGCGCGACGTGAACCTCACCGTGCCCGAAGGCAAGCTCACGGTGCTGCTGGGCCGCAACGGCGTGGGCAAGACCACGCTGCTGCGCTGCCTGATGGGCGTGGTGCAGCCTCGCAGCGGCACCATCGAATGGCGCGAGCAAGCCATCACGAAGCTGCCGCCGCATGCGCGCGTGGCGCAGGGCATCGCCTACGTGCCGCAAGGGCGCGACATCTTTCCGCGGCTCACCGTCGAGGAAAACCTGCTGATCGGCGCGGCCAGCAAGAAGGCGCCGAAAAAGATTCCGGACAGCATCTACGAACTCTTTCCCGTGCTGAAGGACATGCGCGCGCGCCGCGGCGGCGACCTGTCGGGCGGCCAGCAGCAGCAACTCGCGATTGGCCGCGCGCTGATGAGCGAGCCGCAACTGCTGATTCTCGACGAGCCCACCGAAGGCATTCAGCCATCGATCATCCAGGACATCGGACGCACGCTGCGCCACCTCGTGGAAGAGATGCGCATGACGGTGCTGCTCGTCGAGCAGTACTACGACTTCGCGAAGGCCATTGCGGACCACTACTGGGTGATGAGCCGCGGCGAGATCGTGGCGGGCGGCGAAGGCGCGAACATGGATGCGGACGGGGTGCGGGCGATGATCGCGGTTTAGGCCTGCGGGCGGACGCTGAATCCAGTCTGAAGCCGGGTCCGGGTCTGGATCCGCATCGCGCTTTGCCTGCGACGGGCACGCGCCGATGCGAGCAAAGCCGGAGCGGCTGCGTGCTATGCTCGGCCACCGTTGCGCCAGCCACGGCTCGCGGTGTCACGACGGGACGTGATCGGCCGCCAGCCACGAGCGGTGCATCGAACCGAACTGCACATCGCAGCACATCGCAGCACATCGCATCCCGGCGCACAATCGGGCACGCAACCTACGCACCTCCACGCATCCAAGCATCCACGCATTCCACGCATGTCGCTTCACGAAGATCACATCGCGCTTGCGCAGCCATCCGCCGCGAGTCGCCGCGAATGGCAGGCGCGCCTCGAACTCGGCTTCGCGCGGCAGGGTGCGCGCACGGCGCTCACGCATCGGTTGCATGAAGGCCCGCTGCGCGTGCAGCGTCCGCTTTATCCCGAAGGCGATGCGATCTGCCACGCCGTGATCGTGCATCCGCCGGCGGGCATTGCGGGCGGCGACACGCTCGACATCGGCATCACGCTCGACGCCGGCACACACGCCGTGCTGACCACGCCGGGCGCGACCAAGTGGTACAAGTCGAACGGACGCCGCGCGCGCCAGCGCATCGCAATCGACGTGGGCGCGCATGCGAAGCTCGACTGGCTGCCGCAGAACAACCTTGTGTTCGACCACGCGCACGCGGAACTCGACTTCACGCTGACGCTCGCGAGCGGCGCCACCGCCATCGGCTGGGACGCCACGCAGTTGGGCCGCCAGGCTGCGGGCGAGCGCTGGTCGCAGGGCTCGTTGCAGGCCGTTTCGCGCATCGTGGCGCGCAGTGCCGCGGCAGCACCGTCCGCTCAACCGGCGCAAGACCCGCTTCTGTGGTTCGAGCGCGCCCGGCTCACTGCGGATGACGCGCTGCGCGATGCGCCGCAGGGCCTTGCCGGCTACCCGGCTTACGGAACGCTGTGGGCCGTGGGGCCCGCATGCGACGACACGCTCGCGGAGTCGCTGACCGCCCGGCTTCCCTTCGACGACGCGTTGCGCGCCGGCGCATCGTGCATCTGTCCTGGCGTGCTGGTGGTGCGGGCGGTGGCGCGATCGATGGAAACGCTTCAGCACGCGCTGATCGACTGCTGGATGCAACTGCGGCCTCTCGTGCATGGCGTAGAGGCCAGGCCGCTGCGGCTCTGGACGACGTAGCGTCCGTTCGGGCCGCACTCGATAGCCGTGTTCGATGGCCGTGTTTTACGGTCGCGTTCACGGGCACACTCGTTGTCAGTACCAGTCGGCCGCACTCGACGTAGCACTCGACGTCGCACATATCGCCGCATTCCGCGCAGCACTCGCTGGCGCATGGGTTCGCCGCGCGGCCCGCGTTCATGGCACCGCCTACGCACCACGTTCGAACATCGCCTCGCCCAACGCGCGCCATAGCGGTGCACAGAGCTGCGTATCGATCTGCGCAGGCACCGCCGCAACACGTTTGGCATACCCCTTGCTCTTGATCGTGCCTCGCCGCGCCCGCTGCCTGGGTGGTCCGCGCCATCGCATCACGTTCGCGTGCCTGTGCTGAACCGGTCGCCCACCACGGCACGCGGCGAAAAGAAACCACACGTTGCCCCGCTGGAGACCTCCCGCTCATGAATCACCTCGCCGCCCGTCTTGCCACCCGCTTTGCCGCCGCGCTTTCCACCTCTCTTGCCACGTCTTTTTCCATCGCTCCTGCCACTCGTCACGCAGCCCGCGCGTTTCGTCCCCTGCGCCGCGCCGCGCTCGCCGCCGCGCTGGCCGCGCCGCTCACCGCGCTGATCGCGCTCGCGCCGCAAGCCGCTCACGCCGATGCGCTCGACAGCATCGCCAAGGCCGGCGTGCTGAAAGTCGCCGTGCCGGAGGACTACCCGCCGTTCGGCTCGGTCGGGCCCGACATGCAACCGCAGGGCTACGACATCGACACGGCCGCCCTGCTCGCGAAAGCCATGAACGTGAAGCTGCAACTCGTGCCCGTGAACAGCGCGAACCGCATTCCGTATCTGCAGACGGGCAAGGTGGATCTCGTCATCTCGTCGCTTGGCAAGACACCGGACCGCGAGAAGGTGATCGACTTTTCCACGGCCTACGCGCCGTACTACCAGGGCGTGTTCGGCCCGGCCGACATCAAGGTGACGGGTCCCGCCGACCTCACCGGCAAGACCGTGGGCGCCACGCGCGGCGCGCTCGAAGAGATCGCCCTTTCGCAAATGGCACCGAACGCCACCATCAAGCGCTTCGAGGACAACAACGCGACCATCGCCGCGTTCCTCTCGGGCCAGGTGCAACTGATCGCAGCGGGCAACATCGTGGCCGCGTCGATTCTCGCGAAGAACCCGCCGCGCCGCCCGGAGCCGAAGTTCGTCATCAAGAACTCGCCGTGCTTCGTGGGCCTCAACAAGAACGAGCCGCGTCTGCTCGCGAAGGTCAACGGCGCACTGCAACAGGCCAAGCAGGACGGCCAGCTGAACGCGATGTCGAAGAAGTGGTTCGGCGCGCCCCTGCCGACCGACCTCTGATGCCGCGCGGGTTCGTCCCGGGTTCGTCCTGGGTTGGTCCCGCCTCCCCGCGCCGATATGTTCAGCGCCGCACCTGCGTGAGATACTGGCGCGGGCCGCCACGGGCGGCCCGTGAGCCCTCCGTAAGGCTCCCCTCGCCGCGAAACCACCACACACAAGCCGATGAAGCTCACTCCCCGCGAAAAGGACAAACTGCTGATCTTCACCGCCGCGCTGCTCGCCGAGCGGCGCCGCGCGCGCGGATTGAAACTGAACTATCCCGAAGCGGTCGCGTTCATCAGCGCGGCGCTGATGGAAGCCGCGCGCGACGGCAAGACCGTGGCCGAAGTCATGCACTACGGCACCACGCTGCTCACGCGCGACGACGTGATGGAAGGGGTGCCCGAGATGATCCCCGACATCCAGGTGGAAGCCACGTTCCCCGACGGCACGAAGCTCGTCACCGTGCACCATCCCATCCCCTGATGTCTGCCGGGCGCAGGCTTTCCCGAATTCTCCTCTTGAGGCACGCACCATGATTCCCGGCGAACTCATTGTCGAAGACGGCCAGATCGAACTGAACGCGGGCCGCGAGACGGTCACCGTCACGGTTTCGAACACGGGCGACCGGCCCGTGCAGATCGGTTCGCACTACCACTTCTACGAAGTGAACGCGGCGCTTTCGTTCGATCGCGAAGCGGCGCGCGGCTTTCGCCTCAACATCGCGGCGGGCACGGCCGTGCGCTTCGAGCCGGGCCAGGAGCGCACCGTCGAACTCGTCGCGCTGGCGGGCGATCGCACCGTTTACGGCTTCAACGGCAAGGTGATGGGACCGCTGTAAGCGCACAGGCGGCGGCCTGCGCTGCATGCAGGCTTGATGGCCAGACTTCACGGCCAGCCTTCGCTACAACCCCGCGCGCACTCCGTATCCGTCAGCTTCATTACCCGCCACTTCATTGGCAACGTCATCCGGCATCACCGATTCTTGCGGACCCACCATGACACTACGCATTGACCGCCGCGCCTACGCGGAAATGTTCGGCCCCACCACGGGCGACCGCGTGAGGCTCGCCGACACCGACCTCCTGATCGAGATCGAGCGCGACTACACCGTCTACGGCGACGAGGTGAAGTTCGGCGGCGGCAAGGTGATTCGCGACGGCATGGGCCAGTCGCAGCGCGTCGCGGCCGACGTCGTGGACACCGTCGTCACGAACGCCGTGATTCTCGATCACTGGGGCATCGTGAAGGCCGACATCGGCATCAAGAACGGCCGCGTCTTCGCTATCGGCAAGGCAGGCAATCCGGACATCCAGCCCGGCGTGACCATTCCGATCGGCGCGGCGACGGAGGTGATTGCGGGCGAAGGCATGATCGTGACCGCGGGCGGCATCGACACGCACATCCACTTCATCAGCCCGCAGCAGATCGACGAGGCGCTCGCGAGCGGCGTGACGACGATGATCGGCGGCGGCACGGGCCCCGCCACGGGCACCAACGCGACCACCTGCACGCCCGGCCCCTGGCACATGGAGCGCATGCTGCAGGCCGCGGACGGCTGGCCCATCAACCTGGGCTTTCTCGGCAAGGGCAACGTGAGCCAGCCCGCGCCCGCGACGGAGCAGATCGCGGCGGGCGCCATTGGCCTCAAGCTGCACGAGGACTGGGGCTCCACGCCCGCGGCCATCGACAACTGCCTTTCCGTGGCCGACGACACCGACACGCAGGTCGCCATCCACACCGACACGCTGAACGAAGCGGGCTTCGTGGAAGCCACCATCGCGGCGTTCAAGGGTCGCACGATCCACACGTATCACACCGAAGGCGCGGGCGGCGGCCACGCGCCCGACATCATCAAGGTGTGCGGCGAAGCGAACGTGCTGCCCTCGTCCACGAACCCGACGCGCCCCTACACCATCAACACGCTCGACGAACACCTCGACATGCTGATGGTGTGCCACCACCTGGACCCGTCGATTGCCGAAGACATCGCGTTCGCCGAATCGCGCATTCGCCGCGAGACCATCGCGGCCGAAGACATCCTGCACGACCTGGGCGCACTGTCCATGCTCTCGTCGGACTCGCAGGCCATGGGCCGCGTGGGCGAGGTCATCATCCGCACGTGGCAGACGGCGCACAAGATGAAGGCGCAGCGCGGCGCGCTGCCCGAAGACAGCGGCCGCAACGACAACTTCCGCGCGAAGCGCTATGTCGCGAAGTACACGATCAACCCGGCGCTCACGCACGGCATTGCGCACGAGGTGGGCTCCATCGAGCCCGGCAAGTGGGCCGACCTCGTGTTCTGGGAACCCGCGTTCTTCGGCATCAAGCCGGCGCTGATCCTCAAGGGCGGCATGATCGCGGTCGCGCAGATGGGCGACCCGAACGCATCGATTCCCACGCCGCAGCCGGTCCACTATCGCGAAATGTTCGCCACGCGCGGCGGTGCGCTCGCGCGCACGTCGCTTACGTTCGTCTCGCAGCTGGCGGCCGACGCAGGCATCGGCGAGCGCTACGGGCTACACAAGCGCATCGTGCCCGTGAAGAACTGCCGCAACGTCACGAAGGCACAAATGATCCACAACGCGTGGCAACCGTCGATCAGCGTGGACCCCGAAACCTACGAGGTGATCGCCGACGGCCAGCTGCTCACCTGCGAGCCCGCCAAAGTGCTGCCCATGGCGCAACGCTATTTCCTGTTCTGACATGCGCACCCTCGACAAACGCCTTGCCCCGCATCTGAAGCTCGCGCCCGTACTCGTCAAGCGCGCGCCCACGCTCACCTTGCCCTACGACGCGCGCTGCAAAAGCCGCCTCGCCGCAACGCTCGACAACGGCGAAGAGGTGGCGCTCGTGCTGCCGCGTGGCACCGTGCTCGCCGACGGCGACGTGCTGGTGGCCGACGACGGCGGGCTCGTGCGCATCGTGGCCGCCGCGGAAGCCGTGCTGCTCGTGCGCGCGGCGGACACGCTGACGCTCACGCGCGCCGCGTATCACCTCGGCAACCGGCATACGCCCGTAGAAGTGGGCGCGGATTATCTGAAGCTCGAAGCGGACCCCGTGCTCGAAGACATGCTGCGGCGCCTGGGCGCCGCCGTGGAGCGCGCCACGCTGCCGTTCCAGCCCGAAGCGGGCGCCTATGGCGGCGGCCATCGGCATGGGCACGATGCGTCGTTCGCCGAGGACTACGCGCTCGCACAGCAGGTGTTTGGCGAGCATCATGGGCATGAGCATTCGCATGGCCATGATGATGGGCACGCTCATGACCATGCGCACGGCTCTGGCCACGGTCACTCGCACGACCACTCGCACGACCACTCGCACAGCCACGACCACGACGGCGGTCACGATCATGGTCATGCGCACAAGCATGGCCACGCGTGCGGTCACGATCACAGCCATGCACAGGGCCACAGTCACGGTCACAGTCACGCCGACCACGACCACGCGGATTGCGGCGATGCATGCCACGACCCGCACCACCACCATGCGCATCGCTGAACTCACGGCTCTGCTGCATCTCGCGTCGCCGGCGTTGCCGATCGGCGCGTTCAGCTACTCGCAGGGACTCGAAGCGGCCATCGAAGCCGGGCTCGTCACGGACGGCGACAGCGCCCGCAACTGGATCGCCGCGGGCCTCGCGAACGTGCTGGCGCCTGGCGAACTGCCGTTCGTCGCGCATCAGATGCAGCGCTGGCGCGACCACGACGCCGCTGCGCTCGCCGATGCGAACAGCGAGTTCGTTGCGAGCCGCGAGTCCGCGGAACTGCGTCGCGAGACCGAGCAGATGGGCTGGTCGCTGCGGCAGCTGTGTGCGTCGCTCGAATGGGGCGATGCAGAACGACGTGCCACGCTCGCGGCACTCGCACCCGTCGCGCAGCCCACCGCGTTCGCGTTTGCGGCCGTGGCGCACGAGGCATCCGCCAACGCCGCGCTCGCGGCCTATGCGTTCAGTTGGGTCGAGAACCAGGCCGCCGCGGCACTCAAGGCCGTGCCGCTCGGTCAACTCGCCGGGCAGCGCATCATCGTCGCGCTGCGCGAACCGATCGAAGCCGCCGTCGCGCGAGCGCTCGCCACCGCCGCCGACGAAATCAACACCTTCGCGCCGCAACTCGGCGTGCTCTCGGCGCGACACGAATCGCAGTATTCGCGGCTGTTCCGCTCGTGAGCGTCCGCATCACAAGCCTGCGTTGCTATCCTGCTTCTCACGTCTGCTTCTCAAGTCCGCTTTTCACGCCAGACTCGCACTCACCACCATGAACGCACCTCACCACTCCTCACCGCACCCCGTGCAACCCGCATCGAGCGGCGCCGCACGCCGCACGAAGAAGCTGCCGCCGCTGCGCGTCGGCGTGGGCGGCCCGGTCGGCTCCGGCAAGACCACGCTGCTCGAAATGCTCTGCAAGGCGATGCGCGAACGCTACGACCTCGTCGCCATCACCAACGACATCTACACGAAGGAAGACCAACGCCTGCTCACGGTGGCGGGCGCGTTGCCGGCCGAACGCATCATGGGCGTGGAAACGGGCGGCTGCCCGCATACGGCGATCCGCGAAGACGCGTCGATCAATCTGGAAGCCGTGGACCGCATGCTCGCGCGCTTTCCCGATGCCGACATCGTGTTCATCGAGTCTGGCGGCGACAACCTCGCGGCCACCTTCAGCCCCGAGCTGTCCGACCTCACGATCTACGTGATCGACGTGGCGGGCGGCGAAAAGATTCCGCGCAAGGGCGGCCCCGGCATCACGAAGTCGGACCTGCTCGTCATCAACAAGACCGACCTCGCGCCGCTGGTGGGCGCGAACCTCGACGTGATGGCGTCGGACGCGAAGAAGATGCGCGGCGAGCGGCCGTTCGTGATGTGCAACCTGAAAGCGCTGACGGGGCTCGACGAGGTGATCCGGTTCATCGAGAAGAAAGGGTTGCTGGTGGGGTGAGGGCGAAGCGCACGTGCGATAGCGGCTGCGGCACTCGCGCACGCGCCTGGGCGAACGCCTCACGGCATGGGGTGAGCAGTCTCTCCCGATACCTCCGGCAACAACGTCGTCAACACCTCCACCGTGCGCGCCGTCGCGCCGCGATGACGTGCCGCGAAGGCCGAGGCCGCAGCGCCCATCGCGGTGCGGCGCGGGCGGTCCTTGAACAGCTCGCGCAGCGCCCTCGCGAGGTCTTCCGGGTCCGCTACCTGCAATGCCGCGCCGGTCGCCACGGCATCGGCCGTGGCCTGCGAAAAGTTGAAGACGTGCGGGCCGATCAGCACCGGCACGCCGATCGCGCAAGCCTCGATCAGGTTCTGCCCGCCGAACGGCAACAAGCTCCCGCCGATGAACGCGATATCCGCCGCCGCGTAGTACGCGCCCATCTCGCCCATCGAATCGCCCAGCACGACGCTGACGTCCGCCGGTAACGGCGGCACGTCCGTGCTCGCTGCCGCGGCTGCCGCGGCCGGCGCCCAGGCCGAGCGCCGCACCGCACGCAGGCCCTTGCGCTCCACGAGCGCCGCGACCTCGTCGAAACGTTGCGGATGACGCGGCACGAGAATCAGCACGGCGTCGTCGATACCAAGTGCCGCGAGCGCCGCGAACGCCTGCAGCACGAGTTCTTCCTCGCCTTCGCGCGTGCTCGCCGCCACCCACACCGGCCGCGGCCCGATCGCCTTGCGCCATGCGTGACCACGCGCCGCAAGCTCGGGCGGCGTCGCCATGTCGAACTTCAGATTGCCGAGCACGGCCATATTGCGCGCGCCGAGCGAGGAGAGCCGCTCGGCATCCGACGGGCTTTGCGCGAGCACGCGCGAAAAGCCGCCGAATACCTCGCGCGTCGCGCGGCCGAACTTCGCGGCGCGCCGGTACGAACGCTCCGACATCCGCGCATTCGTGAGCACGAGCGGCACGTCGGCGCGGCGGCATTCGTCGATCAGCGTGGGCCACACTTCGGTCTCCATGACGAGTCCGAGCGAAGGACGCCATGCGCGCAGAAAACGCCGCACCGCGTGCGGCATATCGTAGGGCAGATAGCAGCGCAGCACGCGGCCGTCGAAGATGCGCTCGCCGGTAGCGCGGCCGCTCGGCGTCATGTGCGTGAGCAGAATGCGCGCGTCGGGGCGCGCATGCATGAGCGCTTCCACCAGTGGTTGCGCGGCGCGCGTCTCGCCCACAGAAACGGCATGCACCCAGATGAGCGGCGCGTCGTCCTCGGGCACGCGGCCCGCGCCGTAGCCGAAACGTTCGGCAATGTGTTCGCGATAGCCGCGCTCGCGACGCGAGCGCACCAGCAGACGCAGCACCGCGACGGGCGCGATGAGCCACCAGGCCGCGCGATAGATGACCCTCAGCACTGCGCCTCCGCGGGCATCGAGGCTTGCATCGTGCGCCCGGCGAAGAGGACGGCTAGCACACGCACGCGCGTGCCGCTTGCGGTAAAGGCGCACACCGCGCTCGCCGCGCAGGCGGCGAGTGCGGCGCCGAAACGCCACCGACGCGGCTGCGCCAAAGAGGTCGCGCTCAAACCAGCGCCCTGCCCTTCAGGCGTTCGAGAATGCCAAGCGGCGCCCATTCCGGCTGCACCATCGCCTTCACGGGCAGGAAGAACGTCTGTTCGAGCATGAACTGGCCGGACATCACCGCGTGCGAGGCCTGGTCCGAGAAGCAGATCCACACGCAGCCCGGCGGGAACGGCATGGTCTCCTGCGGGCTTGTCTTCTGGTAGTCGAGGTCGGCCTTCATGCTGTCGTGCAGGTTCAGCATCAGGTGGTCGTACTCGCTGCGCGGCGACTTCGTGATGTGCAGCAGGTTCAGGAGCCACGCCGAGCCCGGCCATTGCGGCCGGATGGCGGGCAGGAAGCGCTTCGCCATGTCTTCGAAGGGCTCGCCCACGCGCCACACGCGCGGCACGCCGTTCGGGTTCACGTTCGTGAAGACGCGCAGAATGCGCTCGCCGTAATTCGGCCGCGACGGGAACGCGTCCACGTGCAGGCGGCTGTCGTCCTTGCGCCATGAGGTCTGGCGCGTTTCCACCTGATGCAGGCGCAGGCTCGTAGGCGCCACGCGCAGCTTGCCGCCGTATTCGGGAAAGAGGCCGTCCACGAGCTTGCGCGCATTCGACTGATAGCGCGCCACGAGCGCGCGCACCGCCGACTGCGTGACCGTATCGCCCAGCACGCCGTGCAGCGCGCCGCCGTTCGGCTCGAGGCTGATGTTCTTGCGCTTGGGGTCGGCGATCGAGGGGTCGAGCAGCGCGCGCTCGCCGTTTTCGATGGCGAAACGCAGGTTCGGGAAGTACAGCACCTTGCCCTGCTCCACGCCTTCGAGCAGCGTTTCGCGCGGCACCGAAAGGTTCTGTCCGTTCCAGTCCGCGGACGCGACTTCGATAATCTGGGATTCGTTCATGGTTGCCCTTCAAAGCAAGGCGGCTACCGGCATTCGAGATGGCTCCGGGTAGCGCTGCCGTGGTGTGGCCGCACGTTGTTGCGTGCGGCGCAGTTACAGCAGTCCGAAACCGGCGAGCGCTGCCTTCACTTCCTGCAGCGTCGGCGGTCGCCCTGCCGTACCGAGATTCACGACATTGGGCGACCAGTAGCCGCCCGTGCGCCAGGCGGTCGCGAAATTGTACAACTCGACCGTTGGCCGCTTCAGCGCTGCGGCAATGTGCACGAGGCCGGTGTCCACGCCCACCGTCGCGGCGGCGCCGTCGATCAGGCCCACCACCGCGGGCAACGAAAGCTTCGGCGGCACGATGGCCGCGGCGCCGAACGTCTGCGCGAGCCGCTCGCTCGTGGCCCGCTCGGCCTCGCTGCCCCAGGGCAGCACGAGCGACGCGCCGCGGCGCACCAGCGCCTGGCCCAGCTCGATCCACGACGCCTCGGGCCATTGCTTGTCCTCACGCGAGGTCGCATGCACGAACACGACGTAAGGAACGGGAAGGTTCAGACCAAGCTGGGCGACGGCGAGCGCCGCGCGCCGCGTGTCGAGGCCGAAGTCGATCTCGTCGGTGGGCTCGGGCTTCGGATCACCCAGCGCCGCGGCCACGAGCTGGCGTGTGCGCTCCACGACGTGCGTGCGCGCTTCGATGGGCACGCGCTGGTCGTAGAAGAAGCGCACCGGCCATTCGTAGCCCGCGCCGTCCGTGCGATTGCCGAGACCGACCAGCGGACCGCGCGCACAGCTCGCCACCCAGGCCGTCTTGATGAGCCCCTGGCAGTCGATCACGAGGTCGTACTTTTCAGCGGCCAGCGCGCGGCGAAACGCGCCAATCTCGCGCCAGTTCGCCGCGGACAACAGACGCTTGCGCCAGCGGCGCAGCGAAAACGGAATCGCACGGCGCACGCCGCTCACGAGCTGAACGAGATCGACGAAGCTCTCTTCCACGAGCCAGTCGACCTGCGCACCGGGATGGCGACGCAGGATGTCGGTTACGGCCGGCATGTTGTGCACGACGTCGCCCAGCGACGACACGCGCACGATCAATATCTTTTGCGCACTCAAGGGGGTCCAGGGAATTGAAGGCGGCGCTCTTGCCGCCCATGCCAAACGGATAAGGTCCGCAATTTTATCGCGCCAGGGCGCCGGCGCCCCGGAAAACCGCAAGAAGCGGCCTTGGCCGGGCGGCGCTTCTTCCGGTTTCTTCTGATCGAGGTCAACGGGAGGCAGCGTGCAAGCAATGGCAAGGAATGGCCAAAAGGCCGATGGCGGGTCTCGTCTCGCCATGGCTCATTGCAGGCACGGGGATGGGTTACCGCACGTCGCCGGGCTAGCACGACGTGAACGTGTTTGCGTGGCTCAAGATTCCGTTCGAGCCGAGAGGACATTTGCGAGCCGCGGACCTCTTCACGCCGCGCGGCTTGTAGCGGCGGCCTTAAAGATCAGTTCGGCGAACCGTTGCGCGCCCCGCCCACAACAGCGAGGCGCGCAAGGCTAAAGCGATAGATCGCGAGAGCGAAAGCGCGTCAGAACGGCAGCTTCGCGTCGGGCTTCTCGGCGAGAATCACGCGCCGGAAGTCGTCCTGAATGCGCGCGAGCGCCGCGTCGCTGTCGGCCTCGAAGCGCATCACCACCACGGGCGTGGTGTTCGACGAACGCGCCAGACCGAAGCCGTCGGGATACTCGACGCGCAGGCCGTCGATGGTGATCACGTCGTCGGCGCCCGTGAACTTCGCGTTCTTTTGCAGCTTCGCGATGAGTTCGAAGTTCTCGCCTTCTTCCAGCTTCAGTTGCAGTTCCGGCGTGGAGTGCGAGTTCGGCAGCGCGTTGAGCAGCGCGCTCGGGTCCGCCACGCGCGCCAGAATTTCGAGCAGACGCGCGCCCGTGTACAGGCCGTCGTCGAAGCCGTACCAGCGGTCCTTGAAGAACACGTGGCCGCTCATTTCGCCCGCGAGCGGTGCGCCCGTCTCGCGCAGCTTCGCCTTCACGAGCGAGTGGCCCGTCTTCCACATGAGCGGCTCGCCGCCCTTTGCGCGCACCCACTTCGCGAGATTGCGCGTGCACTTCACGTCGTAGATGATCTGCGCGCCCTTGTTGCGCGAGAGCACTTCTTCCGCGAACAGCATCAGCTGGCGGTCCGGATAGATGATCTGGCCATCTTTCGTGACCACGCCGAGACGGTCGCCGTCGCCGTCGAACGCGAAGCCGATCTCGGCGTCCGTTTCCTTCAGCGCGCGAATCACGTCTTGCAGGTTTTCGGGGTGCGCCGGATCCGGATGGTGGTTCGGGAAGTTGCCGTCGATCTCGGTAAAGAGTTCGACCAGCTCGCAGCCCAGCGCCTTGAAGAGGCGCGGCGCAAGGCCGCCCGCCACGCCGTTGCCCGTATCCACCACGAGCTTCATGGGGCGCGCGAGCTTCACGTCGCTCACGATGCGATCGATGTAGGCGTCGGCGATGTCGTAGTCCGCATAGCTGCCGCTGCCGCTCTCGAAGCGGCCGTCCACGATGCGCCGGTAGAGCGCCTGGATCTGCTCGCCGTAGATGGCCGCGCCGCGCAGGACCATCTTGAAGCCGTTGTAGTCGGGCGGATTGTGGCTGCCCGTCACGACGATGCACGAGTCCACGCGCCGTTCGCCGCCCGCGAGCGCCAGCGGCACGCTCGCCGCGAAATAGCCCACGGGCGTGGGCACCATGCCCACGTTCACCACATCCACGCCCGCAGCGCGCAGTCCGTCGGAAAGCGCAGCAATGAGTTCGGGACCGGACAGACGGCCGTCGCGCGCGACCACCACCGCATCGCCGCCCTGAGCGCGCACTTCGCTGCCGAAGGCGCGGCCGATGGAACGGGCCGCATCGGCGTCGAGCGTCTTGCCGATTACGCCGCGAATGTCGTAAGCCTTGAAGATGGATTGGGAAATCATGAATGAGCTCTCTTGTGCGATGGAAAATCGGAACTGCGCGTGCAATGCACACGGCTTCAACCCTGCGTGAATCCCTTGGCCTTCCCGTTGCGCCCTACCCGGAGGCGGATCAGTTCCAACTTATAATGGCGGCTTTTCGATAAGCCGGCTCATGGTTCCCGCCATTTTAAATGCTTAGACGCCTTTGTCCCATAAAGTTGCTGCACCGCACGACCGGCCGGTCCCACGGTCCCATGCGTGCTGCGCAGATCCAGCGGGCCGCCGGCGCCTTATGCATGAAGTCATGCGCATGAAGCCATGCTGAAGGTGAGAGGCTTCGCGAATCCCGACGTCGCGCGCGCATTCGCCAACATCGTCTGGCTCGGGCTTGAACGCGTCACGCAGATCGCCGTGGCGATCGTCATCAGCGGTGTGCTGGCCCGCTATTTCGGGCCCGACGTGTTCGGCAAGTGGCAGTACGCCAACACGCTGCTGCTCGTGCTGGCGCCCCTTACCTGGGTGTGCGGCGCCGAAATTCTCGTGCCCACCATCGTGGCTCGCCCGCCCGCGCAACTCGGTACCGTTATTGGCAGCGCGTTCGCACTGCGTCTGTCTGTTTCCGCACTTGCGCTCGTGCTCACCTGGGCCGGCATCGCGGCCGGCGCGACAGACCCGCTCGTTGGCGCGATGCTCGCGGGCCTCGCCGTGACGATGCTGTTTCGCGAGCCGTTCATCGGCGTCATCAATGCGTGGCTGCAGAGCATGACGTTCAGCCGTCCGCAGCTTCTCGCGAGCATGGTGACGGCCATCGCGAAAGCCGCCCTCGTCTGGCTGCTGGTGCGCATGGCCGCCGAACCATCGCGCTTCGGCTGGCTCTGGGCGCTCGAATCCGCTGCGATCGGCGCGGTGCTGCTCGTCTACTATCGCTACCGCCACGGCGGCCGGCTCGGCTGGCACCTCGATCGTGGGCTCTTTCGCCATTTCGCGACGGCGGGCACGGTGTTCTGGCTCGGCTTGATCTGCATGTATCTGTTCCTGAAGCTCGACCGGCTCATGCTGGAACGCGCCATTTCGTTCGCGGATCTGGGCCGTTACTCCGCCGCGCAGCAGCTCAACGAAAACTGGATCGCGCTCGCGCTGATGCTCGCGCAGACCATCGCGCCCGCGTTCGTCTATCGCGTGCAGGACGTCGGCCAGCTGCGCCGGAACATGTGGCACCTGTTCGGCCTCACGGCCCTGCTGATGCTTTCTGGCGCGCTCGTGCTGGATCTGCTCGCGGGCTTCATCATCTCGCACGTGTTCGGGCCGGGCTATGAAGAGGCCACGTCGATCTTCCGCTGGGCCGTGTGGCTTTCGGTGCCGGCCGGCATCGAGGCCATCGGCAATCTCGTCGTGCTCAAGTACCAGGCGAAATTCGTGCTGCTCGCCAAATGGCTCCTCGCCCTCGCCGTGGCGTTCGCCGTGAACCTCGCCGCCATCGCGCGGTTCGGTGCTTACGGCGCGCTGCTCGGGCTTGCCGCGGGCTATCTCGCAGCGGCTTCGGTCAACTTCTACTACCTTCGCTTCAGGCTGCGCCCATGACGAACGCACGCGCGAACTCCACCGTGCCGGGCGCGCTCGACGACGTCGCCGTGCTCATGCCCGCGTTCAACGGCCAGGCCGACGTGGAACGCACGCTCGCCTCCTTCGCCGAAGACGCGCCCATCCACGTGCTGATCGTGGACGACGGCAGCACGCCGCCCATCGTCGCGCCGCAACGGCCGGGCATGAACGTGGAGATTCTGCGTATGCCGCAGAACGGCGGCATCGAGCGCGCGCTGAAGGCGGGCATCGACGCGCTCGCCGCGCGCGGCTTTCGCTACGCCGCCCGCATCGACGCGGGCGACCTCACGGTGCCGGGCCGGCTCGCAAAGCAACGCACCTACATGGAAGCGCACGCCGGCGTCGCGGCGCTCGGCATGTGGGCCCAGGTGGTGACGCGCAACGGCGACCCGCTCTTCATGCTGAGTCCGCCTGCCGACCCGGCCGCGATTCGTCGCCTGCGCTTCGTGCGCTCGCCTTTCGTGCACCCGTCGATGATGCTGCGCATCGACGCGGTGCAGGCCGTGGGCAACTATCGCGCGGCCTATCGCGCGGCCGAAGACCTCGATCTGTTCCTGCGGCTCATGGACCGCTACGACTGTGCGAACCTGCCCGAACAGGGCCTCTTCTACGAGATCAACGAAGGCGGCATCAGCGCAACGAAACGGCGGCGGCAGATCGTCTCCACACTCAAGCTGCAACTGCGCTACTTCAACGTTGCCAATCCGTACGACTGGCTTGGCCTCGCAAAGAACCTGTTGCACTTCGTTACACCGTACGGGCTGCTGCAACGGATGAAGCGTGTACTGTATGCTCCGCGCGCGGGCGGCTGAGCCGGCATGGCGCCTCGCCAGCCTTGGGGGCTTGCCGGCAGTTCATTGGCGGCCCCTTTGCAGCCCATCTGCACCCCACGATTTTTTTCTGCTTTTTTTCCCGCGCATTTTGTGCGTTCTTTCGTGCATCAGTCCGTGAATTCACTTCTGCATGAAACCTGCTTCTGACTCTTCGACGGCAACGCATGCGTCCGGCAGCACGTCGGGCCGCCCAGCGGGCACCCACGAGCACGCAGCCGCGGCAAAGCTCCGTATCGCGCTCGTCTGCAACACGGCGTGGGCCATCTACACGTACCGGCAAGGGCTGATCCGCACGCTCGTGGCGGCCGGCGTCGAAGTCGTCGTGCTCGCGCCGCGCGACCGCACCTTCGAGCCGCTCGCCGCCATGGGCTGCCGCTGCATCGAGTTGCCGGTGGCCTCGAAGGGCACCAATCCGCTCCACGACCTGCGCACGCTCGCGGCGCTGTATCGCCATTACCGGACCATTCGGCCCAACGTCGTGTTCCATTACACGATCAAGCCAAATATCTATGGTTCAATCGCGGCGAAGCTGGCGGGCGTGCCCTCCGTGGCCGTCACGACGGGGCTTGGCTACGTCTTCATCCAGGAGAGCCGCGCCGCGCAGATTGCGCGCAGGCTCTACCGCTTCGCGTTCCGCTTTCCGCGCGAGGTGTGGTTCCTGAACCGCGACGACAAGGCCGCGTTCGTTGAACGCAACCTGCTCGTGCATCCCGAGCGCGCGCGGCTGTTGCACGGCGAAGGCGTGGACCTCGACCAGTTCGCGTTCACGCCGCTCGCCGCGCGCACCGACTTCGTGTTCGTGCTGATCGGGCGGTTGCTCTGGGACAAGGGCGTGGGCGAGTACGTGGAAGCGGCGCGGCAGTTGAAGGCGCGCTATCCGCATGCGCGCTTCCAGCTGCTCGGGCCGGCGGGCGTGGACAACCCCAGCGCCATCACGCACGACGAAGTGGCGGCCTGGCAGCGCGAAGGCGTGATCGAATACCTGGGCGAGGCGCACGACGTGCGCCCCTTCATCGCTGCCGCGGACTGCGTGGTGCTGCCGTCGTATCGCGAAGGCGTGCCGCGCACGCTGATGGAAGCGGGCGCGATGGGCCGGCCCATCGTCGCAACCGACGTGCCGGGCTGCCGCGAAGTGGTGGCCGAAGGCGTCAACGGATTCCTGTGCGAGGCGCGCAGCGCGGCGAGCCTCGCCACGCGGCTCGCGCAGATGATCGAACTCGACATCGACGCGCGCCGCGCGATGGGCGAACGCGGCCGGCAGAAAGTCGCGGCGGAATTCGACGAACGCGTGGTCGTCGAACGATACAAAGACCTGGTGCGTCAACTCACGGGCGTTTCACTCTAACTGGAGCTGAGCATGGCAACAACGAAGGCGAAGGGCACCATCCTCGTGACGGGCGGTGCGGGGTACATCGGTTCGCATACCTGTGTCGAACTGCTGCAAGGCGGCTACGACGTGGTCGTGGTGGACAACCTCGTGAACAGCAGCCGCGAATCGCTCGCGCGCGTCGGGCAGATCACGGGCAAGGCCGTCGCGTTCTACGAAGCCGACGCGCGCGATGAAGCGGCATTGCAGCGCGTGTTCGACGCGCATCCCGTGACGGGCGCCATCCACTTCGCGGCGCTGAAGGCCGTGGGCGAATCGGTGGCCAAGCCCATCGAGTACTACCGCAACAACATCGACAGCCTGCTCGTGCTGCTCGACGTCATGCGCCAGCGCAACGTGAAGCAGTTCGTGTTCAGCTCGTCGGCCACGGTGTACGGCGTGCCGGAAAGCTCGCCTATCGACGAGTCGTTCCCGCTCTCGGCCACGAATCCCTACGGGCAATCGAAGCTGATTGCGGAGCAGATTCTGCGCGACGTCGAAGTGTCGGACCCGTCGTGGCGCATCGCGACGCTGCGCTACTTCAATCCCGTGGGCGCGCACGAGAGCGGCTTGATCGGCGAAGACCCCGCGGGCATTCCGAACAACCTGATGCCTTACGTGGCGCAGGTCGCCGTGGGCAAGCTCGAACGGCTGCGCGTGTTCGGCAGCGACTACGACACGCCCGACGGCACCGGCGTGCGCGACTACATCCACGTGGTGGACCTCGCACGCGGCCACCTCGCGGCGCTCGATGCATTGACCACACGCGATGCGAGCTTCGTCGTGAATCTGGGCACGGGCCAGGGCTACAGCGTGCTGGACGTGGTGAAGGCGTTCGAGAAGGCGTCGGGCCGGCCAGTGCCCTATGAGATCGTGGCGCGCCGCCCCGGCGACGTGGCGCAGTGCTACGCGAATCCGGCCGCGGCCGAAAAGATCCTGGGCTGGAAGGCGCAGTTCGGCATCGACCGCATGTGCGCCGACCATTGGCGCTGGCAGGAACGCAATCCGCGCGGCTTTGCGGCCTGAATGCTGAACTGGGTGCCGAACTGAGCGGCAAACAGAGCAGCGAACAGAGCGGCGAACCGAGCGCTGTTCAGGCTCAGGCCAGCACCTCGACCACGTGCCCCGGCCGCAGCCCGAGCTGCGCCGCGGCGCTGCCGCGATTCACGGCAATTTCCACGAGCCCGATCGAGTTCACGTACCAGAAGGCCTGGCCTTCCGGCACATCGGAAAACACGCGGGCTCGCGTCACTTCCGTCTGCGCCACGCGCAGACGCGCATCGTCCGCAACGGCCGCGGCGCGCATGCCGGTCAACGCGTTGCCGTAGTGATCGACGTAAATGATCTCGGCCAGGTCGCCCGCATCGAGCTGAACCTGAAGTGCGCCGGTTTCTTCGAGCTTGTCCGCAGGCGCCTCGCCGCTCGCGAGCCACGCGGCCACGGGCGCAAAGAGATCGCGTCCATGGAACGAGGCTGAAAGTGCAGCGGGACGCCACGCGATGCGAAAGGTCTTCGCATGTGAAGCACGCGCAGCGATCACGGAAAGCAGACCGTTGTCGGGGCCGACGAACCATTGCGTCTTGCCGTCCACCTGCGTCATGACAGCGACCGGCTCCCGCGCGCTACCCACACCCGGGTCCACCACTGCGAGAAACACCGTTCCGTCCGGATACGCGCCGTGCAAAGCGGCCAGCAAATGCGCGGCGGCGCGTGCATCGTAGTCGGGCACGTTGTGCAGCGCATCCACGAGGTGCACGTCGCGGCCCGCACGGCTTAGCAGCGCAGCCTTCATCTGGCCCACGTAGATGTCGTCGGCACCGAAGTCGGTGAAGAGCGCGATCATCATCGTTCAGACTCCTTGCTATTGGCCTTGCACGACACGGCCTTACACGACGCGTGTGGGCTTGCGATCACGCGCGAGCGCGCCAAAGCCCCAGCGCCTCACGGCTTCGCGGTCGAAAAGCGTTCCTGCCAGCGCATGGCGATCAGCTTCGGCAGCCGCGGCACGCACTGCGCCAGCAGGCGCAAGTGCATCCACGTCAAGAGCACGTTGTCGCGCAGATAGCTGAAGTGCGACACACCGCCCTCGCCCGGCTGGAAGTAGCGCACCGGCGACGCGATGCGCACCGGACGCACGCCCTCCCAGCACAGGCGCACCGCCACTTCGGGATCGAAGTCGAAGCGGCGCATCCAGCCGTGGCCGTGCATGATGGCGCGCAGCGGCGCGATGGGATACACGCGAAAGCCGTAGAGCGAATCGCCGATGCCCGCCCACAGCGTTTCCAGATTGGCGCAGAGATTCGAGAGGCGCCGCCAGTACACGCGCTCGCGCGGCGCGTCCGGGCCGAATTGCGGCAGACCGAGCACCATCGCGCCGGGGTCGGCCTGCGACGCGGCCATGAAGCTACGAATGAGATGCGCGGGATGCTGGCCGTCGGAGTCCATCGTGAGCACGTGCGTGAAGCCGTGGGCGGCGGCTTCGTCGAGCCCCGCGAGCACGGCGGCCCCCTTGCCGCGATTGACGGGCAGCACAATCACGCGCAGGCCCGGATCGCGCTCGGCCATGGCTTGAAGACGTGCGGTGCTGCCGTCGGTGCTGCCGTCCACCACGACCCACACCGGGTTCCAGTTCTCACGTGCGCTGCGCACGGTGTCGTCCACCCGCGTGCCCGGGTTGTAGCTTGGAATCAGAACGAGATGCGTGGACGATGCCTGAGTCGTGAACATGGAAAACAGCCCGCTGGGACCTGCAACGCCTCGCCGCTCAGCGCGTCCGGTTCGCCGCCACGTAGGCCGCGAGCGAGCCGATGGAGGCGAAGATCTTCTGATTGTCGGGATTGTCCGAGCGAAGCTCGAAGCCGTATTTCTTCGAGATCATCAGCGCGATTTCGAGAATGTCGATGGAGTCGAGCCCGAGCCCTTCGCCATAGAGCGGCGTGTCCGCCGTCACGCTGTCGGGCTGCACGTCTTCGAGATTCAGGTCGCGGATGATCTGCGCGGCCAGTTCTGCTTCGAGTGGGTTCATCGTCGTTGCCTGCGGGCGTTCACGGCCTTGGGACGCAGCGCGACGGAGCACCGTACCCAGCGCCTGGGGCTTAAACCCAGCGCTCCGGCGTGCGCTCCATCCCCCTGCCGGACCGGTCTGTTGCCCGCCTGATATGAGATTGTTAGCCCGGCGATTCTAGACGATCGGCTCGCGCGGCGTACAGAAGAAAGGGTTACAGACCGTACGGCGCCGCACCGCGGCAGGCAATGGAAAGGGGACGGAAAGGCGCCGCCTGAGCGGGCAAACCCACGGCCCGCGCGGGGTGGGCCGCCGGGGTGGACGCCAGGCTAGAATGGCGCGCGCCGCGGCGGCCCGGCAGGCCGCCCAACAATCGGTTACAAACGAGCCTGGAAGGCTGCAAACCGCTTGCAAACCGTTACGCCCGGCAGGGGGCCTTTCCGGCACCATATCGAGCCAGATTCGCGAGCCAACTACGCAAGCCAGATCGGCCGGGTGCGCGGGATGCGCGAACGCCATGGCGAACCAGACACGCCGATAGAAACGACCTGACCGCGCACGGTCATTCATGTGACGAAACGAGACAGGAGCGCGCCGCCTCGCCCGCGCACGACGCCGGATATGCAGCACACCTTGACGAACCTTTCGCCGCTTGCGGGCCTTTCGGCCCTTCTCGCGTTCCAACGTTCGAGCGCGTATCACTCCACCGCGACGCGACGCCTCCGCGCGCGCTGTGCCGCCCGCAACGGAGACGGAACGTGAGCGCCCTCGCCCGTCTTGCTCGCGCCGGCAGCGGCGCCATCGTCGTCGCGGCGTTGATGGCCTGCCAGATCGGCACGCATTACGCGGCGGCCACGCCCGGCATGGGCGGCCTCGGGCTCGCACTCGTGCTCGCGCCCGTGCTGGCCGCCACGTTCGGCGCCGCGCTGCGTTCGCCGCGGCGCACCGTGTGGCTGGCGTTGTGGGCGGCCGTCTGCGCCACGCTGTGGGCCGCGCGCGAACCGCTCGCGCGCCACTTCGAATGGGGTGCCTGGCTCGAGCATGCGAGCTTCAATCTGGCGATGGCATTCATGTTCGGCCGCACGCTCGTTGAAACGCGCATACCGCTGTGCACGCAGTTCGCAACGATGATGCAAGGCCCGCTCTCGCCCGAGGTCGCGCGCTACACGCGCACCATCACCGCGGCGTGGACGCTCTTCTTCATCGCGATGGCGAGCGTGTCCACGTTGCTGTTCGCAATGGCGTCGCCGCTCACGTGGTCCACGTTCGCGAACTATCTGACGTTGCCGCTCGCCGGCGCGATGTTCGTCGTCGAATACGCGTGCCGGCGCATCGTGTTGCCGCACGAGCCGCAAGCGGGCCTGCTCGCGAGCCTGCGCGCGTATCGAGAGGCAAGTGAAGCGAGAGCGCATGCTATGCCGGAGCGCGCGCAATGAGTGCGGCGGGCGCGAGCAGGCGGTATCGGCGCACGCCGTCGCAACCCGTGGCGTGGCGCCGCTCGCCGCCGGCGCTTTCGTAGCGGTCGTAATCGTCGTAGTCGTCGTATCGAGTCGCCACCCTTATCGAGCTTACCGAGCAGCCGCAGAGTCATGTCGAGCCTTCCTCTCGTGTCCCACACGTCGCCCGATCAGACGATCGCGTGGCGCGACGGCGCGCCGTGTTCCGTGCGCACGTTCCTCGCGGACGTGCAGCGGCTTGCCGCCGTGTTGCCTGCGGGCAGACACGTCTTCAACCAGTGCACCGACCGCTACCGCTTCGCCGTGGGCCTGTGCGCGGCGATGGTCGCGGGCAGGATCAGCGTGCTGCCGCCCTCGCATACGCCGGCCGCGGTGCGCGAGTTGCTCGCCTTCGCGCCGGACACGTTTTGCCTGCACGACAGCGACGACTGCGCCGTCGATCTGCCGCAGTTCCGCTTTCCCGAACCGCCTTCTTCGTTCGACGTCACCCCCACCTTCAACGTGCCGCAGATCGACGCGTCGCAAACCGTCGCGTATCTGTTCACCTCGGGTTCCACCGGCACGCCGGTGCCGCACGGCAAACGCTGGGGCGCGCTGGTCGCGTGTCTGCGCGCGTCGGCGGCGCGGCTGGGGCTGCTCGATGGTCCGCCCTGCACACTCGTCGGCACGGTGCCGGCGCAGCATATGTACGGCTTCGAGACCACGGTGCTGCTCGCGCTCGTGAACGGCCTCGCCTTCAGCCACGCGCGGCCCTTCTATCCCGCCGACATCGCCCGCGAACTTGCCGCCGTGCCCGCGCCGCGCGTGCTTGTCACGTCGCCCGTGCATCTGCGTGCGCTCACGCTCGCAGGCCACGCGCTGCCGCCGGTCGCGCTCGCGCTGTCGGCCACGGCGCCGCTCGCGCCCGAACTCGCGCGTGCGGCGCAAGCCGCGTTCGGCATGCCGCTCGTCGAGATCTACGGCAGCACGGAGACCGGCCAGATCGCCACACGCCGCACGGCGCACGAGGCCAGATGGCACCTGCTGCCCGGCATTCAACTGCGTGCGCGGGAAACAAACGCGGCAAATACAGCGACCGCGGCAACCGCAACGACCGCAGCGAACGAGGACGGCACGGTGTTCGAAGCGCACGGCGCGCACGTCGAACCACCGGTCGCGATGGGCGACGCGCTCGAACCGCTCGACGACACGCGGTTCCTGCTGCACGGACGCAAGGCCGACCTCATCAACATCGCGGGCAAGCGAACCTCGCTCGCGTACCTGAATCATCAGCTCAACGCGATTGCCGGCGTGACCGACGGCGTGTTCGTCATGCCCGACGAAAGCCGCGCCGCGCTCGCGCCCGCCGGCACGCCCAACGCTCTGAACCCGCATCTCGCCACGCGGCTCATGGCGTTCGTCGTGGCGCCGGGGCTCGCCGCGGCAGATTTGCAGCGCGCGCTGCGCGAACGTATCGACACCGCCTTCATGCCGCGCCCGCTCGTGTTCGTCGAAGCGCTGCCGCGCGATGCGAACGGCAAGTTGACGCAGGCGGTGTTGAAGGCGCTGCATGACGAGCACGCACGCGCGCTCGCCCGGATGAAGCAGGACGCGCGAGCACACGTCCAAACGCGGCCGGATCAGCAGACGAAGCACGAGCCGGCCGCCCCGCTCACCTTCACGATTCCCGCCGATCACCCTGCGTTCCCCGGCCACTTTCCGGGCCGGCCCATCGTGCCGGGCGTCGTGCTGCTCGAGCGCGCGCTCACGGCCATCGGCGCGGCGCTGAATCGTCCGCTCGATACCTACCGTCTGAGTTCGGCCAAATTCCCCAGTTCCGCGTCGCCCGACGAACCGCTCGACGTGCGTTACGACATCACGGCCAGCGGCGCGGTGCGCTTCACCGTGTCGGCGAGCGGCCGCGTGGTGGCAAGCGGCGCGCTGGCGGCTAGCGCACCTACGCCGCCGCTTCGCCAGGAGGGCTCATGAATCGCAGCGACTGGGCCCAACGCGAAGAACGCAGCAACCTCAAGCTGCTGCGCGCCATGACCTGGGTGTCGTTGAACCTGGGTCGGCGCGCAAGCCGCGCGCTGCTCGTGCCCATCACTGCGTATTTCCTCGCGTTCTCGGCCGACGTGCGCCGCGCCTCGCGCGCCTATCTCGCGCGTGTGCTGGGCCGCCCGGCACGCTGGCGCGACGTGTGGCGGCACGTCTGGACCTTCGCTTCCACGGTCCACGACCGCATCTATCTGCTCAACGGCCGCTTCGATCTGTTCGACCTGCATCTGCATGACCAGACGCTCGTGGGCGCCGCGCTCGCCGAAGGCCGCGGCGCTTTCCTGATGGGCGCGCACCTGGGCAGCTTCGAGGTCTGCCGCACGATTGGCCGCTCGCGGCCCAGCCTGCGCGTCGCCATCACGATGTACGAGGAAAACGCGCGGCACATCAACGCGATTCTCGCCACCGTGAACCCGGCGGCGAAGCAGGACGTGATCCCGCTCGGGCAGATCGATTCGATGCTGAAGGTGCGCGAGTATCTCGACACGGGCAGCATGATCGGCATGCTCGCCGACCGCACGCTGCTGCGCGACGGCGGCGACGCCGTGCGGCAGTTCGACTTCCTCGGCGCGCCTGCTGCGTTCCCGCTCGGGCCATTGCGCATGGCCGCCATGCTGAGGCGCCCGGTCATCTTCATGACGGGCCTGTACCGCGGCGGCAACCGCTACGACATCCACTTCGACCTGCTCGCGGACTTCACGCACACGCCGCGCGGCGCGCGCGAGGCCGAGGTTCAGGCGGCGCTCGCGCGCTATGTCGAGCTGATCGAGCGCTACTGCCGCGCGGCGCCCTACAACTGGTTCAACTTCTTCGATTTCTGGCAGACGGGCGCGCAACGCCGACGCGAAACGCCGTGCGCGCATGGGCCGCTCGCGCGCCATCCGGATCTCGGCAACTCCATGAGGGACAGCTAAAGCATGATGGTTTTTCGTAACCGCTCTCGTGCCGCTGTGGTGCCCGCCCGGGCATGCCTCGCTCTCGTGAGCGCGGGCGTGATCGGGCTCTGCACGTGCATCGACGCGAGCGCCGCGCAAGCGTTAGCGGCAAGTGCCGATGCGCCATCCGTCACCGCGCAGGCCGTTCCCCCTGCGAAGGCCTCGATGCACACCGACGCACGAGCCACGTCGTCGTCATCGTCCGCGTGGACCCTCGACCGCCTGATGGCCACGCTCGCGCAGAAGAAGTCGGGGCACGCCACTTTCACCGAAACCAAGTACCTCGCCATCGCGGACCAGCCGGTGGTCTCGTCGGGCGAACTCAGTTTCACCGCGCCTGACCACCTCGAAAAACGCACGCTGAGCCCGAAGCCCGAAGACCTCGTGGTGGACGGCGACAAGCTCACCGTCGCGCGCAACGACCATCGCTATACGCTCGCGCTCGCGCAATACCCGGAGCTGGCCGCGTTCATCGAAAGCATTCGCGCCACGCTGGCGGGCAACCGCTACGTGCTGGAGCAGGTCTACAAGGTGGCGGTCGCAGGCGAAGGCGACGGCTGGACGCTCACGCTCACGCCGCTCGACTCGCGCCTGCGCAAGAACGTGAGCGAGATCACGCTGCGCGGCACGCGCGACATGCTGCATAGCGTGGCGATCCAGCAGGCCGACGGCGACCGTTCGCTGATGCGGCTGCAAAACGCCGGAGCGCCCTGATGAGCGCCGCCACATCGCACAAGGCAAGCAAGCCGCAACCGCTGCCGCCAGGCGAGCCACGGCAACCGCCGCCTAGCCCTGGCCCTGGCCGCGGCCGCCCGCCGCTCGCCGTGCTGCTGTGGCTGCTGTTTCTTCTCGCGTGCGGCGTCGCCATTGCCCGTGCGCAGTTCACCGCCGACCTTTCCGCGTTCCTGCCGCGCTCGCCCGACGCGCGGCAACAGGTGCTCGTCGAGCAGTTGCGCGAGGGGCTCGTGTCGCGGCTGATCCTTGTCGGCATCGAAGGTGGCGACGCGGCCACGCGCGCCGCGCTCTCGCGCCGCATGGCGACGACGCTGCGCAGCGACCCGCAGTTCGCGGCCGTCAACAACGGCGAGCCCGTGAACGAGGCGAACGACCAGCGCTTCGTCTTCGAGCATCGCTACGTGCTGAGTCCAACCGTGACGCCCGAGCGCTTTTCGGCGGACGGCCTGCATCGCGCGCTCGGAGAAAGTCTCGATCTGCTCAGTTCGTCCGCGGGTTTGCTCACGAAGGCGCTGTTGCCGCGCGACCCGACCGGCGAAACCACGGCTTTCGCTGAGCGGCTCGAAAGCGGCCAGCAGCCTGCCGTGCAGGACGGCGTGTGGGCCTCGCGCGACGGCCAGCGCGCGCTGCTGCTCGTAGAAACGCGCGCCGCCGGCTCGGACACCGACGCCCAAGCACGTGCCATCGCCGCCGTCCGGCATGCGTTCGATGCGGCCACGCAGGGCAGTAAGGCCTCGCCCTGCCGCCTCGTAATGACCGGCACCGGCGTGTTTTCCGTCGAAACGCGCGACAACATCCGCCACGATGTCGAGCGGCTTTCGGTGCTGAGCCTCGTGCTGATCGCGGCGCTGCTGCTCGTGCTCTATCGTTCGCCGCTCACGCTCGCCCTTGGCCTGCTGCCCGTGCTGTGCGGCGTGGCGGCGGGCATCGCGGCGGTGAGCGTCGTGTTCCACACGGTGCACGGGCTCACGCTCGGCTTCGGCACGACGCTGATCGGCGAAGCCGTGGACTATTCGATCTATCTGTTCGTGCAGTCGTCGCGCGCGGGGCCGGGTGCGGAGCCCGGCCCGCGCGTGAGTCGTGAAGACGCCTTGCGCCAATGGACCACGCGTTACTGGCCCGTGGTGCGGCTCGGCGTGCTGACCTCGGTGTGCGGGTTTGCGTCGATGCTGTTCTCGGGTTTTCCGGGGCTCGTGCAGTTGGGCCTCTATTCGATTGCGGGACTCGTCACGGCTGCGCTCGTCACGCGTTACGTGCTGCCGCATCTGCGCGGCCCGCATCACGCCATACGCGACGTGTCGCGTGCCGGCGCCGTGCTCGCGCGGCTCGCGCAAACCGCCTCGCGGCTGCGCTGGCTCGTGGCGGTGCTGACGGTGGCCGCCGTCGCGGTGCTGGTCACGCACCGCGGGCATCTCTGGAGCCACGAGCTGGCCGCGTTGAGCCCTGTGTCGCCGCAAAGCCAGGCGCTCGATGCGAGCCTGCGCGCCGACGTGGGCGCCCCCGACGTCCGCTACCTCGTGGTGATCTCGGGCGCGAGCGAGGAAGCCGTGCTGGAAGGCGCGGAGAAGGTAGGCGCGCAATTGCAGCCACTCGTAGCGGCAGGCGTGATCGCGGGCTACGAGAGCCCCGCGCGGTATCTGCCGAGCGCGACCACGCAGCGCGCGCGTCTGGCGAGCCTGCCGGCCGCGGACGTACTCGCCGAACGCATGCGCACGGCCGTTGAAGACCAGCCGGTGCACGTCAAGCCGCAGGTGTTCGCGCCGTTCATCTCCGACGTGCAAACCGCGCGCAACGGCGGCCTGCTCACCCGCGACGACTTGCGCGGCACGTCGATGGCGCTCGCCGTGGATGCGTTACTGAGCCATCAAGGCAACGACGCCAACAAAGGCGGCAACGCCTGGCGCGCGATGCTCGCCCTGCGCGCGCCAGCGGCCCCAACCACGACCCAACCTGCAAGCGCCGCGCCAACCGCGCGTGCCGACGAACCGAGCCTCGATGCCGGCCGCGTCAGCGCGGCAGTCGCGCGCGCCAACGTGCCGGGCGCGCTGTTCGTGGACCTGAAGTCCGAGGCCGACCGTCTCTACGTCAACTACGTGGGCGAGGACCTGCACCTCTCGCTCGCGGGCCTCGCCGCGATCGTGGTCTTGCTGCTCGTCGCACTGCGTTCGCCGCTGCGTGTGGTGCGCACGCTCGCGCCGCTCGCGGCCGCCGTGCTCGTGGTGAGCGCGGCGCTTGCGCTGGCGGGCGTGGCGCTCACCATCCTGCATCTGATCGGCATGCTGCTGATCGTCGCGGTGGGCTCCAACTACGCGCTGTTCTTCAACATGCCAGCGCGCAGCGCCGACGTAAGTGCCGATGCAAGCGCCGCGCAAGACACGCGCATGGCGCCCATCACGCTCGTGTCGCTGCTCGTGGCGAATCTTTCGACGGTGGCCGGCTTCGGGCTGCTCGCCTTCGCCCATGTGCCGCTGCTGCAGGCATTCGGCCTCACGGTGGGGCCGGGCGCGGTGCTCGCGCTGGTGTTTTCGGCGATGCTCGCGCCGGCCGGCACGGCCCACGCCACCCACGCGGCCCACGTCGTTCATGCGGGAGAAGCGCGATGACGCTCAAGACCAACGTGCCGCCCGCCATGCCGGCAGCCTTGGCGGCGCACTCGCGACGCTGGCGGCCGTCGCCCTTCATTGCAGGCACGGCCGGGCTGCATGCCGTGGCGGCCACCGCCGTGGGCGCGGCGCCTGCCACGTGGCCGTGGGCGCTCGGCAGCGTGATGGCGTCGCACCTTGCGCTGACCGCTGCGGGCCTGTGGCCGCGCAGCGCGCTGCTCGGGCCGAACTGGAGGCGCCTGCCCGCCAGCGCCGGCAACAGCATCGCGCTCACCATCGACGACGGCCCGCACCCCGAGGTCACGCCGCGCGTGCTCGACGTGCTGGACCGCCACGGCGCCCGCGCCACGTTCTTCTGCATCGGCGACGAGGCGCGCCGCTACCCGAGGTGCGTAGAAGCGATCGTCGCGCGCGGCCACGCCGTGGAGAATCACAGCCAGCGGCATCTGCACCGCTTCTCGCTGCTGGGGCCGGCCGCGATGCGACGCGAGATCGAGGCCGCTCAAACCACGCTCGCCGGCATCACGGGCACGCCGCCGCGCTTTTTCCGCGCGCCCGCGGGGCTGCGCAATCCGTTCCTCGAACCCGCGCTGTGCGCGCTGGGCCTTCACCTCGCCAGCTGGACGCGGCGGGGCTTCGACACCCGCACGAACGACGCCGCGCGTGTCGCGCACCGCTTGCTGAACGGCCTCGCGCCCGGCGACATCCTGCTCGTGCACGACGGCCACGCGGCGTGCGATGCGCACAACCGGCCGGTCGTGCTCGACGTGCTGCCGAAGGTGCTGGAGGCCGCAGCGGCAGCGCAGTTGCGCTGCATGACGTTGCGGGCGGCATGGGCTACCCAGGCTACCCAGGCGGGGCGGCCATGAACAGCGCAACGTCGAGGCGCGCCATAGAGCCCCTTTGCTACCATTGTGCCGCCCGCGACCCGGCAAGCCCGCGGGCCCGCGCCTGCATCGCCTGCATGACACCCATGACCAGCAACGGAACCCCCGAGCCGTGACTCCTCTTCTCGTCTCGCACTTCACAGCCACCAGCTGCCTCGGCCGCGGACTCGACGCCCTCGGCGACGCCCTGCGTCAAGGGCGCGGCGGTCTCGTGCCGTGCCGCTTCGAACGGGCGACGCTCGACACCTGGGTGGGCGAGGTGGCAGGCGTCGATGCCGTGCCCGTGCGCGCGGACCTTGCCGACTTCGACTGCCGCAACAACCGGCTCGCGCAGATGGCCTTCACCGCTGACGGTTTCGACGCCGCCGTACGCGAGGCGGCCGCACGCTACGGCGCCGCGCGCATCGGCGTGTTCGTCGGCACCAGCACGGCCGGCATCCTCGAAACCGAACTGGCCTACCGGCAGCGCGATGGCGAGACGGGCGCCCTGCCCGCGGGCTTTCGCTACGCGCAGACCCACAATCCGTGGTCCGCGGCGGCGTTCGTGCGCACGTACTTTGACCTGCAAGGGCCGGCCACCACGATTTCGTCGGCGTGCTCGTCGGGCGCGAAAGTGTTCGGGTCGGCGCGCCGCATGATCGAGGCCGGGCTCATCGATGCCGCCGTGGTGGGCGGGGTGGATTCGCTGTGCCTCACCACGCTCTACGGCTTCAACTCGCTCGAACTGCTCTCGCGCGAACCGTGCAGACCGTTCGACGTGGCGCGCAGCGGCATTTCGATCGGCGAGGCCGGTGCGTTCGCGCTGATCGAGCGCGCGCCGCAGCAGGCCGGTGCACTCAACGACGACGCAATTCTGCTGCTCGGCATCGGCGAATCGAGCGACGCGCATCACATGTCGTCGCCGCATCCCGAAGGGCTTGGTGCGCGCATGGCCATCGAGGACGCCCTGCGTACGGCGGGCAAGGCCGGCATTGAGGCAGCCAGCGTGGACTACATCAACCTGCACGGCACCGCGACGCCGAGCAACGACGCCGCCGAAAGTCTCGCCGTGAATGCGATCTTCGACGGCACGCCGTGCAGCTCGACGAAGGGCGCAACGGGCCACACGCTGGGCGCGGCGGGCGCGCTGGAAGCGGTGATCGCCGCGTGGTCGCTGCGCGCGCAATGGCTGCCCGCAGGCGTCAACACGACCCGGCCCGACCCCGCGCTCTCGCCGGGCTATCTGCTGGAAGGCCGAGCAGCTTCGCTGCGCGCGGCGCTCAGCAACTCGTTCGGCTTCGGCGGCACGAACTGCAGTTTGCTGTTCGGCCACGCGGGCCGGCTGCGCGATGCGGGCCGGCTCGATAGCGGAGGGCAGTCATCATGACCCGGCTCACCGCGTACATCGAAGGCATCGGGCTACTTGGCCCGGCACTGGGCGGCTGGGCACAGGCGCGCGAGGTGCTCGCGGGCCGCGCGCCGTGGACGGCGCGCGCACCGCGCCGCCCGCGCCAGGCCTGCCCCCGCCGAGCGGCGCCGCACCGGCACGATCGTGAGAATCGCGCTCGCCGCGGGTCTGGAGGCGGTGGCCGCGAGCGGGCGCGACGCGTCCACGCTCGCCACCGTGTTCGCGTCGTCGGGCGGGGACGGACAGAACTGCCACGCGATCTGCGAAACGCTGGCGGGCGACGACCGGCAACTCTCGCCCACGCGCTTTCACAACTCCGTGCACAACGCGCCGGCCGGCTACTGGAGCATCGCGACGCGCGCCATGGCGCCGTCGAACGTGCTGTGCGCCTACGACGGCAGCTTCTGCGCGGGCCTGCTCGAAAGCCTGACCCAGGCCGCGGTGGACGGCACGCCGAACCTGCTGATCGCCTTCGACACCGACTACCCGCTGCCCATGCGCGATGTGCGCCCCATACCGGACGCGTTCGGCGTAGCGCTCGTGTTCGCGGCCCAGCCGGGCGAGCGCACGCTCGCGCGCATCGAAGCCGAACTCACTGACGCCGCCGCCACCCCGCTTGCCGACGCCGCGCTCGAAGCGCTGCGCGCAAGCCATCCCGCCGCGCGCGCGTTGCCGCTTTGCACGGCACTGGCCGCAGGCGAGAACGCGAGCGTCGTGCTCGACTACCTGCCTGGCCTCAATTGCCGGGTCGACATCACATGGCCGGATTCAACCGGCCAATTCCGCTCATGACGCTCAACGCTTCACCTGCTCCGGCGCTTCCGCTCGTGTCCGAACCTTCGCGTACTGCGCCCTCGACGGTGGCAGCCGCAACGCTCACCGCGCCGCTCGCGAAGGACTGGATCGCGGCCCACATTCCCCATGCCGGCTCGATGTGCCTGCTGGACGCCGTGGCCGCCTGGGACGACGTCTCGATCCGCTGCACGGCAACGAGCCACCTCGATGCGCACAACCCGCTGCGCGCGGACGGACGGCTCGCGGCCATCTGCGGCGTCGAATACGCAGCCCAGGCCATGGCCGTTCACGGCGCGGCGCTCGCTTCGGCAGATCCGCACGCGAACCCGCCGCCGCGCGCCGGCTTTCTCGCGAGCCTGCGCGACCTCGAAGTCAACGTCGCGCGGCTCGATACGCTCGGCGGCCCGCTCGACATCGAAGCCGAGCGCCTGGGCGGCGACAGCAACAACGTGCTCTACCGCTTCACGCTGCACTGCGGCGGCGAACTGCTGATGACCGGCCGCGCCGCCGTGATACTCGACGCCGACGCGGGCGAACCCGCGCACCGGCCTTGAAGATCCGCCCCAATCACCTCAACCACTCCAACCCAACCGTCACGGGAGAACCCACGCCATGAAGAAAACGAAGCTCCTCGCCCTTACCGTTGCCCTTACCGTTGCCCTTGCCGCTATCAGCCCGTTCGCTCACGCGGACCTCTCGGAAGACGCTCACGCGCTCAAGGAAGACGTGAAGACCGCCGGTAAGGACACCGGCCACGCCATCGCGCACGGCGCAAAGGAAGCGGGACACGACATCGCGAGCGGCGCGAAGGTGGTGGGCCACGGCGTGGCGAGCGGTGCGAAGGTTGTCGGTCACGGCGTGGCGAGCGGCGCCAAGGCCGTGGGCCACGGCATCGCCGATACGAGCCGCAAGGGCTATGAGGCCACCAAGCGCGCCGTGAAGGGCGACGACAAGCCGGCACAGTAAAGTCGTGCGCGGCCGGGTTGCCAGCTTGGTTGGCAGCCGGGTTGGCAGCCCCCCTGGCAGCCTGGTTGCCTGGTTCGTGGTCTGGTTGCGGACCGGGTTGCCCATTCAGATGCCGACACGGTTGCCACCGCGGTCGGCAAACCAGCCCACGAGGTGAGCGCGGCCCAGCCGCGCTCACTGTCCGACGCGGTCAGACGATGCGAGCGTGATGGAGCCGGACGCTGGGCCGTCGAGCATGGCGCGCATGACCGGCAAGCGCGCCACGCATACGCTGCAGACGCTTATCGCCCACGCCCCCGCCGCGCCCCGCTACCTCGCACAAGCCGTCACGCTGCCTTCGCCTGCACGTTGCCGGCCTTTTCCGCGAACTTCGTGAGCTTGAGGTCGGTAGCCTTTTCTTCTTCCAGCGTTTCCTGGAGCAGCTTCACAGCGTCGTTGAAGCCAAGCTGCTTGCCAAGCGCGCACAGCGTGCCGTAGGCCGCAATCTCGTAGTGCTCCACTTTCTGCGCGGCGCCCACGAGGCCCGCATCCAGCACCGGTCCCTTCCCGATTTCATCGATCAGTTCCTCGCCTTCTTCCACGAGCCCTTCCATCGCCACGCACTTGATGCGCTTGAGACGAATGCCGCACGACTCCACTACCTTGTCGATGCGCTCGATCTGCCCTTGCGTTTCTTCCAGATGGGTCTGAAACGCCTTCGAGAGTTCCTCGTTGCTCGCGGTCCGCGATAGCTTGCCGAGCGCGCGCGTGAGCTGTTTCTCCGCGCTGTAGATGTCGGAAAGCGAATGGACGAAAAGATCCTGAAGTGTCTTGCGGGTCATCTGTAGCTCCTGTGAGTGAATGGTCGATTTCAACTTCGACTGCACTTCGATTGCAACTTCGATCGCGACTTCGTTTGCGACGTGGACGGCGCGCGCAGGGCCGACGGACTGCACCTGCACACGCGTCCCCTGCCTGCGACGCTCCGCAACGGGTGTGCCACGCAGCGTGTCGAAGGGTGTGCGGGCAAGGCGAGAGGTCGGCATGCGCGAGGCAGACCGCGCGGCATGACTGCGTTGTAACGCTTACCTGTGCCGAGACCCATGGCGTCGATGCAGCGCGCGACGCGCAGAGCCACACCCCTTGCTGCGAATGCGCCGCAACGGACTCCTGAACGCACGGCGCGAGCACACCAGGCGAACCCGAAGCCAATCACGAGCAACCCGGAGCAACCCCGAAGCCCCCCAGCAACCCACTGGCATGTCCGTTGCTGTGATGGCTACAGTCCGCACGATGTGGACACGGCAGGTGAAAACGACAGGCGGACGGCAACATGCCATCACCCTCACAACGAGACGCTGGGAACACACGTGCGCTGCGCAAACGCGCCGGCGGCGCCATCGAACGCGGCAACGGCGTGGCGAGAGACATGGCCGCCGTCGCGTCCAACCACGATGCACACGACCTGCAATACGTGAGCGACCGCTGCCCCGGCGTCACGCGCAAGCGCGTGGGCGAGCGCTTCGCGTACTTCGACGCCGCCGGCAGCCGCATCCGCGATGCAAGCGAGATCGCGCGCATCGACGCACTCGCCATTCCACCGGCCTACACCGACGTCTGGATCTGCGCCGACCCGCGCGGCTATCTGCAGGCCACGGGCCGCGACGCGCGCGGGCGCAAGCAATACCGCTATCACCCCGCCTGGCGCGAAGTGCGCGACGCCACGAAGTACGAGCGCATGGCCGCGTTCGGCGAGGCGTTGCCGCGCGTGCGCCGTCGTGTGGCACGCGACCTGAGGCTGCGCGGCATGCCATGGGACAAGGTAGTGGCCACGGTCGTGCGGCTGCTCGACATCACGCTCGTGCGCGTGGGCAACCCCGAATACGCGAAGGAGAACCGCTCCTACGGCCTCACCACGCTGCGCAAGAAGCACGCGGCCGTCGCGGCGGGCAAGCTGCGTTTTCGCTTTCGCGGCAAGAGCGGCGTCGCACACGACGTCGAGGTGGACGACCCGCGCGTGGCGAGCGTCGTGCGCCGATGCCTCGGACTGCCGGGCCACGAGCTGTTCCAGTTCGTCGATGAAAACGGCACGCTGCGGCCCGTAAGTTCCACCGATATCAATACCTACCTGCGGGAGGCAAGCGGCGCCGATTTCACGGCCAAGGACTACCGCACCTGGGCCGGCAGCGTGCTCGCGCTCGGCGCGTTGCGTCGCATCGAGGCACAACTCGAGCGAGAGGCGGAAGACGTTACGCTGAAACAGGTCGCGCCGAAAAAAGCCGCGAAAAATGCGGCAAACAGCAGGGCAAAAAGCAGGACAAAAAGCACTGCGGAACATTCGGCACACAGCGGCAGCAGGCAGCGCAAAGGCGCCATGCACCGGCATCTCGTGCAGACCATCAAGGACGTCGCGCACACGCTGCGCAACACGCCTGCCGTGTGCCGGCGCTGCTACATCCACCCGGCCGTGGTGGACGCCTTCGAGCAAGGCGAGCTTCATAGACTCGCCGCGGTTCGCACGCGGCGCGGCCTCAAGGCCGACGAGGCACTGTTCGCTCAATTGCTGCGGCGTCATGCCCGCGCGATGCGCGCGGCCGCGAGAGAAGCCACGCGCTCGACGGCGCGCAAGCGTACGCCGAGGTCGGGCGGTTCAAGGCTCAGCAGCAGCCCGGATGATGCAAGCCGGCCTGGCAACGCGGCCGGCTCGAATCGTTCAAGCCGGGCAGCCCGCGAACTCTACGCGTCCTGAACGATAACGACGCAAACGCTGCGCGCGTCCTTCTCCGCCCTATCCGCCCTATCCGCCCTCTCCGCCCGCTTGCCCGCTCGCGCCGTAGTGGTCATCGGAGCGATCACTGCGGCAAAACGAAACCGGAGAACGCTGAAACACGCGAAACGACGCCCGCTGCGAACGCGGTGCCGAAGCACCCGGCCGGGATCTCGCTGGCCTTGCTCACCGCCGTGCCGTAGCCAGATGCGCGTTGACCTTGATGGGTGGCACGTCGTCGTGATACGGCGGCTTCGGTTCGAAGCGCTCGATCACGCCGGGCCGGAAGATCAGGCAGTACGTGCTGCCGCCGTACTGGAAGTAGCCGATCTGTTCGCCCTTCTCCACATGCTGGCCCGGCAGCGCGACGATCCGGCACGACGATACTTCGGCCATCCCCACGAACACGCACGCCACTTCGCCAATGGCCGGCTCGTCGCAGTCGATCACGATCACCGCGCGCGCCGCTACCGCCGTGGTGTAGCCCTGCGAGTGGTTGAGTCCGCCCGGGTCCACGCCTTCGGCTTCCAGGTTCGAGTAGTAGGTGCCGTCCACGTTGTACGCGGCCACGATGCGCCCCGCCACCGGCGCGTGCCAGCGGTGATAGTTGAACGCACTGAGATAGCCCTGATACACCGCACCGCCCACGAACCGGTGCGCGAGATCCTGCTGGCTTTCCGTCAGAATTTCGCGCAGCGAATACGGTTGGTTCTTGAGCCAGAAGCAATCGTGCAGTTGCACGTTTTCGCGCACGTCGAAGGGCGATGCCTCGCAGGCGCTCACGATGATCCGATGGTCGCCGTGTCCCGCCACGGGACGCACGCCCTCGCGAAACTCGCGCGTGAAGAACGCGTTCCACGAGGCAAAGCCCCAATACGGACGCGCCGGGTCGCAGAGGAACTGGTCCATGCCGATCTTGCGCCGCGCCGCTTCGCAGAACCATCCGTGCGGCGCATGCGTGTTCAGGTGCGCGCGCGAATGCGGGCCGCTCAGGAAACCGCACCAGTAGTCGAGCACCCGGCGCATCTGCTCGTTGAATGCGGGGTCGCGAAACACCGCGTAGCCCGAGGGCATGCACATCGGCCATTCGAGCACCGCGTTCAGTGGCGTGGCCACCGGCAGCGAGGGGTCGAACGGCGGCGCGTACGTCATGAGGAAATCGACGATGCTCATGAGTTCCTCGATGGACGTATAGCCGAGTTCGTAACCCGCCTCGCGCTCCTCGCCGATGGCGCGCGTGAGGTTCATGCGCAGCACGGCGTCGCCGGAGACGAGCTCCGAGAGGTCTTTCACCACGCTCGCGCGCGGCATGCCTTGCAGGCGACTCGCGCGCTGCTGTGCCTTCCTGCCAAGGTCCAGCCTGAACGCCTTCGCGGCGTCTTCGCTCGAAGGCAGCCAGCCGCCCAGGCGTCGGCGTGCCTTCACGGGCGGCTTTTTCTGCTCACTCATGCGCTGTGCTCCGTGCGTTGAAACGTGCAGACGTGACTCATGCCGACAGGTCGCCCTTGCCGGGCGGCTCGACGGCCTTCGGATCGTCGAGGTGTCCGCGTGCCGGCGCGTAGGGACCTTTGCCGGGCTCGGGCTTCTGCGGAATCATGGTTTCGTCCATGTTGCCGTGGGGTTTCTCTTTCACCTGGCCGTCGCGGTGCACGGATACGTCGTCGCCTTCGCGGGGGGAACGGCGGGCCGGGTCGGCTTCGTCTGCGGGTGAGCGTGCTGTCATGGGCCTCGTCCCTCCTTCATGGATCGATCGGCGGATACATGAAGGGAAGCGACGCAAGCGGCGTGCCGCGTGCGGGCACGCCACCCAACCCGGCGCCGAAGCGGGAAATTCTTCCGGCTCCTCGTGCCCGCACAGCGCCCTCGCCGCATGCGTTTTTTTCAGCAGTGCTCGTTCCTGCCATGAGTCACGGACGTTCGAATTCGTGCGCTCCGCCCAGAGCGCGCATGCGAGCCGCTGGCGCAGCGCACGAGAGCCGCCCGTGCGCTCGCTTCGTCCGGGCTCAGTGTGCGGTGATGAAGCCAAGGCATGCCGTGCGATGGCAGATGGCAGACGACAAATGGCCCGGGGTCACACAATCACGCGCGCAATCACGCGAGCAACCCCGGGCCGGGTACCGCGGTGCAACGCGGTGCAAACGCCGCCTAGCGCTGGCCGTACACCGAAATCGTCACGCGCCGGTCCGCCTGCAGGCAGGCAATCACGGCAGGCGACGCTCCAGGCGGGCAATGCGAAACCGGCTGCGACGAGCCGACGCCCTCCGCCCGAACGCGTTGCGCATCGAGCCCGTGCGCCACGAAATAGCGCTTCACGGTTTCGGCTCTCGCCTGCGAGAGCGCACGGTTGCTCTCCTCGGAACCGATGCGGTCGGTGTGACCCACCACGTCGATGTGCGTCACGCCGTCCTCGGCGTGGATCTTCGCCAGCGCCGCGTCCAGTTCGGCGCGCCCGCCCGGCAGCATCGAATCGAGACTCGACTTGCCGAACGGAAACAGCGCCTCGCCCTGGATCGTGAACTGATCGAGCGGTGCGGGCTTCGTTGCGTCGGCCGCGGGCGGGGTCGGCGCCGCCGCCTCGCGCACGAAGTCGGCGCACTGCGGGTCGCGCCAGTACGTGCCGCTCACGCGCATGTTCTTGTCGAATTGCACCTGGTACTGGCAGGACACCACCTGATCGCCGCGCCGAAAGTCGAACAGGTAGTTCCACACGTGGTTGCCCACGAACCACTCGTGAAACTGCGGCGGCCCGATCAGTTCGTAGAGCTGGTCCTTGTTGAGCCCCGTACTCACGTTGCGCAGGTTCGCCACGTTCACGAACGTGCCGCCCGCAGGCGACGCGGACGCGGCATCCGGAAACTGCGGCGGCGTGTGAGGCACCGCGCAGCCCTCTATGGCGACGGCGGCCGAAAGGCACACCGAAAGCAGCACAGCCTGTTGAGATTTCATGGTTCGCTTGTTGGTCCGCTTGTTGGTTCGTCTGTCATTCCGTTCCAGGTTTCGCATCGGCTCGCCTCCCCGCCTACCACTGGTAGCCCGCGCCCACTACGGCGCCATAGGTGCCGCGCGTATTGGTGGAGACGGCCGCCTTGTAGATCCAGTGGTTGTTCTCCGAGATGGTCGAGACGCCAAGCGCCTGGCCCGACTGGCCGCGGTACACGCTGCCCGCAATCGAGACCATGCTCTTGCCGGGGCCGGACGGCTGCGGCAGGCCCGCCACGGCCATCGCGGTCGCCGTGCCGCCGTCGGCGTCGCGGCGATACGAGTCGAGGCTGTTGCGCAGACCGGCCACCTGGCTGTCCGTGTAGCTGTTCGCCTGCGAGAGCGCGTTGCTCACGCTCGCGTTCAACTGGCCGACGTTCACGGCGTCCGTCGAGGCCGTGCCCGCGGCGACGTTGATGACCTGGCGCGTCGAGTTCGTCGAGCCGACGGCCACCACGTTCGAGCGGCCGCCGTCGTCGCTGCCCGCACCGATAGCCGCCGACCCGCTGCCCGACGAAGTCGCGCCCGTGCCCACCACCGTCGAACCGTTGCCCGTGGCCTGCGACCCGTTGCCCACCGCGGTGCTGTTCGAGCCCGACGCCACCGCGCCGGAGCCGCCCGCGGACGAGTTCGAGCCCGTCGACGCAGGCCCCGTGGTGTTGCCGGTGCCCGGCGTGGACGTGTAGCTGCCGCCGCTGTTCGAGGTGCTCTGGTTGATGAGCGTCGTGAGTTGCGAGGCCACGGCATCGAGTTGCGAGACGTTGACGGCGTCGGTGCCCAGACGCCCAGGCGCCAGACCTGTGATCTGCCGGTTGCCCACGTTGATTTCACCCGCCGACGACTGCGGGCTGCTCAAGCCATACGCCACGTAGTTGCTGAGCGCGCCGACCGTGGTGAGCGAACCGGCACCCAGCGCGATGCTGCTCGCCATGGTGGCGCTCGCGCCGGAGCCGAACGCGATGGCGTCCACGGCGCTGCTGCGCGCACCCGAGCCGATCGCGATGCTGCCCACATTCGCCGCACTCGCATTGGCGCCCTGCGCGATGGACTGCGCGCCACCCGCGAGGCTGCCGCTGCCGAGCGCGATGGCATCGGCCTGCGCCGCGCTCGACGCCTGGCCGATCGCCACGCCGCCAGGCGCCGTCGCATCCACGATGGCGCCGTTGCCCATGCCCACGCCGTTGTCGCCGTTCACCACGGTGGTCGGGCCTACGGCGATGGATTCCGCGCCCACGGCGAGCGAGTCCGCGGCTGTCGAGTTCGCGTGGAAGTACATCTGCCCCGTCACGGCAAACGACGAGAGCGCGCCCGCGAGCTGGCGCACCGTGACGGCGTCCTGCGACTGCGTGCCGTCCGCGACGTTGGTGAGCTGCCGGTACGTGTTCGTCGACGCATTGCCGAACGACACGGCGCCGAGCAGCGTGCGGTCCGAGGTGTTGTAGGGAATGGAATGCGTGCCGTTGGCAATGGAGCCGATGCCCGAGACCACCGCGCGATCCGATACGGAGCCCGAACCGATCGCCACGCCGTCGCCGATCGTGACGCTCGACTGCGTGCCGAGCGCGAGCGAGTTCGCGCCCTGCGCCGACGCCCCGTTGCCCGCGGCGAGGCTCGACGTGCCGGCCGAGACCGCGGCCGGGCCGATGGCGACACTGTCGGTGCCGGTGGCCTGGCTGTCCGCGAGCGTCGAGGTCGCGTGGAAGTACTTGATGCCCGCGCCGTTGTTGATGTTGTCGATGGCGGTGGTGTTGGCCGTGACCTGCTGGTTCGTGGCGTAGAGCTGCGAGCCGTTCACGGCGTCTGTGCTGGTTTGACTCAACTGGCCGGCCGACACGTTCTGGATCTGCCGCGTGGAGCCTGCCGTGCCCACGCTCACCACGCCCGCGGGCGCACCGCCGGCGAACGAATAGCTCACGCCGCCGATGGTCGTGTTGGGCGTGGGCGTAGCCGCCGTGGTGGTGGAGCCCGCCCCCAGCGCCACGCTGTTCGCCACGCTGGCAATGGCGTTCGAGCCGACGGCCACGGCGTTGGCCGCTGTGGATTGCGTGTTGCCGCCCACGGCAATCGCATCTGTGCCCGTGGCGGAGGAATCGGCCAGCGTCGAATTGGCGTGGAAGTACTTGATGCCGCCGCCGTTGTTGATGTTGTCGATGGCGGTGGTGTTGGCCGTGACCTGCTGGTTTGTCGCGTAGAGCTGCGAGCCGTTCACGGCGTCTGTGCTGGACTGACTCAACTGGCCTGCGGCCACGTTCTGGATCTGCCGCTCGGCGCCCAGGGAACCCACGCTCACCACGCCCGCGGGCGATGCACCGGCGAACGTGTAGCTCACGCCGCCGATGGTCGCGCCCGAGGTAGGCGTGGCCGTAGTGGTGGAGGAACTGGCGCCCAGCGCGACGCTGTTGGCCACGCTCGTCGTGGCGCCCGAACCGAGCGCGAGTCCGCGCGTTGCAGCGGCCTGCACCACGGCTGTATCGCCCAATGCGACCGAACCGGCCGTGTTGGCCTGCGATGCGTTGCCGAGCGCGACCGAACCTTGCCCCGTCGCCACGTTGCTGTTGCCGAGCGCAATGGCGCCCTGGCCGTTGGCCGTGTTGTTCGCGCCCATCGCGATGGCGCCGTTGCCAATGGCCGAATTCGGATCGCCGATGGCGACCGCGCCGTTGCCGCTCGCCGTCTGCCCTTCGCCGAGTGCGACGGCGCCCGTGCCGCTCGTCACCTGCGAGCTGTGGCCGCCCGCAATCGCGCCGGTGCCGGCCGCCGCGGCTACCGTGTTGTTGGCGCCGAACGCGACCGTCATCGTGGCGAGCGCCTGGGAGCCGATGCCCATGGCCGTGGCGCCCGCCGCGGAAGCCACCGCGGTATAGCCCACGGCGGTGGCATTGTTGGCGCTGGCCGTGGTGGAGCCGCCCAGCGCCGTGGCCTGCGTGGCCGTGGCGAGCGCGTTGATGCCGAGGCCCGTTGCGTTCAATGCCGTGGCATGCGCGCCTGCGCCCAGCGCCGTCGCCGACGTTGCCGTGGCGCTGGCGTTGAGGCCGAGCGCCGAGGTGTTGTCCACCGTCGCATTGGCGCCCGCGCCCAGCGCGACGGCGGACGTGCCGGTCGCCTTGGCGAGATTGCCGAAGGCGCTGCTCGAGAGTCCGGACGTCACCGCGCCGACGCCCACGGCCACGGAACTGTCGCCGCTTGCCGTCGCGCCGTCGCCGTAGGCCTGCGCGGAAGCGCCGCCCGCAATCGTGTTGTGGCCCATCGAGATCGCGAAGTTGCCGGTGGCCTGCGTGCCGGAGCCGGGTACGCCTGCCGTACCGCCCACGCCGATGGCAATGGCCCCCGTGCCCGACGCGCCGCTGTTCACGCCGACCGCGACGCCCGACGCGCCGCTCACCATCGTGCCCGAACCTACGGCCACGCCGGCCGCACCGGCTGCGGTCGTAATGGACTGGTTGCCGATGGCGACCGACGTGCCGCCGGCCGCGGTGGCTAACGGGCCGAGGGCCGCGGCGTGATCGCCCGACGCTGTTGCCCCGGCGCCGCCCGCAAAGGTTGAGCCGCCGGAAGCGACGGCCGCGCCGGCCGCGACTGCGCCCGCGCCGGAAGCGTTGGCGAACGAGCCTAGCGCAGCGCTGCTGGTATTCGACGCCTTGGCGCCGGGCCCCAGCGCCGCGGAGCTAACGCCCGTAGCGGAAGCGGACGTACCGTAAGCCGCGGAACCTTGAGCCGCCGCGTTGGACAGGTAGCCTACTGCGGTACTGTTCAGTCCGCCGGCAACACTGTTGCTGCCGATCGCCACGGCGCTGGCCTGCGACGAAACGGCGCTCAAACCTATCGCAACGGTCCCAGTAGAGCTTGCCGTGGAGTTGATGCCGACGGCCGTCGAATTGTTTCCGGACGCCGTCGCGCCAGGTCCCAGCGCGCTGCCCGAAATGCCGGTCGCCACTGCCAGATTGCCCAACGCCGTGGCGTTCTGCTGCGTGGCCGAAGACCCCACACCGATAGCGATGGCACTGGTGGACCCGCTCGCGGTGCCGCCGTCGAGCGCGAATTGCGCGTGCGCACTCTGCGCAGTGAGCCCGCTGCCCAGCAGCACCAATGCCGCGGCGGCAAACGGCGGCACGACTCGCCCGTGGTGACGCGCCGCGTCGGCGCTGCCGCTTGCGCTTTCGTTGCAGACATTCACGGCGCCGCCCGACTTGCCCTTGCCATGGGCTCGATCGAGTTCGGACGCGGCTACGAAGGCGCCGAGCGCCGCGTTCCACACAGTGCGGTAAGTTCGATTCATAGATTTTCTGCCTGTAAGCGGCGCGTTCCCTTCATGTTCCGTTCACACACGCATCACGCCGGGCTGAATGCGAGCGAGTTTCTCGCCGGCACGATCGGCACCGGTCGGTACCGATCGGCACGAGCGGGCCAGCCGGAAAATGCGTATGTGCGATGAACGTCTGTCGAGCCGAATGAATAACTTTCTTTATCGATGAACGAGGCCTTGCTTCGAATAATTTCCAGCCAACCAATAACGCCAGGCAGGGACGAACGGAATTACCGGCAATCAAATGAATTGCCGTTTGTTTAAGCACGCCTTGTGGAAATTGGATTGCCGGAATCAGGCAAGAACCCGGTGAAACATAGAGTAAGGGATAGGCCGACGGAAAAGAGAGCGGACAATGTTGAACAATTGTCACCAGAATGTGACGAAGTTGAACTAGCACGACCACAGGTGCTTCTGGCCGGTTTATTCCGGACATTGAGCAGACTTGCCAATGACGCATTTGGCATAGTTTTGCGCGACGGAATTAATGCCGCCCGATTGCTTTTTCAGCAATTCGTTTGCCAACTAGAAATACAAATTTCGTTAAATGCACGGCCGAATAGTTGTATCGCGACACGATCCCGCCCTGTCGCAAAGCTTCTTTAATCCACTCGGGATTCTTCAGGAAATATCGGCGCGGGCATTTGCCGCTGCGGACGGATGCCTTTTATTCAGGCAAGCCGGATTTTTTGGGCAGCAGAAGCGTGAACACGGAGCCGTGCCCCACGTCGCTCTCGACGTGAATCTGCCCGCCCAGCGTGTCGATGACGTGCTTGACGAAGGCGAGCCCGAGCCCGTGTCCAGGCGCGGGGTGATCGGAAGGAAGCCGGAAGAATTCCGTGAAGAGGTTCGGTATCTGGTCGGCGGGAATGCCTCGGCCGGTGTCCGCGATGGTCACGACCCAGCGCCCTTCGCGCTCGCCGGCCGCCACCCTGACTGTCGCGCCCGGCGGGCCGAATTTGATGGCGTTGTCGATCAGGTTGGCGAACGCGCGGCGCAGCAGCGGCGCATCGGCCACTACCAGCATGCCGGGCTCGGCGGTGAGGCGCACGGCCGTGTGTTTCGCGCTCGCCTGAGGCCAGAGGTCGTCCACGGCGTCGCCCAGCAGCAAGGCCAGATCGACGGTGCTCGCCGCCGGCGGCCGGCCTTCGGCGCGGGCGAGAAAGAGGAACTGGTCGGCGAGCGTCAGCGCCGACTGCGCATAGTGCGCCACGAGCTCCATGAACCGCGCCTCGGGCAGATCGGCCGGCGCGCGGCGGCGGTGCTCGATCAACGCGAGCACCGCTGTCTGCGGCGAACGGATGTCGTGCGAGAGGAAGCGCAGGGCCGAATCGCGCTGGCGCTCGGCAGTGCGCATGGACGTGACGTCGGCGACGTGGAAGATCAGCGCCGCGTTGCTCGCGTGCGGCGCGGGCACGACGGCGCACTTGATGAGCAGCGACCGCCGTTTTCCGTCGACGATCTCCACGCTGTTCATCGGTGCGGGTGGGGCGTTCTGCGTTTTTGCGTCCGCTTTTGCGTTCGTTCTTGCGTTCGTTTTTGCGTCCGCTTTTGCCTGCCCTTCCCCCGCTACGCCCACGCCGCCGCTCTCGGCCAGCCGCCGCAGCGCCTCGCGGACGTACTCCACCGCGTGCTCGGACGCCGTCATGTCGCGCAGTACGTCGGTAGCCAGGCGGCCCGCGGGACGTGGCGGCGAATGGGCCAGATCGGCATCGGACGAGTACAGCCCCAGGGCCTTGCGATTCGCGAGCATGACCACGCCCGAAGACGCCACCACCAGCGTCGCCTCGGGCAGGCTGTTCATCCACTCCGAGATGAAGCGCGCGGAGCGCCGCAGCCGCGCGATCACGGCGCTCATCGCGAGTACGCGCCGATGCAGCGGGTCGATTGCGCGCGTGCGGGTGATGGGCTCGCCAGGCAGGCCAGGCTCGGCCATCGCACTCGCAGCGGCCTCGCCCAGATAGCGCAACAACGCCTCCTGGCGGCGCCATGCGCTGGCTGGCCAGGCGACCAGACACGCGGCCACCGCTGCGCTGGAGAAAAAGAACACGTGCGTGGTCTTGAGCAGCACGAGCGATGCGAGACAGGCGGCAAGCGCGAGCGCTAACGCCGCGAGCAGACCGGCGCGCGGCCCCAGCGCGAACTGCGCGGCGCACAGCAACGGCAACACGCACAGACTGAAAAGGAGCTGGCCGGCCCAGGGCGCATCGCGCACGAGCGAGCCGCTCGCGAGCGCGTGCGTCGCCTCCGCGAGAAATTCGACGCCCGAGAGCGGACGCCGCGTGCGGCCCGGCGTGACGAGATGGGTATCGGCGGTACTCGTGGTGGGGCCGATGAGCACAACCGCGCCCTTCAGCACAGCAGGCGCAACGCGGCCAGCCAGCAGATCGACGAAGGAAAACGATGCGTAAGAAGGCTCCGGCCCGAGCGGAACGTAGCGACGGCAGGCGCCCGACCAGCGTTGCGCCTCGCGGCCCAGCCGCTTGCCGCATGGCGTGAGCGGCACGCCGCTCGCGCGCAGCAGCGACACGCTCATGTGCTCGTACACCTCGGGCGGCGCGCCCTCCTGCAGATAGAAGCTGCGGGCCACGCCGTCGGCGTCCGGCGCGGCGTTGGCTTGTGCGATGGCGAACGCCGCGCCGGCCATGGGCGCAGCGGGTTTGATCACGGGCCTGATGGCGGGCGTGGCGACAGGCGTTGCAACGGACGCGGCAGTGGACCCGCCGAACCCGGCGGCGTCGCTCCCGTCGGCAACCACCAGAGGCAACACCACGCGGCCATTGCGCGTCATGGCTTGCGCGAGCGGTTCGTCGCCGGACGGCTGGAGCCTGCCGCGATTCGGCATCGCCACGTCGAGTCCCACGGCGGCAACGCCCGCCGCCGTCAGACGGTCGATGAGCGCTGCGTAGTCCTTGCGTTTCACCGGCCATCCGCCTAACGCTTTCACGCTCGCGTCGTCGATGGCCGCAAGCACGATTCGGGTGGGCGACGGCTCCTGGAGCAGCGGTTGCGCGAAGTCGAAGAACAGCAGATCGGCGCGGCGCAATACGCCCGAGGCAGTCAACGTCAACGAGAGCAGCACGAGGAAGACGACGAGCGCCAGCCATTCGCGCGCCATGCCGGCCGGCAGGGGAGCGTCATCGGCGTACATCAGCGTGCGCTCGCGAAACGGTGGGCCGGCTGGCCGCTGCGCGGCGCGCCAGGCGCCGCGCCTTCACTTTCACTCATACGCGAATCCGGCAGGCACGAGCGGAGCCGGCGACACCGGCTGCGCAACCGGACGATGCGAGCCGGGCGCCGCGTGACTCCGGCCTGACGGCACCACGTCGAGACGATAGCCGTGCGTGTACACCGAACTCAGCCGCAGGCCATTCCCGGGTGCGAGCGCGAGCTTCTGCCGCACGCGGTAGATGTGCGTGTCCAACGTGCGCGAAGCGGGATCGAGTTCGCGCCCCCAGGTGCTGATGCTGACCACCTTGCGCGACAGCAGCTTGCCGAGGTTGTTGAAGAAGAGCGCCGTGAGGTCGAACTCCTTGGGTGTCAGCTCGATGCGCTCGCCGCGCAGCGAAACGGTGCGCTCGAGTGGATTGAGCGTGTAGTCGCCCGCGCAAACAAGGCCGCCGGGGTCGCTGTCGCGCCTCGTGCGTCTGAGAAGCGCGTTCACGCGCGAGGCCAGCTCGGCCACGCGAAACGGCTTCACGAGATAGTCGTCGGCGCCGGCTTCCATGGCGAACACCACGTCGTCGTCGAGCACCTTGCTCGTCAGAAAGAGCACCGCGGGCGATGCGCCGAGCGTGCGACGAATCCAGTAAAGCAGCTCGAAACCGCTCATTCTGGGCATCAGCCAATCCAGAATCACGAGGTCGAAGGGCGCCGATCTCAGCAGGCGAACGGCTTCCTCGCCATCGCCCGCCTCGACGATCTCGTGCCCCAGAGGCGCCACCACCCGAGCTGCAGCCTTGGCATGCACGGGATCATCTTCGACTATCAGCACACGCATAGACTGTCATCCGTTCATCAGCACGGGGCGGCGAGGCCCAATACAACACAAGGAGGGACGCGGCACCTGCGGGGAAATCGCAGGCGCAGGAAGTCCCGTCCTCGCACGCGAGGAAGTTTCAAGGGCAGGAATCGGAACGTGCCGGCTGGAAGCGGATGGCCCAGCCAGCACGTGTTGCGCTCAGATGCCGCTTACGGCGGGCCTTTGCGACCTGGGCCCGGGTGCCCGGCGCAGTCTTGTCGCGCGGCGTCCACGCATTGAGCGCGTAAAACCGGCGATTGAAGTGCTCGTTTTACTTCTTTCGGGCCGCTTTGCCGGCCCCTTCCGCTCATGGCGCTCATGATTGCTGTGCCTCACCACGCTGATGTCGATTGCGCTATCGGTGCGTCCGCGCGGCAGAACCCTCGCCGCGGCAATCACCGGTTTCTCTTTTGGAAACTTCACGAGCACCACGCTTTGTCCAATGCGGCGATGTGCGTCGCTCGAGCTGTAACAGTTAGTAAGTCAAGTGCTCGGGCGAACTTTCGCATAAGGGAATTTATTTGTCCACACAAATCCCCAGAATAAGAAAGCGTATTGCTTATTTAACAATTAGGGCGGGGATTGCGGCCTGAGCGAAACAGGCAGCGATGGCCAGATGACAGGGAAATGACCGCGTGACGGGGGTTGCGAGGAAGGGTTCATCGCTTGGCACCGGCGGGGCCGTGCGCCTCGCTATCGCGAGAGTCCGTTCAGCTATTGGAATTTCTTGACTGATTTTCCGGCACGATGAAGCCGCTCGTCACGCCAATTCGATGTATGAAACGGACTGGCTTCCACCGATATTTTTTTGCAACAGAATTACGGATTTCCGAAAACGCCAATTCGTCTGCTCTACCCGTATGGCGATTGAGGGACGCATCGAAAATCCGGTACGCCGGACAACTGAAAAGCGTCGCGGCGATCTGCGCGCGTAGGGCATTCAAACATGTGCATTCAAACACGTGCATTCAAACGCTTGCCGCCGCAAAGAGGCGGCGGCTCACCCCTCGATCCGCCTTCGCAGATCCGCCGCAACGCGCTCCACCACCGGTCCCCACGCCCGATACGTCTGCTGCCGGTAAATCGTGACAGACGGATACCACAGGCTGTCGCTGCGCTCCAGCATCCAGACCCAATGCGGGCACACGTCCAGCAGCAGCCACGTAGGCGCACCGAGGGCGCCCGAGAGGTGCGCCACGGACGTGCAGACGGTAATGACGAGATCGAGGCTCGAGATGAGCGCGGCCGTGTCGTCGAACGAGCGCAGGTCGGCGGTGTAGTCCGTCACGGGCAGGCCTTCGGCGGCCATCGTGGCCAGCTCGTCCCGGCCGTCCACCTGGAGACTCACGAATTCGACGCCCGACAGCCCCCGGAAGGCGTGGGCATAGTCGGCGGGCGGCACGGCGCGCAACGGATTGCGCTTGTGCCCGCGGCTGCCGCTCCACACGAGCCCCACCTTCAGGCCGCCGGTGCGCGCCAGCCGCTCACGCCAACGTGCAACGCCAGCCGCATCGGCTTGCAGATACGCACGCGGCGCGGGCAGATTGTCCAGCGTGATGCCGAGCACGAGCGGCGCGCTTGCGAGCGGCAGGTGCCGATCGAAATACGGAAGTTGCGGGGCATCGTGCGGCACGATCTGCAAACCCAGGTGCGCGAGACTGCGCGACAGCAGCGGCAGAAGTTGGGCCACGCAGCAGTAGATGAGCGTGCCGCCCGCTGCGCGCACGCGTTCAGCAATGAGCGGCACGAAGCGCACGAACTGAAACACGTCGCCGAAACCCTGCTCGCCCCACACCAGCAGTGTCTTGCCCGCAAGGTCCTCGCCATTCCAGTGCTGTTCAAGCGGAAGCGGCTGCAGCGCCTGCATTTCGCTCGAACCTCGCCATCTCGCCTCGTGATTGATGAGACCGTTCTCGTAGTCGCCGCGCAGCAGTTGCAGCATGGCGATGGACCACTGGATCTTCGCGTCCGCCACGCCGATTTTCGCAAGATGGACGAGCGGCTCCAGCGCCGCGTCCCATTGCTGAAACTCCTTCAGCGCGTTGCTGTGCGCGAGCAGCGCGGGTGCATAGTCGGGCGCGAGCGTGCGGGCGCGTGCAGCCGCAATCGATGCTCGATACGGCTCCCGCAGCGCGAGCCACGCGTTCGATGCGTTGGTCCAGGCACGGAAATCGGCGGCATCCACGCGAATCGCTTCGTTGCAGAATCTGAGCGCCACATCGTGTTCGCCGAGCGATTCATGAAGTGCGCCGATGTTGTTGAGCAGCGTCGGGTAGTCGGAGTCCAGCGCCTGCGCCCGCTGATAGGCCGCGAGCGCGGGCTGGAGCGCGTTGTTCATCTGATGCGAGAACCCTTGCTGGAACCAGGGCCGCGCGAGTTCCGGGCACGCGTCGCACCATCGCGCGGCAACCTGGGCAGCGAGACCGTATTGGCCCGTGGCGTGCAACAGCGCGACCCATTCGTCGAACGCTGCGGAGGCGTCCTCTGCCGTGCGATGTGCCGCGTCCTCATGCCGGGCCTGATGCCGGGCCTCGCACCAGGCCTCGTGCCAAGCCTTATACCAGGCCTCATACGAGGCATGAGCCTGCTGCGAGTCGCCGCTCAGCCGCGCGAGACGGGCCCGCTCCAGCAGCGTCGGCGCGAAGTCCGGCGCTTGCACATGCGCGCGTTCGACGAGCGGTACGGCTTCGCCATGTCGACCGAGCAGGCGGAGCAGCCAGGCGCGTGCGGTAAGCGCGTACGGATCGTCGGGCGCATTGGCCAGCCACGCGTCGATTTCGTAGGAGGCCTCGATCAATTCGCCCTGCTCAAGACGCTGCGCGATGCGGGAAAACGGAGTGTCGGGTACGGTCATGACCTGCGATGTCTGAAGCTTGAGGGGAGCGAGATGTAAAGCGACTGAAGCGGCTGCAGTGGTACGCGCGTCGCCGCATCAAGGCGAGAGCGGCTTCACGGAGACGACGTCGGCCAGCCTGCCGTCGTCCGCTTCGCGCAGCTCGATCTGCCAGCGGCCGCCGTCGAACGGGAACCGGGCGAGCGCGCTTTTCACGAGATACCCGAACGCCGGCGACGCATGCGCATCACGGTCGCGGCGCGTACCCGTCACCTTGTAGATTTCCTCGCCGGAACGCGCGTCGATGAAGCGCAGCGTCAGACGATGCAGGTAGCGTCCAGCAAACGGCGAAGCTTCCCGGGGCGCGTCATTTGCGCCGCAGTTGTCGGCGTTGCCCACGCACTCGGGCCCGCGCACCGCGATGCCCACCGGCCGCGTTTCATACGCCACGGAGATCAGGTAACGCGACCCTCGCGTTGCGTCGGCCGCGCCGCTTGTCTCATTTGCTTCGTTTGCATCGTTTGCTTCATTTGCTTCATTTGCTTCATTTGCATCATTTGCATCATTTGCTTCGTTTGCTTCGTTCGCATCGCTGAAACCGTGCTGCGCGAGTGCGTCGCGCAACTGGCTTTCCCACGTCGATTGACCGACATCGGCTTGCTGCGCCGGCGTGCGCATGAACCGATAGCGCAGGTCGCCCTGCGGCGCCTCATGCATACCGGTGGCCTGCACTTCGGTTCGCACGCCCGCACATCCGGCAAGGCTCGCGGCCGCCAGCACGACGCAGGTCAGCAAGAAGGTCTTCATGGGCAATGGCATTCCACGTCCTGTTCGATGGGTATCGGCTAACCCGATCGGCTAACCCGCATGAGCATCCGGCTTTTCGCCGTGTGCGTGCTCGTTCCCGGCGTCGTCCGGCAGGACATCGTCGGCTTCTTCGAGAAAGAGCGGAAGCGAAATGGTAAACGCGGTGCCCTTGCCCGGCTCGCTTTGCACCGTGACATCGCCCCCGTGGCGCATCACCACGGTCTTTACGAACGCCATGCCGAGACCGGTGCCGTTCACCTCGGGCCGGTCATCGGCATGAAAGCGCCGGAAACGTTCGAACAGATACGCCTGCTCCGCAAGCGGAATGCCGTAACCCTGGTCGCGGATCGTGCAGACCACGCGACGGTCGGCACTCGTCGCCGGTTCGAGCGCCACGGTGCAGGTGATATGCGTGTTCCCGGGACTGTACTTCACCGCGTTGTTGAGGATATTCACGAGCGCGCGCGTGATGAGCGAACGGTCTGCGCAGACCCAGGCCTCGCCGTCGTCCTCGAATGCGTGGTCGATCTGGATGTGCTTCGCATGTGCCTGCGGCCACACTTCGTCGCTCGCATCGATCACGAGTTCGCCGAGGCTCGCGGCACGCAGGTCATAAGGTTGCGATTCGGCGCGCGCGAGCTGCACGAAGTCGTCGGCAAGTTCGAGCGCGCGGCGCGCGTAGCGCTCGATGCGCTGCATCAAGCCCTGCACGTGCGGCGACTCGTTGCGCGCGCGTTCGATCTCCACGAGCGCAAGAATGGATGCCTGCGGCGAGCGCATGTCGTGCGAGAGCAGACGCAAGGCGTCTTCGCGCTGACGTTCGGCCTCGTGCAGGGCCGTTACGTCGACGAGGCCCGCAATCCAGCCGGTCTGCTCGCCTTCGGCGTTGGTGCACTTCGCGTAGCGCAGCAGGTGGTCGCGCTCTTCGTGGTCGCGCACCTCCACGCCCTCTTCCATCAGCGTCGCGTACTCGGCCCGCGTGGGGTCGAGCGGCGCAGGCCAATGGGCACGCGCGAAGGTATCGGCTTCCGGGCTCGCGTCGATGGTCTTCACGAACGCGAGATCCGCCAGCGCGTCGCGCATGAGCCGGCCTTCCGGCGGCCCCTCGCCCAGCCGCGCGAAGTGCGCGCGCGCCGCCTGATTCGCGATCAGCACCGCGCCCAGGCGGTCGGCCACGAGGATCGGTTCGGGCACGCTGTCGAGGCTGTCCCACACGAAGCGCTTCATGTCCTGCACGCGCTGGGCCGCCTGCGCCATCAGCGCCATGTACCGCTCCAGCACGTCGCCGCTGAACTCGCGCCGCCGCCGGGGCGCTTCGGGCAGCAGGTTCGGTTCGTCGGCAAGCTGCTGCAGTTCCTTGCGCAGGTACGCCATGGTCATTTCGAGACGCCGCCAGCTCCAGGCCGGATACAGCGAGACGAGCGCGAGGATGGCCGGCACGGGCGTCATCCAGCGATGCGCGCCGAAAAGCAACGCCCCGCCGAATACGAGCGCGCACACGGCGAGCACGGCCGTCAGGATCAGCGAACGTACGGGCGAAAACACGAGAAAGCCGGCCAGCAACAGCGCCAGCGGCACAAGCGAGGCCGCGATGGTGATGGGGCGCGACACGGGTTCTATCGCGTCGCCGCGCAGCAGCGTATCGAGCACGTTGGCGTGGATATAGGCACCCGGCAGCGGACCCAGCGCGCCCGACAGCGGTATGGCAAAACGATCGTAGAGGCCCGACGCCGTGGCGCCCACGATCACGATGCGCCCGCGAAACCACTCGGGCGGCACGGTGCCCGCCAGCACCTGCGCGAACGACACCTTGCGATAGTGCTGCGCGGCGCGGCTGAACGGCACGAGAAAGCGCGCTTCGCTGCCGGTGCCGCCCACGCGCGTGATGTCGGGCGCACGCTGCGCGGCCTCGCTGCCGTCGGCCAGCGGCAGGCGCCCGCTGCGAATGGCGCGCCAGACCGGCACCATCAACTGCGGCCAGCGCGAATGCGCATCGCCTTCGAACAGCGCGACGCTGCGCACGATGCCGTCGCTGTCCACCTCGAGGTTGATATGCCCGAGCCCTGCGGCTGCGGCCGCCAGCGGAGCAACAGGACGCAGCGCCTCGCGCATGCCGGTTTCGTCGGCAGGCGAGAGCAGAACGGGAAGGAACGTGGGCGCATCGGCGAAGGCGCGTGCAAGCGCCTGGTCGTCCGGCGAAGGCTCGGTGAACAGGACGTCGTAGATCACCGCGGCGGGATGCGCCTTCGCGAGTGTCTCGGCAAGACGTGTATGGACGCTGCGCGGCCACGGCCAGCGGCCGAGTTGCGCGATGCTCGCGTTGTCGATCTCGACCATCACGATATCCGCCGACGGCGTTCGCGCGTTCAGCCGGAGATAGCTGTCGTAGACGACGTGATCGAGGCTCGCAGTGACGGGCAGCAGCGCCGCGAGGACAAGCACCGCCACGCCGAAAATGCCCGTGGCCAGCCACTCGAACAGGAAGCGGCGTCCGGCCGAGCGGCCGTATCGTGCGCGCAGGTCCAGGGTCGTGGGCATGGGTTCACCACAGAGGCGTGAAGGACTGCACGCCGCTCGTTACACACGACATGATCGGATGCCCTGTGCACCGGGCCCGAGGCGCAGGTGCTTCGGCTCGAAAGCCCCTCTGGATACGGGCGCGGCCCGATGTGCGGCTCAAGAGGACGTCCCAGCCCCGGCCCAATAAAAGGCCCGATGCACGGCCCGACGCACGGCCCGATGCAGAGCCCAGAATCGCGGCCTCATTCTGCGGACTCGCTGCGCTTGCCCGCTCCCCTATCCCAACCGCCATTCCCATGACACTCCACCACCGAATCGGTCTTCAATGCGGTCGAATGGCGTGCCCCGGCGAGGCCGGATACCGCGTGCACAGGAGGCGTGCGATCGGCACCGCCGTGCCATCCGACGTTACGCAAGCATACCGTACCCCAATATGCGCCGGTAACCGGGAGAGCGAGACGCTCTGCGACAGGCGCCAGGCGTCACGTCTGCATAAAGGTGGGGCGCTGAAGGGATAGCGCCGGGGACGGCTGGTTCATGGCGCTGGGGATCAGGAGCAAGCAGTGGCGGGCGGGTACCACGCCAACATCAGGGCAAGTCCGACGACGCCCCCAACGCCCGCGATGTGGCCAGCTTGCGCAGCCGTCGCGTGGCCTCGGCATGGCAATGCGCGGGAGCGCAGGCGAGCAAATGGTCGTTGAGGGCGAGAATGCTGCACAGCGCAGCGCGACCGGCCTCCGCGAGCCGCCATTCGCGGCCTTCGCGCACGCACCGTGAACAAAGCATGAGCGCGGCTTCCGCGCTGCGAAACGCCTCCGTCTCCGGCAACTGCCCCATGCCTTGCTGAAGGAACCAGGTGAGATAGAGCGTCTTGAAGAGGCGGTTCACCACCGGCGCTGTGGCGTGTCCGGCGATGACGGCAGCAAGCGCCGTATGGGATTCGAGCGAGAGCGCCCGCACAGTGGCTGCCGGCAGCGGCAGCAACATCTCCCGGGTAAGCCGAGGCGGGCTTCGCCGGACATCCTTGCGGCGCGATCGGGAAGAAGACGATGTTGCGTCCATAACCGGGCCATGGAGACGGGACGCGCATATTAGGCCAGGTCAAAACGCGCGGGGTAGCTATCCATTCGGAGAGGTTCGAAGTCGCGCCGGAGGGTCTTTAATTTTTGGGTGAGTCGGAGAGGGTTATTCGTTCTGGGCGAACCGGAATGAGCAATCACTTCGGCATACCGGTGGTTCGTATCTATCGCGTCATTACAGATATATTCGGTTTGCATCGAATATCCGCGATATTTGCCAACATGCATAACGCATTAAAAAATGTTCGGCGAATCAATTTCAGTTCGCCGAACTCTATGACAACAGAATTTCAATGCCAGCAGTCGCATCACGCGTCACGAAATGAGCCACGGAACGGTTTTGCAATGGTAAATTAGCCCGTCGTAGCAAAGTAGGCGGGTCTCGGGGAACAGGAAGCCATGCAGGAGACGATGCTTCGCCCCCGTTATGCCGACGCAAACAAACAATGGGGCCAGGAATACCCGCCTTCTAACCGCTCGCCTGTTCGCGCCGAAGGGATCGTTCATTCCGACGCCAGAGACAAGATTCATCGGTTCCCATGAACTTATCGAAACTATCGCAGTGGACGAACCGTGCATTCGCACCTGCATTGAACAACATGCAGTATGCGAAGCGCCGCATGCGTCCGCTTGCCGTTGTCGCGGTGATCGGCTTCCCGCTCTACTACTACGTCTGGCGCGATCTGTTCCCGCAGCCCTACGAGAACCTGTGGTTGCGTGTGGTCGGCTCAGTGCTTTTCGTGCCGATCATCTTCCACGACCGCTGGCCCGCGACCCTGCAAAAGTACCTGCCGTGGTACTGGTATGCGTCGGCCCTATACGCGCTGCCTTTCTTCTTCGGGTTCATGCTGCTGAAGAACGGCGGCACGGAAGTGTGGGTCGAAAGCGCACTGATTGCCGTCTTCGTCATGGTGCTGTTGCTGGACTGGCTGATGCTGGTCCTGCATTTCGTGGTCGGAATCAGTCTTGCCGTCGTCGCCTATTGCCTGACCACCCAGCCGGTGGAACTCGGGTATCTCGCGCATCTGGCCATCTTTTCTTTCGCCATCGGCATCGGTGCGCTGGCCAACTACGATCTGGAACGTGTGCGCATCGAGCAGGAGCGCGCCATGCTCGCGACCGCGAGCAGCGTCGCGCATGAACTGCGCACGCCACTGCTCGCCATTCGTGCCGGAGCAGCGGGCCTCACACGCTTCCTGCCCGCGCTGCTCGACAGTTACGCCATCGCGCAGCGTGGCCAGCTCCCCGTGCCGAAGATCCGCATCGCCCACCTTCTCTCGATGCAAGGCGTGCTGGCACGCGTGGAGCAGGAAGCCCTGCATTCGAACGGCATCATCGACATGCTGCTCGCCAACGCGCGATTTACCGGCGGCTATACGCAACCTTTCTCGCGCTGCTCGATAGAAGAGTGCGTACGCGTCGCGCTCGCGCGCTACCCGTTCCGTGACGACGAACAGCAACGCGTGCACTGCGATCTGACGGCGGGCTTCGAGTTCGAAGGCTCGGAAATGCTGATGGTCCACGTGCTCTTCAACCTGCTCAAGAACGCCTTCCGCCACATGAGCGGCGTAAGCCACGCCGACATCACCATTCGCCTGCTGCCCTCCAGCCGCGACAACCGGCTCATCTTCCGCGATACCGGGCGCGGCATCGACGCCGATGCATTGCCGCACGTGTTCACCCGCTTCTACACCTCGTCGGGACCAAGCGAACAGGCTACGTCGCCGGACACCGTGCCAGCCGACGTTTCACCCAGCACCGGCATCGGCCTCGCTTTCTGCCGGGATGTCATGCGCTCCTTCGGCGGGGCGATCGAATGCTCTTCCGTGAAGGGCCAGTACACCGAATTCGTGCTGATATTCCCGCTGCCATGACCGCCGATACGATCAAGCCATTCTTCTTCCCCACCACCGTGGGGTTCGTCGACGACAGCGCGGCGTTTCTCTCGAATCTCAGCCTTCAGCTCGGTTCGCAGCTCGCCTTCCGGCTGTTCAATTCGCCGGTTCAGGCGCTGCGATCGCTCAACGACAAGCCCAGCCCAAGCGAGGCAGGCGGGCGCTTCGTCGAACCGTTTTTTGAGCCCTACAGGGACAGAACCGACGAAGACGACACGCATCATGTCATCGCCATGAGCCTCGAAGCCATTCGACAGCAAGTGCATAACGGCCGACGGTTCGCCCGTACGTCCGTTGTCGTGGTGGACTACGACATGCCCGAGATGAACGGCCTCGAATTTTGCCGGCGCATCGCGAATCCGGCCGTCAGGAAAATCATTCTGACGGGCAAGGCTAACGAGCACCTTGCGGTAAAGAGCTTCAACGAAGGGTTGATCGACCGCTTCATCCGCAAGCAGGACAGCGAAGCCATTGCGACGCTGAACCAGGCGGTCGAGGACATGCAGAACGCGTACTTCGAAAAGGCATGCGGCACGGTGCTCGACACGCTGGCTGTCACGGAATACGCGTTTCTGAAAGACACGCTGTTCGCAGCGAAGGTGGATGAAATCTTCCACCGGCTGAACATCGTCGAGCACTACCTTTCCTATCAGCCCAACGGCCTGCTGATGCTCGACAGCGCAGGCGCGGCGTATCTCCTGATCGTGCATACCGACGAGACGCTGCGAGGCGTGCGCGAGATCGCCATCGAGCAGCAGGCGCCAGCGGATTTCCTCGCGGAACTCGATGGCCGGCGGTCGCTTCCCTACTTCTGGGAAACGGAAGGCTACTATCCGGCGCGATGCAGCAACTGGCAGCGCTACATGCATCCGGCCTCGGCATTCGAGGGCGAGCGCTCCTACGTCTATGCGGTGGTGAAGCAGCCACCCGGCTTCAACCTCAGTTCGATCGTTCCGTACGACAACTACCTGGAATCGCTCGATGAGGAAATCCGGGCGGCATGGGGCTCGAGCCTCTAACTACCACGCCGCGCCACTTGCAGGGAAATACCCCGGCTCATGCCGCGACAGCCATTTCGGCGCGCTCATCGTGCTCGTCGTGCTCACCGCGCTGGCGACGTACCGCAAGCCCTGTGTCGCCGCGACGCCGCGTTGACGGCCACAGGTGCAGTTGCACCTGCTCGCGAATCGCTCCACACACGCTCACGATCTTCTCGAGCTGCTCCTGAGTCAGCGTGGCGTTGACGGATAACCTCACCAGCGAGCGGTTCTTTGCCGTAGCGGGCGCGCAGAAGACCGACCCAAAAACGCCGTGCGCCTCCAGCGCGTCGCGCAATACCATCGTGCGCGGCTCCGGACCGGCTTCGAGCGCAATGATCTGGCTCTCGCTGCCGTTCAGGTTATAGCCGAGCGCAGTCAGCGCTTCGCGCAGATATCGGGCGTTCGACATGAGCTTCCTGCGTCGCCAGTCTTCGCGCGAGATCACGTCGAGTGTGGCCAGAAGCCCCCTGATTTCGTGGGGCAGCAGCGTCGAGCTGAAAATCGCCGGATTCGACTCGCACTTGAAATACTCCTGAAACTCGCGCGAGCACGTGACGAAACCGGCCCGACCCGCAAACGCCTTGGCGAGGCTCGCCGTGCGGAAGTGCACGCGATCGGTGAGCCCCAGTTCCACCACCATCCCGGCACCACCCGGTCCATGCGTGCCGAGAGAATGCGACTCGTCCACGACGAGCACGCATCCATGGGCGGTGCAAACGTCGGCGATATCGCGCAACGGACTGACGCTGCCGTTCGTGCTGTACACCGAGTCCACCACCACGATGCCCGGCCCGTAGCGCAGGATCTGCCGTTCCAGATGGCCCGCATCGTTATGCATGAAGCTGACGGGATTCGCTCCGGCACTGCGGATACCTTCCCACAGCGACATGTGCGCCATCATGTCGGCATACACAGTCGTTTCCGGCGATGCAATGGATTGGAGCAATCCCGTATTGGCAGCGTAACCCGACTGGCAAAGCACCCCGGACTCCGCCCCCATGAACGCCGCAAGCCGGTTTTCGAACTCCAGCAGCGGAGACTCGCCGTGCACGAAAACCGCCGACATCAAGAGGCCGTTGCCCTCCTCCCGGATGCTTTCGTACATGGCCGAAAGAATCTCCGGATGTCGCGCAACCGAAAGATAGTCGTTACTCGAAAGATGCAGCGCGTCCGGGCCCGGCACCTTTCCGCGCATGATGTGTCCGCCCGCCCAGGTTTGCTGGACCCGTTCCCTGTAGTACCGTTCGACACGCGTGGCGACGAACGCCGGCAAGATCGCGCCGAAAGCCGGATGAAGCGCTCGCCGGGTGATCACGTTTTCCATTCTTGAGCTCCTTTATATGTTGGCCACGGCCCTCATACGGGCCGCGCATAACATAGTGAGCCTGCCGGAATGGCAAAAACGTTTTCCTGGCCATCTATAGAAACTTTTATTTGAGCGTACCGGCTACCAATACGCCGAGCCCTTTCAATTTATGCCAATTGAATTACCAAAATGCCAAGTCCCATGCCAATCGCATTAAATAGAGCGGCGCGCACGGCATTCGCGAAACAGTAATGTGAGAGTTTCGCCCGAAATAAAACAGCCACAGCAATCCCGCACTCAATCCGAAACCGTCGACGACACCGCCATCGCGAGTCCGCAGAACCAGTCTGTGCCGCCATCGTGCCGCTCGCGTCGCCAGCCGGTGGTGCGGTCGAGAATCGTGCTGCAGCCGGCATGAACGATGAGGCCAGGGTCGGTCGCGGTGCATTGAAGCGGTTCGACGGGTTCCACGGCCCTGCTCGCCGAAAGACGCGTCGCGGACGCCGGCATGGGCACGGACCCAGGCGCAGCGCGCGTAGTCGCACTCGCGGACTCCGTTTGAGGCACCGGCGGCATCTGAGGCATCTGAGGCACCTGAGCCGCCCTCAGGCTTTCCGCCTTGCGCTGCAGTTCCTCGATGCGGCCGTGGTACCAGTTGACGAGACAGTCGCGGTCCGTGCAGTTGTGCTCGCGCCAAAGCCACTTGCTGTCGCTGTCCGCGAGAAAGGCGCGGCGGTCCGCGGTGTGACGGCGTATCGCCCAATAGAGCTTGCCGAGTTCGTCGTCGAGTTGGGAGAGGTCGTCGTTGCTGCAGATCATGCGCTCGGTAACCGAGCGGCCCTTGCTGCAGTCGAAGCTCGTTGCGTGGGCGCTCACGTGGAACAGCAGCAGCGCGCCAAGGCAGGCATACCGGAGAATCTTCATCGCAAGTCGGAGGCGGTGCGGTTGACTTGCGATCAATGATCCGTTCAGCGGGCCGGGCGAGGCCCCCCGAACAGCGACAGTCTTTGCGAGGAGCTTACGAAGTGTTTCGAGTCCTTCTTTCGAGTGCTGCAGCCTCCTCGTTTCCCGCCCTTCCCGCAGGCGGGCGCCGCTGAGCGATCAGCCGATCAACCTTTAGGCGGCGGATCGCCCGCGAGGTCGATGGCACGGTCCGAGCCCACGGCCGTGCGCAGCTGGAACTTCTGGATCTTGCCGGTCGAGGTCTTCGGCAACTCGCCGAAGCGCACCACCTTGGGCAACTTGTAGCCCGCGAGGAACAGACGGCAGTGCGCGATGATCTCCTCCACGGTCACGCTCGCGCCCTCCCTCAACTCGACGAAGGCGCATGGCACCTCGCCCCACTTCGGGTCGGGCATCGCGACCACGGCCGCCACGGCCACGGCGGGATGACGGTACAGCGCGTCTTCCACCTCGATGCTCGAAATGTTCTCGCCGCCCGAGATGATGATGTCCTTGCGCCGGTCTTTGATGCGCACGTAGCCGTCCGGCATCAGCACGCCGAGGTCGCCCGTGTGGAACCAGCCGCCACGGAAGGCTTCCTCGGTGGCCTGCTCGTTCTTGAGGTAGCCCTTCATGCAGATGTTGCCGCGGAACATGATCTCGCCGAGCGTTTCGCCGTCGGCGGGCACGGCTTCGAGCGTATCGGGATCGAGCACGGTCACGCCGGCCTGCAGGTGATAGCGCACCCCCTGGCGCGCGTTGAGGCGAGCGCGTTCGTCGTCATCGAGCGCATCCCAATGCGCCTGCTTCGCGCACACGGCGGCCGGGCCGTACACCTCGGTCAGGCCGTAGACGTGCGTGAGGTCGAAGCCGATTTCCTTCATCTTCGCGATCACGGCCGGCGCGGGCGCGGCTCCCGCCACCATGGCGTGCACTTTCTGCGTGATGCCCTCGCGCCATTCGGCCGGCGCATTCGCGATGGCGCTCTGCACGATGGGCGCGCCGCAGTAATGCGTGATGCCCTCGCGGCGAATCAGGTCCAGCACGTAGCGTGCTTCGAAGCGCCGCAGACATACGTTGACGCCCGCACGCGCCGCCACGGTCCACGGGAAGCACCAGCCGTTGCAATGGAACATGGGCAGCGTCCAGAGGTAGACGCAGTGCTTGGGCAGATCCCATTCGAGGATGTTGGACAGCGCGTTCATGTACGCGCCGCGATGGTGGTACACCACGCCCTTCGGGTCGCCGGTGGTGCCCGACGTGTAGTTGAGCGCGATGGCCTCCCACTCGTCGGCGGGCGGCGTCCAGACGAAGTCGGGATCGCCCTGGGCGAGGAAGGCCTCGTAGTCCGTCGCGTTCGGGAACTTGCCGGGCTCGGCGGGCTGCACGTCGGCTACGCTCACAATGCGCACGTGCGGCAGTTCGAGCGCTACGCGATGCGCGAAGTCGCCGAATTCGGTATCGACGATCAGCACCTTCGCTTCGCCATGACGCAGCATGAAGAGCATGGAGGCGATGTCGAGCCGCGTGTTCAGCGCATTGAGCACGGCGCCCGCCATCGGCACGCCGAAGTGCACCTCCACCATCTCGGGAATATTCGGCAGGAGCACGGCGACCGTATCGCCGTGGCCCACGCCCACGCGGGCAAGCGCGCTGGCAAGGCGCCGCGTGCGTTCGTAGGTCTCGCGCCAGTTGCGGCGCGTCTCGCCGTAGACGATGGCCGGGCGGTCGCCGTAGACTTCGGCGGCGCGCGCAATGAAATCGATCGGCGTGAGCGAGACGTAATTGGCCTCGCGCCGGCCGAGTCCCTCCTCGAATATGTGCGTCATTGCAGCGTCTCCATGTGTCCTGGATGTCCGATATGTCATCAGGTTCCCGTCAGTTTCGGGCGTTATGGTTTCTTATCGCGGTAGAGGCTACCGCACCGCCCTTTTTGGAGTCTGTCATCGAAACGACAGATTCGCCCATCGGGCGCGACCCTTCCGGCCGCGCCCGCACAGCTTGACGGACCGCCCCTCCATGAGTGCCGTTTTGAACCACCCGGATCATGATCTGCCGCAAGAACGGCTTTCGTCTGACCGTTCCGCCGCCATGCCCTGCAAGCCGGCGACGCCCGCCCCGGACGCTATGAAAGAGGCGTTGGTTGCGCCCGCGCCCGATCCGGCCCCGGCTGAGCCGCTGACCGCATTGGAGCAGCGCGCGGCGCTCTTTGCGCGCAGTGCGTGGTTCCGGGCGCTCGCGCCGGAGCATCAGGCGCTGGTCGTGGAGACGGGTGAGGCGCGGTATCACGAGGCGGGCGAATGGGTCGCGCGCCGGCTCGAACCCTCGGCCTACTGGATCGGCGTGCACACGGGGCTCTTGAAGCTCGCCATCTGCAACCCGGACGGGCGCAGCTGCACGCTCTCGGGCGTGCCGTCGGGCGGCTGGTTCGGGGAGGGCAGCGTGATCAAGCAGGAGCTGCGCAAGTACGACGTGGTGACGATCCAGCGCTCGCTCGTGATGTTCGTGCCCTCAGCCACGTTTCACACGCTGCTCAATACGAGCCTGCCGTTCAACGGCTTCGTGATCCGGCAGTTGAACAATCGCATGGGCGAATTCATCGCGTCGATCCAGAACAGCCGGCTGCTCGACGTGGACGCGCGCGTGGCGCAGGCTCTCGCGCAGCTGTTCAATCCGGACCTCTATCCGGATACCGGTCCCACGCTCGCGATTTCACAGGAAGAGCTGGGGCTGCTCGTCGGCGTGTCGCGCCAGCGCATCAACCAGGCGCTGCAGACGCTCGAGCGCATCGGCGTCGTGCAGCTTGCCTACAACCAGATCACCGTGCTCGACCTCGCACAGCTGGCCGCTTTCGGGCGAGAGCAGATCTAGGCTGGCGATCCGCTCCGTGGCAGCTGCGCGAGCTGCACACTGACACCCAGTCCCAGTGCCGGAGAAGCCTAAGCGGCAGCAGCGGGCACGCGCGTAAGTTGTGCACGCTCGCTGCGTTCCGGCCGCACGGCAGCAGCACGAACCGACCGTTCGCCCTCGGCAAGACGGAACACGGCCACCGCATCGCGCAGCACGTCGGCCTGCGACTCGAGCGACTTCGCGGCCGCCGCGGCTTCCTCCACGAGCGCCGCGTTGTGCTGCGTCACCTCGTCGATCTGCGCGATGGCCTTGTTGATCTGCTCGATGCCGTCGCTCTGCTCCAGCGCCGCCGCTTCGATCTCGCTCATGATGCTCGTCACGCGCGTGACGGATTCCATCGCGTCCTGCATGGTGCGGCGCGCGTCGCCCACGAGCGTCGCGCCCTGCTCCACCTTCGCCGTAGATTCGCCGATCAGGTCCTTGATCTCTTTGGCAGCCGTGCCCGAGCGCTGCGCGAGGCTGCGCACTTCGGCGGCGACCACGGCGAAGCCGCGGCCCTGCTCGCCCGCACGAGCCGCTTCAACGGCCGCATTGAGCGCCAGGATGTTGGTCTGGAACGCGATGCCTTCGATCATGCCGATGATCTCGGCCATCTTGCGCGACGAGTCGGTGATGCCGTCCATCGTTTCCGTCACACGCGTGACGACATCGCCGCTGCGCACCACCGTATCGAGCGCGGTTTGCGCGAGACGGCTCGCCTGACGCGCGTTGTCGGTGTTCTGCTTCACCGTGGCGGACAGCTCTTCCATGCTCGCGGCCGTTTCCTGCAGCGCGGCGGCCTGTTGCTCGGTGCGCTGCGAGAGGTCCGCGTTGCCCGCTGAAATTTCGTTCGCGCCGTGCGTGATCGCGCTCGTGGTGCCGCGCACTTTCGAGACGGTGTCCACGAGTCCGTCGCGCATCTGCGCGAGCGCGGCCAGCAACTGCCCCATCTCGTTACGCGATTTCGAATGCACGCTCACGGTCAGGTCGCCGGCGGCGATGCTGCGGAAGTGGTCGATGGTGCGATTCACCGGCTTGATGACCGCCGACGAAAGACCGACGCGCGCCATCAGCCCGATCGCGACACCCACGGCGCCGATCGCGCCGAACAGGAGCGTCAGCAGGTGAAAACGCGTGGCGGCAGCCTGCGCTTCGTGCTGGCCCTTGTCGGCCTGCACGCGGTCGAGTGCGTCGATGGCTTTCGCGTAGGCCGCATAGTAGCCGTCGGCTGTCTCGCCCTGGATCTTGCGGAAGGTCGTGAAGTCGTAGTCGTTGAGCGCCTTGAATTCCGGCTCGATGGCATCGTTCACGAGCGCGGCGCGCGCCTTGGCCACGGTCTGCGCGAGACGCTGTTCCTCGTCGCTCGAAAACGGACCTGCAGCGTAGCGCTGGAATTCGCGCGTGGAGTCTTCGAGCACCTTGTGCGCAGCGGGCAACAGCGTGTCGGTTTGCTTGCCGACGCTAAAGAGCGTCTCGTAGCTGCCGAGCGCAAGACGCACGCGCAGCAGCTTCTCCGAACTCGTGCGCAGGCTCGACAGCGCTGCGGCGCTGCGTTGTGCATCTTCGATGCCGTTGTTCGCGAGCTTGAGTGCACCGAAGCCGACGCCGATCACGGTCAGCAGAAACGCGACAAAGACACCGATGACCAACGTCAGGCCACCGCGAATGGTGATGTTGTTCAGCATGAAGTCCCCCGGAGCATTGTTTCTTCCTGTGGGCGGTCTGCGGTTTCCGAAGGTACACAAACCTTCCCGTCCGGGATAACGACGCGGCGAAAAGGGCCGCGCATAGGGACTATCCATGATGCGGTGAGGCCGCAGTGGCGCGCGGCCTCACTATGTGGGATCAGCGAGGGTGGCGAGGGTGTTTTTGCGTGGGCCGTGTGGATCGCCGCGCGTGAGCTGTTCGAAAGAATGCAGCACGCGGCGCGCACTCAACGCGAACGTCCAGTAGCGCTCCTTCAACACGCCCACCACGAGATTGCGTGGCAGCACGATGGCGCCACGCCCCCATTTCGGCTGCCAGGTCCGTGCAATGCCCCGGCGCATGAAGAGCGTGAGCGTCGGCACACCGAGCGCCGAAGCGAGATGCCCGAGCCCCGAATCGTTGCCGATGAACCAGCCCGACTCGGCAATCCACGCGGCCACGTCGGCAAGACGCTCGAACGAGCGCAGACTGCGCGATGCCTCGTGGTCGTGCTGCCACGCTTCGCGTTCGGCCGGCGCAACGAGGAAGGTGGGCTCGTAGCCGCGCTGCACGAGCTTTTTCGCGAGCGCCACGAACTTGCGCTGCGGCCAGATCTTCCCGATGTGACTGCCGGTGGGATGGATCGCCACACGCCGCTCGTTCACGCGAAATCGCACGTGATGGGGCACCGCGATGCCGTTTTCCCGCGTAATGCGCGCGAGGCCAAAACCGTCGCGCGCCACCGCGAGGAACATGTCGATCATGTGCCGGCGTGTGCGGAACGCCTCGAGACGTGCCAGCTCGCAATGCCGGCCGCCCGTGCTCACGAGCGATGCACCGAACGGTGTCGCGTGCAGTTCGATCACGAGGTCGAATGCCTCGCGGCATGCGCACTTGTGTCGTACCTCCACCTCGGGGAACCACTCGGCAAGATCGCTCACCACCCAGCTGAACACCACGGGCCGATGACCGTTTCGGACCAGGTTGTTGACCAGCACCATCGTCAACAGCGTATCGCCGATGGCAGACGACATCACGACGGCAATCGACGACGCGCGCGCAAGCGCCGCTTTCATGTGCCGACCTCCTGCCCTGCGCCCTCCAGCGCACTGCGGCGGTTCATGGCCACCGCGTGCGTGCGGAGCATGCAAAAAGCGGCGAAGAGACGCGCGACGGAAATGGACTCGCGCCACCACCGTTCCTTCAGTGCCGCCGTGGGCAGCCACCACGGCGGGTAGACGATCGCTCCCGGTGCGAAGCCTGGCCGCCAGCGGTGCGCGACGCGCTTACGCCGGAACACGGAGAGCGTGGGCACGCCGAGCGACGACGCGAGATGCCCTACGCCCGAGTCGTTGCCGATGAACCAGCCGCACTCGTAGAGCCAGTCTGCAAGCGCCGTGGTGGTGTCGAACGAGCGCAAGGCCGGCATCAGCACGCCGGTCTGCGGCCAGCGCGCACGTTCGCGTTCGTGCATGACGAACACGGGCTCGAACCCCGCCCTTTCCAGGCGCCGTGCCAGTGCGATGAACCGCGCGGGTAGCCAGCGCTTGTCGGCGCTGCTCGCCTCCGGGTGAATCGCCACGCGCCTCGCATGGCGTCGAAACACGCGTCCGGGCGGCGCCTGCATGCCGTTGGTCGCAACGGCGCGCGGCAGCCCGAACGTCGCGGCGGCGAAGGCCGCAAAACGTTTCGCCATGCAATCGTCGTTGTCCGCGTACTCGGCCTCATGCAGATGAATGAAACCTTTGTGCCAGGCACCGGCATCGGCGAGCGGCCGGTCGCGATGCATCTGCACGACGACCTGAAACGATTCGAGCGCCCGCACGGCTACGCCCGGCGCGAGCGCGGGCGAAATGGGAAGACGGGGGAACCAGTGCGCCAGCGCGTGCGCATGATCGCCGTAGATCTGCACGCGCCAGCCGGCGCACGCGAGGTTGTGTGCGACTACGAGCAGGTTCAGCGTGTCGCCCAGTGCCGGCGACATCACGAATGCGGCGGCCGGCCGCACATGCGCGGGCACGGGCACGGGCACGGCAGCGCCGAAAGTACGGCAGGCAGGGAGCGAACTCTCCGGGCGAGCGGGTCCGGAAGTCATGGCATCGGTCCAGTCGAATTGCACTGGACCGGTATGCTGCCGAAGAACGTTAAATCATGGGTTACGCCGTCTTGCTGGAGATTTCCGTTCCCCACACGGGCGCAAGACGAGACGGCGGCAAGCGCGCCGCCCCGGCGTTATAACCACCCTGCCTTGCGAAACCGCAGCCACAACACGATGTCGATGGCCGCCATGACGGCGAGGCAGATGGGATAGCCGTACTTGTAGTGCAGCTCCGGAATGCTCTGGAAGTTCATGCCGTAGATGCCCGCGATCATCGTGGGCACGGCGAAGAGCGCGGCCACGGAACCGAGCCGCTTGGTCACCTCGTTCTCGGCAAGCGAGATCATGCCGAGGTTCACCTGGATCGCCGTGACGGTCATTTCGCGGCGGCCGTCGATGGCGCGCACGATGCGTTCGAGGTGGTCGTACACGTCGCGGAAATACGCCTGCATGCCGGTGCAAAGCTGCGGAATACGGCCGCCCGTGAGCTTGCTCACGGCTTCGAGCAGCGGCGTGATGTGATGCTGAAGCACCACCAGGCGCCGCTTCATCGAATAAAGGTCTTCGATGATGCCGCGCGACGCCGAAAGATCATGCCGTTCGAAGATGCGGTCTTCGATTTCCTCGAGCTGAAGGCCCATGGCTTCGAGTACGGGGAAATAGCCGTCGACGATATGGTCGATCAGCGCATACAGCACAAAGCCCGAACCGAGCTTGAGCAACTCGGGCTCACGCTCGCAGCGCTCGCGCACCGCCTGAAAACCGTGACGCGTGCGGCTGCGCACGGAAAGCACGTAGTTCGGACCCACGAATACATCGACTTCGCCAATCACGAGTTCGCCGTCGTCGTCCATCTCCACGGTGTGCAAGACTGCGAACAATGACTCGCCGTACTCCTCGATCTTCGCCGACTGATGCTGGTGCCGCACGTCTTCCACCGCGAGGTCGTGCAGGCCGAACTCCTCCTTCATCTTGTCGAGTTCTTCGGGCTCGGCATCTTTGAGCGCCACCCAGACGAAACAGTCGGGCTTCTTGACGTACTCGCTGACGTCTTCGATATCGATCGTGCCGAGCCTTCGGCCCTCCTGATAGGCCACGCAATTGATCAGCATGCTGTTACCTTCCGAAAAGCGTTCGTGCGCGTCGCGTCGCCGCGAACCGCGCGTCTTTACAGGGGCGGGAATAGCGCATGATACCGAGCCCGGCTGCGAGCGCCTCTGCGAGCGCCTCCGAAAACGTTCGTTGTTCCGGGACGGGCGCGGCGGTCCGTCATTCCCTTTCAGGGCGCACAAGCAGGGTTTGTATAATTCGGCCTTTGCCCTCCCCGGTTGGCTTTCATGCTTAGTTTCGCGCTCGGCTTCATCGTCTCGTTTCTGATCACGCTGCTGATCGTGCGGTACGCGCATCTGCATGAGAAATTTTCCACCGACAGCGATCTGGCAGGCGTCCAGAAATTCCACGCACGGCCCGTGCCGCGCATTGGCGGCACGGGAATCCTGATCGGGCTCGTAGCCTCCGCAGTGCAGCTGCACGTGAGCTATCCGGCCGTGTCCGGCGGGATTCTCGGGCTGATCGCCTGCGGGCTACCTGCCTTCGCATCGGGCCTCGTGGAGGATCTGACCAAACGCGTGTCGCCGTTCGCGAGGCTCGTCTGCACCATGGCCGCGGCGGCGCTCGCGTACTTCGCGCTTGGCATCGCGGTGACGCGCATCAGCGTGCCGCCGCTCGACTTTCTGCTCACCTACGCCGTGATTTCAGGCGCCGTGACCGTGCTCGCCGTGGCGGCGCTCGCGAACGCGATCAACATCATCGACGGCTTCAACGGACTCGCGTCCATGGTGGCGTTCATGATGTTCGCCTCGCTCGCGTATGTGGCGTTTCAGGTGCACGATCCGGTCGTACTCTCCGCGTCGCTGATCATGATGGGCGCGGTAATGGGGTTCTTCATCTGGAACTTCCCGGCCGGGCTGATCTTTCTGGGCGACGGTGGCGCCTACTTCATCGGCTTCATGCTGGGCGAACTCGCGATCATGCTGGTGATGCGCAACCGCGATGTGTCGGCGTGGTATCCGGTGCTGCTCTTCATGTATCCGATCTTCGAGACGTGCTTCTCGATCTACCGGAAGAAGTTCATCCGCGGCATGTCGCCCGGAATTCCCGATGGCGTGCATCTGCACATGCTCGTGTACAAGCGGTTGATGCGCTGGGCCGTGGGTGCACGCACGGCGCGCGAGCTGACGCGGCGAAACTCGCTGACTTCACCCTATCTCTGGCTGCTCTGCCTGATCGCCGTGATTCCGGCCACGCTGTTCTGGCGGCACACCGTTCACCTGTTTGCGTTCGTCGTGGTGTTTGCGGTGACCTACGTGTGGCTTTATGTGAGTATCGTCAGGTTCAAGTCGCCGCGGTGGTTGGTGGTGAGGAAGGATCACGCGGAGCGCTGAACCGGCCATCGTTCTGCTGCCCGCCCTGGTTCCGCGTGCTTCACCAGGCTAACGCAACCCTTGCACCTGTGCGGCAGTCGCGACGCTTTCGAGCATCGGCATCGCCGTGGGCTGATATTCGTGCACCCAGCGCCGCAGGTCGCGACGAACTTCGTCGTCGGCGGGTACGCGATGCTGCATCAACCACGGCAGTAGCTCGTCGAGCAGATTGTCCGGCACCTCGCGCGCCTTCGCGATACGCAGCTTCGGGTGCGGCGTGCGCGTAGTCGTTTCGTCGTCCGCGAGCAGTTCTTCGTAGAGCTTCTCGCCCGGCCGCAGCCCTGTGAACGCAATGCGGATCTGCTCTTCCGTGAACCCATACAGGCGGATCAGATCGCGGGCGAGATCGACGATCTTCACGGGCTCACCCATGTCGAGAATGAAAATCTCGCCACCCTGCCCCATGCTCGACGCCTGCAGCACGAGCTGCGAAGCCTCTGGAATCGTCATGAAGAAGCGCGTGATCTCAGGGTGAGTCACGGTCACGGGGCCGCCCTTTGCGATCTGCTGCTGAAACTTGGGGATCACGCTGCCCGCGCTGCCCAGCACGTTTCCGAAACGCACCGTCTCGAACTGGGTGCGCGAACTCATCTGCTGCAACGCCTGACACGCCATTTCGGCAAGCCGTTTGCTCGCACCCATCACGTTCGTCGGATTCACGGCCTTGTCGGTCGAGATCAACACGAAGTGCCTCACCTCGTGACGGATAGCTGCGCGCGCCACGCGGTACGTGCCGAGGACGTTGTTGCGCACAGCCTGCCACGCGTTGACTTCCTCCATCAGCGGCACGTGTTTGTACGCGGCCGCATGGAACACGATGTGGGGTGTGTAGCGCGCCATGACCTGGTCGAGCAGCAGCGAGTCTTTTGCATCGCCGATCACGGGCACGAGCGAAACCTCGGGATACCTGTCACGGAGCTCTTCGTTGAGCCGGTAAATGGCGAACTCGGAAATGTCGAACGCAACGAGCTGCGCGGGGCCGAACCGCAGAATCTGCCTGCACAGCTCGGAACCGATCGATCCACCAGCGCCCGTCACCATCACGACGCGGTTTCGAAGAAGCGCTTGCACGTGCACGGTATCGATCATCACCGGATCGCGGCCCAGCAGATCCTCCAGGTCGATCTGCCGAACTCTCGATAGAAACGCCTGCCCTTGGGTGAGCGGCGTAAGCGCGGGCAAAACCATCGCCTTCACGCCGGCGCGAACGCACAGTGTCGCGATGCGCCGGTGCGCCTCAACCGACGCCGACGGCACCGCAATGATCACGTGCTCGACTTTCAGACCGGAACTGATTTTCTGCAGATCGCCGATAGGCCCCAGCACGCGGTAGCCGTAGAGCTCACGCCCTTGTTTGACGGGGTCATCGTCCAGCAGGCCGACAAGGCGCCATTCGCCGGATCGTTTGAGTTCCCGCACGAGATTCGCGCCCGCTGTTCCCGCGCCGAGCACCAATACCGGTTTGCCCTGCCCGACGAGTCCGCCGTAGCGATAGAACTCCTTCGCAGCACGATATAACGCCCGTGATCCACCCATTGCCAGAAACAGCAGCATAGGCGACACGAGCAGCACCGAACGGGGCACGACAGGCTTCGGCTGCAACAGCGCAGAAGCAATCACGACAGCCAGTGCGCCAACGCATACGGCCTTGGCAATACGCACGAGATCGGGAAGGCTCGCGAACACCCACATGCCGCGGTACAGCCCGTAACCGCGAAACATGAGGCCATAGATGACGAGCACCCAAAACAGCGCGTGCAAGCCGCTGTTCCAGAACTCAGCCGGTACGGGGCCGTTGAAGCGAATGACATAGGCGAGCAGCCACGCCGCCGATACGGCACACAGGTCAAACGCAAATGCGCTGAGCGAAAGCCATCGAGCCTTGAATCTTTTCATCTATGCAGAACCTCGCGTTCGCCCGGAGAGCGGCAAACGCCGCCAGCGTCGATCAATCCACGCGCCGGCCAGAACCAGCACGCCCGCCCACGCCGCAACGGCAAGCCATTGGAAAAGAGGAGCAAAGCCTCGGGAGAACAGAGCAATTATTATGCCGACACCCATGAACAAGTACCAGATCTTTGCGGTGGACGCGTGCCCGAACCCCGCCTGCACCATTCTTTGATAGTAGTGCTCGCGATGCGCTTGCCAGAACTTTTCTCCGCGGGCGATGCGTTTGAGCAATGTGACGGAAGCGTCGGCAATAAAGGGCGAAAACGCCATCGCGGGAAACCAGAGCGGCCAGACGCCGCCGCGCCAGCCAAGGTATCCCAACGCTCCAGCGAGAAAACCCAGCGGAATCGATCCGGCATCCCCCAGAAAAATTCGTGCCGGGTGGAAGTTGAACAAGAGGAAGCCCGCCGCCGCTCCAGCCACGAGAATGGACCCCATCGCCAGCTCGAGATCCGGATGCACGGCCGTCAATGCACCCACGGCATATCCACCGAAGCCGAATACGGCCATTCCACCGGCCAGGCCGTCCGCGCCGTCCATGAAGTTGTACAGGTTGACCAGCCAGACGAGCAGAAACGCGATAGCGGCCAACACCCACCAAGGCGCATCCGCCGGATAGGACGCTACCAGCGCGATAACGGCGGCGACGTGGCCGCCAAAGCGCACTCGCGCCGGCAAGCCGCGGCGATCGTCGATTTGCGAAAGCGCTGCAAGAAGCGCAGCCAGCAGCGCCGGCAACCACATGGTGGGCGCAAAGACAGCCATCGTGACGACCGAGACCGGTACGATGCCCCAACCGCCGATGCGTGGCGTCGGCTTCGTGTGCAACGAACGATCGTTTGGAATATCGGTCGCGAGTCGCCAGGCAAGACCGGTCTTGAGCAACGCCCACAGGATGGCCGCGCACAGCGCTAACGCAAGCAAAGCCCCAAAGAGCGCGCGTAGCACTGGAGGGGCGAGAAGAGAATCGATCTGCATGTAAGGTCAGCGCGTTGAATCGTACCAGGAAGCGGTCTCCAGCAGGCCCTGCTCGACCGTGTATGGCGCCGACCAGCCGAGCACTTCGCGAATATGTGCGCTATCCACGCGCAAGTCGCCCACAAGTCGGTCGATGGCAGCAGAGCGTCCGGTCAACCGGCCCGCAAGACGCAGAAGCGGCACGGGAACGGGGATCAGCCGGGTGGGTACGTGAAGTTGCCTCGCGAGCGCTTCTACGAGCTCGGCCACAGTCAGATCCTGACCGTCGGTGACATGGAACGTCTGCCCCGCGGCACCGGGCGCGACGATGCAATGAACAAGCGCGTCCGCCAGGTTGTCGACGAACACCATGCTGCGGCGCGCCGTGACGGCGCCCAAGGGCAACGGAACACCCTTCGCTATGGCGCGCATCAATTGAAGAAAGTTGGCTCGCACACCTGGGCCGTAGACCAGCGGCGGGCGCACGATCACGATCTCCATGCCCGATTGCGCGCCGAATTCAAGCAACGCCCGCTCCGCCTCGAGCTTCGAAATACCGTATGGGTCGGTCGGCATGGGCCGGTCCGTTTCGGTGACCGGATGGTCCTGGCTGCTTTCCGCTACGGCCTTGATGCTGCTCACGAAGACCAAACGGCGAACACCGGCACGACGCGCTGCCCGCGCGACGCGCAAGCTGCCGGTCACGTTGGTCGCCCGGTATGCCGCGAGCGGCTCGGACACTGCCTCTTTCATGACGTGCACACGCGCGGCGAGATGGACCACGACATCGCAATGCAGCGTCGACGGCCACGCATCTTCGATGCCGTCGAAATCGTCTGCGCCGAAGACCCACTCGCGAACGCCACTGTATGTGGACTGCGGGTGGCGCACGATGCCCGTCACGACGTCTCCTCGTTCCAGCAAGACACGGGACAGCGCTTTGCCGACGAAACCGTTCGCTCCGGTGATAGCGATGTGTTGGGTCATGAGCGCGTTCGAGACCGGCAAGTCAATAACCTATGCACTGCTGGCCACGCTGCCCTCCAGCGTGGCGACGAACAAAACAAGTCCTCGCAGCGAAGATCGAAAAGATGCGCCCTCTCCCTATGTGCCTGCCGGGGCACGAGCAGCGCCGTGCACCTCAATAGCGACCGTGGCAACGAATCCGGCATCAAGACTCCTTCAAAGCAGGGCGCTGGGCAGAAGCGCGACCAGCCGTATTGTAGACATGCCGCCATGAGACCAACACAGCGTGAGAGCGAACCTGTGCGCGAGAGTGTCTATGGATAAGGAGATAAGGACAAGGACGCCCGTTGCCCACGTGTTGCGACGTGGAGTGGCAAGAACCCGAGGAGTTGAGATCGGGTCGCGGCGCAACGGTCGGCACGCAAGTGCGCGCGTCAAGCCGCCCTATTGTTCGCGGAGACCCTCATGCTAAAATCGTAAGATTCGGTTAGATTTCGTCACATCTTTACCGTAATTCGATTCGCTGGCATCAGCGCAGCCAACAGAACGACCCAGGCTGCGACTTCGCGGCACATCGGGCAAATGCGGGCACTTGCCCCGAAACCGTCCTCCGGTTCACTCATTGCTCACCGAATTTTCGACTGCGTCCAGACAGGATTTCAATGAAAGCTGTAATTCTCGCAGGTGGACTTGGGACCCGAATTTCCGAAGACACCGTCAATCGCCCCAAGCCGATGATCGAGATTGGCGGCAAGCCGATCCTCTGGCACATCATGAAGATCTACTCGGCATATGGCGTCAATGACTTTGTCATCTGCTGCGGCTACAAGGGTTACGTAATCAAGGAATATTTCGCGAACTATTTCCTGCACACGTCCGATGTCACGTTCGACATGCGGACCAACGAAATGCAGGTTCATCAGCAATATGCCGAACCGTGGAAGGTGACGCTGGTGGATACGGGCGAATCCACCATGACGGGTGGGCGGCTGCGGCGCGTGAGAGACTTCGTGAAGGACGAAGAGGCCTTCTGCTTCACGTATGGCGACGGTCTCAGCAACATCAACATTTATTCTCTCGTCGAGTACCACAGGGCACACGGCAATCAGGCAACGCTCACCGCGACCTACCCGCCGGGCCGATTCGGCGCGCTGCATATCGAAGATCGCAAGGTCAGCTCGTTCAAGGAGAAGCCGAAAGGCGACGGCGGCATGATCAACGGCGGATTCTTCGTGCTTTCGCCGAAGGTTATCGATCTCATTCCCGACGACGAATGCGTCTGGGAACGCGAACCGCTCGAACAGCTCGCCGCCCAGGGGCAACTCTCGGCCTATGAACACGAAGGCTTCTGGCAGCCTATGGACACGCTGCGCGACAAAACGCTCCTGGAAGACCTCTGGCAATCCGGCAAGGCACCGTGGAAGGTTTGGTGATGAAGGACGCTTCGTTCTGGCTCGGCAAGAAGGTCTTCCTGACCGGCCATACGGGTTTCAAGGGTAGCTGGCTCACGCTCTGGCTGCGAGCCCTGGGAGCCGAGGTCACGGGCTACGCGCTCGCACCGGAAACCACGCCGAACCTCTACACGCTTGCGCAAGCCGGCGATGGCATCGAGTCGGTTATCGCCGATATCCGCGACCGCGAGCAATTGCTCAACGCAATCAGGGCCGCTCAGCCCGAAATCGTCATTCATATGGCGGCACAACCGCTCGTGCGCGAATCGTACGTCACGCCGGTGGAAACCTATGAAACGAATGTGCTCGGGACCGTCTATCTGCTCGACGCCATTCGACTCGTGCCGGGCGTGAAATCCGTCGTGATCGTCACCACGGACAAATGCTACGAAAACCGCGAGTGGGAATGGGGTTATCGCGAAAACGAGGCGATGGGCGGCTACGACCCGTACAGCAGCAGCAAGGGTTGCGCCGAACTGGTTACGGCCGCTTATCGAAACGCCTTCTTCAATCCGGCCGCCTATCAGCAGCATGGCGTCGCAGTGGCCAGCGCGCGAGCGGGCAATGTGATTGGCGGAGGCGACTGGGCGGCCGACCGGCTCATTCCGGACATCATGCGGGCAATCGCAAACGGGGAGACGGTCCATATCCGCAGCCCGCACGCCATTCGTCCGTGGCAACACGTGCTCGAACCGCTCAGCGGCTATCTCGTCCTCGCTGAAAAGCTCTACACGGAAGGTACGCGATACGCGGATGCCTGGAACTTCGGCCCGAACGACTCCGACGCGCAGCCTGTGCAAGCCATCGTGGAGCGGCTCACCTCCCAGTGGGGCGAAGGTGCCCGATGGAAACTGGACGACGGTAATCATCCGCACGAAGCCACCTACCTGAAGCTCGATTGTTCGAAAGCGCGTGCGCGTCTCGGCTGGCGGGCGAGATGGAATCTCGATCACGCACTGGACAATATCGTCGCGTGGTACAAGGCTGCCGCTCGTCACGAAGACATGAAGGCCGTCACGCTCGCCCAAATCGACGAATACACTCATTCTTGAAGCTATCCCCCATGAACAAAGATCAGATCCGCGAACAGATCATCCAGCTCGTCAAGCAATACGGCGAGCTCGCCACCCAACCGCGCGCGTTCGAGCCGGGACAAACCGTCGTTCCGCCGTCCGGCAAGGTGATTGGCGCGAAAGAGATGGAACTGATGGTCGAAGCGTCGCTCGACGGGTGGCTGACCACGGGGCGCTTCAATGAGGAATTCGAAAAGAAGCTTGCAGCATTTCTCGGCGTCAAATATCTGATCACGGTGAACTCCGGTTCGTCGGCCAACCTGATCGCTTTCTCCACACTCACATCGCCCAAACTCGGCGATCGCGCCATCCGTCAAGGCGATGAAGTCATTGGCGTCGCGGCAGGCTTCCCCACTACCGTCAATCCGATTCTCCAGTTCGGGGCGGTGCCCGTTTTCGTGGACGTGGAACTGGGTACGTACAACATCGACGCAAGCAAGATCGAAGCGGCCATTTCGCCGAAAACGAAGGCGATCATGCTGGCGCACACGCTGGGCAATCCGTACAACCTGGAAGTCATCACGGCGCTGTGCAAGAAGCACAACCTGTGGCTGATTGAAGACTGCTGCGATGCTCTCGGGGCTACTTACGACGGCAAGCTGGTCGGTACCTTCGGCGACATCGGTACGCTCAGCTTCTACCCCGCGCATCACATCACGATGGGTGAAGGCGGTGCGGTATTCACCAACAATCCCGATCTCAAGCTGATCGCCGAATCGTTCCGCGACTGGGGCCGTGACTGCTATTGCGCGCCCGGAAAGGACAACACCTGCGGCAAGCGCTTTTGCTGGAAGCTCGGCAACCTGCCCGAAGGTTACGATCACAAGTACACGTATTCGCACCTGGGCTACAACCTCAAGATCACCGACATGCAGGCGGCGTGTGCCCTTGCACAGATGGACCGGCTTGAAGGCTTCATTCAGGCCCGACGCGACAACTTCGCCTATCTTCACGACAAGCTGCAGAGCTGCAAGGAATTCCTGATCCTGCCGCACGCTACGCCCAACTCCGTGCCGTCGTGGTTTGGTTTCCCGATCACGTTGAAGCCGGAAGCCGATTTCCGGCGTGTCGATCTGCTGTCCTATCTCGACCAGAACAAGATCGGAACACGTCTGCTGTTCGCGGGCAATCTCACGCGCCAGCCATACATGATCGGCCGCGAATACCGCGTGAGCGGCGAGCTGACGAACACAGATATCGTCATGAACCAGACGTTCTGGGTTGGCGTGTATCCGGGTCTTAGCCGTGAAATGCTCGACTTCATCGTGGAAAAGATCGAAACGTTCCTGGGCGTCAACTTCTAAAAGTCTCGAAACATGCGAAAGCCGCTGCCACAGGAAGATCTGGACTTCATCGTCGAGCGTACCGCCGACGTGTGGCCCGCATTCGACCGCGCGCGGCTTTTCATGACCGGTGCAACGGGCTTCATCGGGTCATGGTTGCTCGAGGTCATACAGCATGCGAACCGGGTAAGAGGCTGCGGCATCGAGGTTGTTGCGCTAAGCCGCGAGCCGGACCGGGCACGCGCGCAGGCGCCGCATCTTTTCAATGTCCCCGGCATGACGCTCATCGCGGGTGACGTCGTGAACTTTGAGGCCGACGTTGGCGCCATCGATCTGTGCATTCATGCCGCAACAGACGTCGCGGATACCACCAAGGCCGGCGACCGGTTGCGCGTGTTCGATACGGGCGTAATCGGCACACGGCGTGTGCTGGATCTTGCGCGGGCCAAGGGTGCCTCCAGGTTTCTGTTGACGTCGAGCGGCGCCGTCTATGGCACACAGCCCGCCACGCTCGCTCGCACGCCAGAGACGTTTTCCGGCGCGCCTGATCCTCTCGACGTCAACACGGCATACGGTCAGAGCAAACGCGCCGCCGAATGGCTTGCGGCGGCGTACGGTCAACATGGCGACCTGCACGTTTCGATTGCCCGCATCTACGCGCTTTTGGGCCCCGCCATTCCGCTCGACGGTCCGTTCGCAGCCGGCAACTTCATTCGCGACGCATTGGCAGGACAGCAGATCGCCATCAATGGCGACGGACGACCGCTGCGCAGCTATCTGTACATGGCGGACGCCTGTGTCTGGCTATTGCGGATCCTGCAACACGGCGAACGGGGCGAAGCGTACAACGTAGGTTCCGAACACGAGATTTCGATTATCGAACTCGCACGCGCGGTCGAACGGCTGTGCGGTTCGCCACTCGCGGCGATGCCGCGGGCCCAGGCGAAGGACGGCCCACCGCCGCGATACATACCTGACACGACGAAGGCGCGCACCGCTCTCGGTGTCGACGAATTCACTTCCTTAGAATGCGCTCTGTCAAAGACGATCAACTGGAGCCGCGTGGCGGTCACAGCATGAGAAAGTTCGACGCGTCCCGAATCCGCAAGACGGTTCTCGATATGGCGTTTGCAGGTTCGACGGTTCATATCGGCTGCGCGTTTTCAATTGTGGAACTGCTTGCGGTGCTCTACCGCAATCATCTGCGCTTCGACGCGACTAATCCGCGGTCCGCAACGCGCGACTACATGGTGCTCAGCAAAGGCCACGGCGTCATGGCGCAATACGCCTGCCTCCACGAGATTGGCTGGTTGCCGGACGACGAGATTGCGCGTTATTTCGGCAACGGCACGCGGCTGAAAGGGCTCGCGGATGCGCACGTGCCCGGCGTGGAAGTCACCGCCGGCTCGCTTGGCCATGGCTTGTCTGTTGGCGTAGGGCTCGCGCTTGCCGCCAAACGGAATAACACTGACCAGATCTGCTATGCCCTGGTGGGCGACGGTGAGCTGAACGAGGGCACCATCTGGGAAGCCGCCCTGTTCGCTGCGCAGTTCAAGCTCGACAACCTCATTGTCATCGTCGACGCGAACGGTTTTCAGGCCATGGGAACGACTGACGAAGTCATGGGCCTCGGCGATATCGCTGCAAAGTTTGCGGCCTTCGATTTCGACGCGGTCACGATAGACGGCCACGACGAGTTCGCGATCGACCGGGCATACAGCGATCTGAAGACCCGCAAGAACGGGCGGCCCAAAGCGCTGATCGCGAAGACCGTGAAAGGGAAAGGCGTGTCGTTCATGGAGCACGACAACATCTGGCACTACACGCGACTCAACCCCAAGACGTATGAGGCGGCCGTTGCCGAACTTGGAGGCAAGGCATGAGAGACGCATTTTCGAACGCCCTTGTGGCTGCCGCGCAAAAAGACCCCAAGGTACTTTTGCTCACCGGTGACCATGGCTACGCGCTGTTCGATCCATTCCGGAAAGCCTGCCCGGACCAATATCTGAATTGCGGCATTGCCGAGCAGAACATGGTTGGCGTGGCAGCAGGGCTTGCGAAAGCGGGCTTCCGCCCGATCGTCTACGGCCTTGCCGCGTTCGTGCCCATTCGCGTGCTCGAACAGATCAAGATCGACGTGTGCTACGAGGATCTGCCCGTCACCTTCATCGGAGACGGCGCCGGCGTGGTTTACGCTCAACTGGGTACGAGCCACCAAAGTACGGAAGATATTGCTGCCCTGCGCGCCGTACCGCAGATTTCGATCTACTCGCCATGTGATCGCTTCGAGCTGACCGCTTGTGCGCAGCACATCCTTGAGAACTCGCGACCCGCTTATCTCCGCATGGGCAAAGCCGATCTCGGCGATGTCCATCGCGCCCCCTTGACGGACTGGGCGAGCGGCGATTTGATCCCGGTGACAAATACCGGTGCGTCGTACCTCTTCGTCGGCACGGGGTCGGGCGTCAAGCTGGCTCAACAGGCCGCAGCCGCGATAGGAAATGCCGACGTGGTTTCCGTGCCATGCCTGAAACCGTTCCCTGCCGCCTCCCTGCGCAAGCTGGCCGAGGGACGTGAGGCAATCGTCACGTTCGAAGAGCACTCCATCTACGGCGGCCTTGGCGGTGCAGTCGCGGAAACGCTCATGGGGCAGTACCTCGGAACGTTCGTCCGCGTCGGCATTCCGGATCAATTCAGCACGCTGTGCGGCAACTATCCTTTCCTGATGGAAAGCCATGGCCTCGCGCCCGAGGCGGTGGAAAAGCAGATCAGGCGCGCGCTCGATGCAAGCATCCAATACGAGCGGTAACGACATGGCAGACGGAACGCCCGCCGGTGCCAGCACAGCGTCAGACCGTGAGCCGGCCGTGAAGACCGTTTATCAGCTGATCCGCTTTCTCGTGGTAGGCGGTCTCAACACGGTTTTCGGCTATTCGCTCTTCGCCGTATTTACGTTTATAGGTCTGACGTACCCAGTGGCGATCGGGCTAGCAACCATTGGCGGCGTGCTGTTCAACTTCCAGAGCATAGGACGGCTCGTATTTGACGGCGCACCGCGGTCGCGTTTCTGGCGCTTCGTAGGTGTCTACTGTGTCATCTACCTCGTCAACCTGGGAGGCGTGCGCCTGCTTTTGAGTCTGGGTGCCAACGTTTACGTCGCCAATGCCATCACGCTGGTTCCCCTCAGCCTGCTAGCCTTTATTCTCAATCGCCGGTTCGTTTTCAATTTGCCATGAAGCACATCACGGTCGTCACTCCCTGTTTCAACGAAGAGGAAAACGTGGAGGCGGTGTATAGCGAAACGCGCCGCATCTTCTCGACCATCCCTGAAGTCACCTACGATCATCTCTTCATCGACAACGCATCTACCGACACAACGGTAAGCAAGTTGCGCAGCATCGCGGCGGCGGACCCGAACGTGAGCGTCATCGTGAATGCACGAAATTTTGGGCATATTCGCTCGCCGATGTATGGCTTGCTTCAGGCGAAGGGCGACGCGGTGATCCTGCTGGTGGCCGATCTTCAGGACCCGCCCGAGTTGATGCGAGAGTTCGTCAAGAACTGGCTTGCCGGCGCACCTATCGTGATCGGCGTAAAGCCGGAGGCGAAAGAGTCGGCGCTATTCTTTGCGCTTCGCCGCATGTACTACCGCCTCGTTACGCGTATCGCGAACGTGAAGCTTATCCAGAACTTCACCGGTTTCGGTCTGTACGATCGCAAGGTGATTGAGATCCTGCGCCAGATCGACGATCCCTATCCGTACTTCCGCGGCCTGGTCTGCGAGATCGGCTTTGATGTAATCCAGTTGCCTTACGTGCAACCCAGACGCAAGCGCGGCATTTCGAAGAACAATTTTTACACGCTGTACGATATTGCGATGCTCGGCATCACGTCGCATTCCAAGGTGCCGTTGCGCCTCGCGACCATTGCCGGATTCTTCCTCTCGGGCGTTAGCCTTTGCGTTTCGTTCATTTATCTGGTGCTCAAACTGCTGTACTGGAACAGCTTTTCAATGGGCAGCGCACCGATGCTCATCGGTTTGTTTTTCTTCTCGTCTGTTCAGCTGTTTTTTATCGGCTTGCTGGGCGAGTACGTTGGCGCGATTCTGACGTATGCGCAAAAGCGGCCGTTGGTGGTAGAGAGGGAGCGGATCAACTCCACCGCCGACTCTCCCGCGTCGCTCGCCAAGTAGCGCCGAAGTGAATCAACCAACACCCGCAGCACTACAAACAAGAGGCTAGATCTCGTGACAGACTTCGCCTTCGGGGATTCGCCGAGCACCCGCTCACCGGAAAAGAGCAAAGGTTTGTCGTTGGTCGCACCATGTGCGCTGGGCGCATTCTCGTTGGTGGCTGGCTGGATGCTCATGGGTGGGAGCCAACTTGATATTCGCGTTCCGCTGATCTACAACGGCGATGGGCTACTGATGCTCCTCGTGATCAAGCGTCTTATGGAAAATCTCTGGGTCTTCCATAGCAGCGCAATGGGGGCACCATTTGGCTCTTATCTTTACGATTACCCCATCCCTGATTCGGGAAGCCTCGCCGCGCTAAAGGTGTTTGGTGTCCTGTCGGGAAGCGCAGCCACCGCGCTCAATATCTACTATCTCATCGGGTTTCCACTAAATGCGCTGAGCGCCTATTTTGTTGCACGGCGCTTTCGCCTGTCACGCGCGCTCAGTTTTTCGGCCGGCTTCATATTTACTATGCTGCCGTTCCATTTTTTACGCCTGCCCCATCTGTTTTACACATGGTATTTCCCTGCGCCGTTATTTATCTGGTACGCCTATAAAATATACATTGGGAATCTCTTCTCTTCCGACAAATCCCGCGGCCTGTCCGGACAAATTGGGCACGTAGCCACCCTTCTGGTCTTGTCGTGCTTCGGAGTCTACTACTCCTTTTTCGGTGTTCTCTCCTTTCTGGCTGCAACACTCTGCAAATATCTGCGCGTGCGGTCGATCATCTCCATATTTCCCGGCATATTGGCGGTCGCAATCGTAACAATCGGCATTGTAGCGAACGTCGCGCCGAATCTAGCCGATCGGGCCAGACATGGGATCAATACCGAGGTGGCCCAGAGGAATCCATCCGAAGCAGAGCTCTATGGATTGAAGATTACGCAGTTGCTGTTGCCGCGCGTCGGACATCGCATGGCGCCCCTTGCGGAATTGACCCAGAAATACACGACCACCTTCCCGCTCGTCAATGAAAATGAAACAGCCTCGCTTGGGGCGATTGGTAGCGTCGGCTTTCTGGCACTATTGCTCGCACTGATTGCGCCTGGGAAAGCGCAGCGACGTGACGAGCGGCTGTATTTTCTTGCCGCCATTACTTTCGTTCTTGTTCTGTTTTGCACAATTGGCGGCGGATCGGCGCTCTTCAGTATTTTAATTAGCCCAATGATTCGGGCATGGAACCGGGTAAGCGTATTCATTGCATTTACTTCAATCTGTGCGGCGATGCTTATCACTCAGCTAGGCATTGAACGATATGCGCCGCGTCTGCGCGCAACGTGGCCGGCCATTGGTGGTATTGGCGCAATTCTTTGCGCTATCGCCATCTGGGATCAAACAACGCCGCCTTGCCAGGCTTGCAATGACGCAACCCGGGCCGAATATCTGAACGATGCGAGATTTATCGGCTCAATAGAGACGGAGAGCCCCAAGGGTAGTGCGATCTATCAACTGCCTTATGTCCGGTTTCCGGAGGCCCTCTCCGTAGGCGGGGTGCAATCTTACGATCAGGCGCGCGGGTATCTGCATTCTGCATCGCTCGGGTGGAGCTACGGCGCCATGAAGGGACGCGCCTCTGACCTGTTCTTCCGCGCGCTCGCCGAGGCACCCCTCGAGCGTCAGATCGAGGTTGCGAGGCGGATCGGTTTTAGTGGAATCTATATAGACCGTCGAGGCTATGCAGACGGTGGTGCCGCAATCGAAGCCGAATTGACGCGCTTGCTCGGCGGACCGCCCGACCTGATCAGCGAAAACAAACAGCAAGTCTTCTATAAACTGACGAGAAATGGAGTAACTGTGGCACCCGTGCCAGCAGGCCTCTCCGTGGACCAGATCATAACGCGCGCCGGGTTCGTAGCCAGGTGAGTACGTTTTGTCGATAACCTAGGGTCAGCGAAAATTAACTGCACAATTTTCCAGCGGCATCAATTTAATTGATTTAACGGCCAGCCCTAAGGTTCTATCGTCTGCAGACATTCCAATTGCGGATGGCTTAGTGGCAAATGGCACCACAATTTCCAGCTTCGGCCGCGAAACCACGCTCTCAAAACAGAAAATTCCGCGATAGTACCAAACGCCACCGGCCTCCATGAGAACATAGTTCAACGGAGTGTCGTTGATTAGAATTTGCACATTCGATGCGTCGTCGGGCAAAATAATTGACAACACCGATAATTCACAGACGTACTCAACGCCCGGGATAATTTCGCATGCTGGATATATCTCGGACGCACCGGTGGTCCATCTTACGCCGTACCAATGAGGCCAGATTTCCCGCAAATGAAATCCGTTGTGCCGGATCGAGTCGTCCATGTCTATAAATGCGTAAGGCGCCAACCGTTCCGAAGAAGCGGAAGCCGTACCAAGCCCCCCTGATACGTCGAAAGACTCAAATCTTTCCTTGCCAAAACGATAGAGCTCCATATCAAATCTATTTTCATCTTTTAATAGCGCAGTCAATTGCTCGTTGCGAGTCTTGCTGTACACACCCACGTTTAGAGCAATAGAATTCGGACTTCTTCCGAAATCAAATCTTTCGCACATCAACGCAATCGAGCGTTCCATTTGCTCAAAGATTCCCACAAATTCAAGGTCATCCAGATTTTTCACCGCCTCTTTCAGCACCGCATCATCAATTACGAAGCTCATCTTCTCAACACTTCGCCCGAACTCGAAATGCATAGACTCTCGGTGAGTGGGCGTGTTTGGCAAAAATGAACTGGAGAGCCACTTAGTCTGGATGTTCTTGATGCACTCTCCACGAGGCGACGTGATAAAGTCGACCAAATCCTCCGACTGGTCTATCTCACCAAGCTTCTTCATATAATTGAACGTGCTAATCGACAGATCTACGGGATCCCTCAAAAACACGATTTTCCTGACCGGCCCGCTCATAAGCGAAGCAACTGACATTGGAATATGGCCTGCGACGACTTTTGCCGCCTTCAAGAGCGAATAATCAATGCAGTTGTTATAATACGAATTCCTTATTTTTTTCATTATCATTGAATCGACAACGGACATATTGTCTTCGAGCACGGCGGTAATCGACGTTCCCGCTGTTTTCGGAATGTGCATGAAAAAAATACTCATTTCTCTTCGCCCCTTCGGCAAAAAATACCGCGGCAGCGCTCGCCGCATTTATGTGGAAGCCCGTGTAGATCGAACAAATACTCGAAGGCTGAAATGTACATTGACTTTAATTCTCCTGCAGTCGCGCGGCGCAGCAGGATGCCTCGAAGCGAGAGGAATGGAATGCCTTCCGAACTACGTCGAGGAATCGGACGTGGCGTCAGTATCAATGGCGATTTACTTGACATGAGCGGCGCTACACAGTCGCCCATCTGCGAGAATCTGGAAGTGGCCGGTATCGTAATTTTGGCGTGATCCTGTGATGCCACACAACGAGGTCGCTATACCGCATGTTGCGCAAGCGGAATGAGGCGTTCCCAAAGCCTTTCATTGCTTAGGGCGAGCGCACATGGATTTTGGACGGGAGCTATTGCCGCGAGGATAAAGAGATCGTCATTGCGGCGCGACCGAGCGCGACGCACCCACGCGGTATATGGCATGCCGTAGATCGCCCGGCTAGTTGAGAGTGAGCCCGACCATCATCATCGAGCGGCCTCGAGAGCATCGCCCTAAGGAGCCTGGATGCTCAGCGAACTGGCCCGCCTCCCAGACGCCGTAGTTCCGCCCAGGCTTTTTTGGCGCTATCTCGAAGAAGATCAATGTCTTGTCGCATCGGCGTCACTCGAGGTTGATGGGCAGATAGTGCTGCCAATACGGCGTCGACGAATCCGTGTTCGTCCTTGTAATTGATCGGGGAGTAGTCCCGTGGCCGGAAGGTTCGCTCGATCGCCTCCAACGCCAGCGTGGCCGACCGCTGCCAGGAGAATCGCCTGGCTTGTGCGAGCCCGTTACGCCGCAATTTCGCGGCGAATTCCACATCCGCCAGCGCATGCAACATCTTGTTGGCAAGGTCTTGTGCTGAACGGGGATCGAACAGCGCCTCGTCCAATCCGACTACCTCGGGCAAGCTGCTCGTGTTGGACGCTATTGTCGGTGCACCACATGCCAGCGCCTCCAGCACAGGCAGCCCGAACCCCTCGTAGAGGGAAGGGAAAACGTGTAGGCGGCAGAGACTATACAACGCGACCAGATCCTCGTCGGGCACATAGCCGATTACTCGAACATCGTCTGACGATAGGCCGGTACGCTTCACTTCCGCCGCAAGCGCTGCACGCTCCGCAGCCTTGATGTTGCTGCCAATCACTAGTTGGTGCGACGCGCGAATATGCGTTGGCAGAAGAGCATACGCATCGATCAACGTCGCAAAATTCTTTCGTGGATCGAACCCCCCTGGCATATACAGTACAAACGGCTTCTGGATTCCGTAGCGCGACGTAATCTCTTCCGCTTCCTGTGGCAAATACGTTTTGCACACGAAACGATCGTCGATGGCAGCCGAAATATTGACCACTTTATCTCGTGGGTATTGAAGCAATGTCACTGCTTCGTCCGCCGAGTGCTGCGATATGGCAAGCAACAAATCAGCACGTCTGAGTGAATCAACTTTGCCAAAATAGAACCGCTCGTACTCAGGCGTAGTCACATAGTGCTGCGATAGAACCCACGGAATGAGGTCATATAGGGTGACCACAGTCGGCAATTTGATTCCGGTGCGACCGACGGACACGACTGCGTCGTCAACAGAGCCCTCAAAGAGGCTCGACACATGTACGACATCGGGCCGAAGTTGGGCTAGAAACTCCTCGCGAAGGTGCTCGGCCGCGCGGAGACGCCATTCGTTGGCCGCAACCGTTTCAGTCACCGGTGCCATGCCCGGAAAGATCGCAATACGTTCGGGAGGAACGACATCGGCAAATTCCCTCATGAGCGGCTCTATGGTCTCACTGAAGTTCCCGTTGAGTAACAGCCACACATCGTGGCCATGTGCCTTAGCGAGAGGCACCATGGCTCTTAAAAGGGATTTTGAGTAGCGACCGACGCCTCGAAACGAGCTGTCATTCTGGGCCGCCTGGAGATCAACGATGATGCGCATGGGTCTCTTCGCAGTAACGTGTGGAAATCGGCGCCTATATGAAGCGGCTTCGGCCCGGATTGGGTGCACGGGTTTAACAGCCACCGCCCATCTTCACCGTTGCCTTCAACACTTCCTCGTACAGCGACACGTACGCTTTCCCCAGCGCGGGTCCCGAAAACAGCCTCTCGTACCGCGCCCGGGCGGCCAGCCCCATACGCCGCGCCAGCCCCTCGTCCTCAAGCAGGATGTTTACCGCCTGCGCCAACTCCTGCGACGCTTCTGGCCGAACGACGATTCCAGTCACCCCATGTTCATTGACATAGGACGTGCCGGAACCGATTTCACAACAGACCATCGGCTTGCCAAACATAGAGGCTTCGACCAATACCATCCCGAACGCCTCCGAACGCAGTTGCGAAGGAAGCACCAGCCCCCGGCAGCCCTTCAGTAACGCGATCTTCTCTTCGTCCGTCACCTGGCCTGCAAAGATGACATTCTTGGCACCTCTCCGCTCAGCCAGTTCTTTCAACCTTTCCATTTCCGGGCCCGATCCCGCGATCACCAGATTGGCGGGAATGGACGAAGCAGCCTCTACGAGTACATGGAGCCCCTTGTAGTAACGCAACACGCCAAGGGACAGGAAATATGGCTTGGTCCCTAACGGCAATCGGGCAAGGAGGTCCGGCCCGCATCGCTTCGACAGCTCGCTGTTTGCGTAATCGCGGATGCCGAGGGGAATCACGCGCAGACGGTCGGGGCGTACCGCCTCGGTCAGTACGCGACTCGATTGCGCATACGCAGGCGAGGTCGCGACGACAGCAGACATCGAAGCCAGCATCCGGCGCATCAACGGACCATACACATAGCCCAACATGCGCTGGCGAACGATGTCCGAGTGGTACGTCATCACCGCAGGTTTTCCGCTTGTGTCCAGGAGGCGCAAAACGTCGCCGAACGGCCACGGAAAGTGGAAATGCAGCACATCCGCCCACTGCGCCAGGCGACGGTACTCACGCAACGAATCGAAGCCTCCAAGGTCGCATGATGCCGGCGCGGCCCAGGACTTCGAGCGGACCACGTTCCCCTCCGGAAACGCTACCTCCTGCGGCTCCGGATGGGGCGATAGCGTGAAGATCTTCGGGTCCGCACCGCACTCGCGCGTGGCAAGGCTGATCTGCCTGATTGCTTCCTGCAAACCACCGGGCGGATCAGGGAAATAGGTGCGGTAGACATGGAGCACCTTCACGCCTTGAGTCCCTCGGCGAAAGAAGCAGCGGCGTGGCCGCCCGTCAGAGCAATCGCCACTTCAGAACGAATGGCCGACTTCATTACGACGAAGGTCGGCCTTCACCATCATTTCGCACAGTTGCTCGAGCGTCGTCTGCGGCTTCCATCCGAGTTCACGCTCCGCCTTGGCGGGGTTCCCCACGAGCAATTCGACCTCTGCGGGACGGTAGAACTTCGGATTAATCCGCACGACCGTCTTGCCCGTGGCGGCGTCCCCGCCGGTTTCCTGTTCGCCCGCGCCTTGCCACACAATCCGGATATCGGCGGCCTTGAACGCCATCGTCACGAAGTCGCGCACGGTTTCCGTGCGGTTCGTCGCCAATACGTAGGTGTCCGGCTTATCCGCTTGCAGCATGCGCCACATGCCTTCCACGTACTCCTTCGCAAAACCCCAATCCCGTTTTGCGTCGAGATTGCCCAGCTCCAGGACGTCCAGCTTACCCAGTTTGATCTTGGCCACGGAGTCGGTAATCTTGCGCGTCACGAACTCGCGGCCACGCAGCGGAGATTCGTGATTGAACAGAATGCCGCTGCAGCCGAAGATTCCATACGACTCGCGATAGTTCACCGTGATCCAGTGTGCGTAGAGCTTCGCCACGCCGTACGGGCTGCGCGGATAGAACGGCGTTTCTTCGACTTGCGGAATGGCCTGGACCTTGCCGAACATTTCCGACGTGGATGCCTGGTAGAACCGGATCGCCGGGTTGACGATACGAATAGCCTCCAGCAGGTTCAACGGGCCGATACCCGTGATCTCCGCCGTCGTAACCGGCTGGTCGAACGACACCCCAACGAAGCTCTGGGCCGCGAGGTTGTAGACCTCAGTGGCGCCAGTCTGCTGCAAAAGGCGGATGCTCGTGGACAGGTCGGTCAGGTCGTACTCGACCAGATGCAGGTTCGGATGATTCTGGATGCCCAGTTCATCGATGCGCCAGAAATTGACCGAACTCGTCCGGCGATACGTACCGTAGACCGTGTAACCTTTTTCCAGCAGAAGTTGCGCGAGATAGGCACCGTCCTGCCCGGAAATACCAGTGATGATTGCTTTCATAAGAAATACTCGAAGAAATTGACCTAGTTGTTCGATGTAGTTGCCAACGAGCCCGGCTATGCGGGCCGGTCCCGTCGGCGCGTGCGTATCACGGTTTATCGTCGTTTAGTACGTCAACACGGCACAGCAACTGATGAGTGCTCTGTTCCCACGTCAGCCACGGCATGTCCGAGGAATCCGGCACCTTGCCGTTACGATAAAGGTCGAGCCATCCGGAAAGAGCCTGGGCTAACGAAGCACCATCCGCTCCACTAAACCAGTACGCGTAACCGCCTGCTACTTCCCGAAATACCGGAATGTCGCGCGCGACGATCGGCAATTTGTGTTGGGCCGCTTCGATGAGCGGCAGGCCGAACCCTTCGTATTCGGAAGCCGCAATCAGCGCGCAACAGGTCTCGTACACGCGTTCGAGATACTCGTCGCTAATGCCTTCCAGCCAGAACAGCCGCTTGCCACGAAGCGGATGGTCACGCAGACGCTCAACCAGTTCCTCGACGTGCCACCCCGCCTTGCCAACAATCACGAGGTTGACCTCTTCGCCTTTCGACCAAAGAAGCTCGAAGGCATCGATTGCCTGAGCGTAGCTCTTCCGCGGCTCGACCGTGCCGACCATCAGAAAGCTCGGGCAAGCCTTGAGAGCATCGAGTACCTGCTTTGCCTCGTCAGGCATACCAACCGTCGGCTGGCTGTTGCCGATATCGGCGCCCAGATGGAAATGGGTAATATCCGGCACACGACCCAATCCCGCCCGCTTCTCGACGAACCAACGGCCCACATCGGCCGCGACGGCCTCGGAAATGCACACCAAGCTGTGCGCGTAGCTCGCAAGGCCGTCTATCCAGTGCGTAAAAGCCTGTGTCATCCCCGGCGTGTGCCACCGCGTGTTCATCAACGGAGTCAAGTCGTAGACAACGTAGTGAATCTGGACGCCCGCCTCGTACATGTGGCGAAGCGTCTCACTGAACGCCGGAAACAGATGCGCCGTAAGGTCCAGTCCAATAAATACATCGTCCTTGCCGAAAGTAATTGGCACATCCTGAATTCCTTCGGCCGGCCGGCCAAGGAACTGCGCGACGAAGGATCTGGCGTAGAGCAGCCCGTGACCGTCTTTTGTATAGACCGCCTCGACACGATAGCCCGCGGGCGGATGCTCGAGCAGTCGCAGAAGAATGCTTCGCACCACTCGCTGGATACCCGACTTTGCGTCTCTGGCGACCAGCTCCGAGATGTCGACCAGCAATTGCCGATCACCGCACACGCCGTTGATAACCTGCTTGTTCAACTCCAGACACTCCTTAAGCGAAATGCGATCACGGTTTGAAGCATCGAGATGCGCTTCTGCCGCCTGCCGCGTCATGTCAGCCATGACGCGTTCGTACGTGGTGGCGACATCTCCATCACCGATACGCGACATCGGCGCGCTTGCAGCTACAAACGCCTCTTCGAGCCTATCCAGCGCAAGGTGTGCGGAACGCTCCCACGAGAACTTCTTGACCTGTGTGGCGCAATGGCGTTTGAGTCTCTCAAGAAACTCTTCATCCGTCAGGCCTCTGAGCATCGCGCGCGCGATGTCTGCAACGGAAAGAGGATCGAACAGCGCCTCTTCACATCCCACAACCTCCGGCAAACTTGTGGAGTTCGACGCCATAACGGGCGCACCACAGGCCATCGCTTCGAGAGCCGGCAGACCAAATCCTTCGTGCAACGAAGGAAACACGCAAAATCGGCACAGTCCATAAATGGCTGTGAGCTCGTCATCCGGCAGGTAGCCTGTCAGCACAAGCTGATTGGGCTCAAGCCCAAGGCTGGCTGCCTTCGCGTCGAGTGCTTCGCCCATTCCTGGGGGCACCTTGCTGCCTATAACGAGCTGCAGACCGTCCCGCACGCTGGAAGGCAGGCTCGCGAATGCTTCGATCAACCGATCGAAGTTTTTGCGCGGGTCGAATCCTCCCGGTACGTATAAAACGAACGGACCGCTTATGTTGTACTGGGCGAGCAACTGCTGGGCCGCGTCGGCGGGAAGTTGGACCGGCGCGAACTGCTCACCGATTGCCGCGGAAATATTGACAATCCGTTCGGCAGGAATCTGCAGCAGGTCGATGGCTTCCACGCGCGAATGTTCCGATATCGCGAGCAGACAGTCGGCCCTTTTAAGGAACTCTAACTTCCTTAGATAAAACGATCGATACCCGGGGTCCACCAGGTAAGCATCACTCATCGCATACGGGATGAGGTCATACAACGTGACGGCAGTAGGCAGTCGGCTCAAGCCAGAATTGATGGCCACAATCGATTCATCGCCCCAACCTTCGAACAGGCTCGATACGTAGACGACATCTGGCTTCAACGCTGCGAGAAACTCTTCGCGCACGAGTTCCGACGCACGGGCGCGCCAGCCGCTTCCGGGAATCGCTCCGGCCGTTTCGGGAAGACCGGAAAAAATCACGATCCTTTCCTGACCCAACAACCCGGAGAATGCGGTTCGCAGCGGGCCGATGGTTTCCGGGAACTTGCCATTGAGCACGATGTAGACCTCATGCCCGCGGCGCTCAGCATCTGCCACCATCGCCAAAGCAAGCGACAGCGAATATCTTCCGATGCCTCTGAATCTGCTTTCGCTTTGCGCAGCTTGCAGATCGATCACGATACGCATGACGCTCCCGCATCGGAAATCGGGCCCTGGTCGGCCCTGGGTTGGAATTGAACTTCGCCCACCGCTACGCCGAACGGCAAATCAGTCGTAGATGCGTGTTGCGGTCTGCTTACGACAAACGTCACCTCTGACGTCGAACTCCCTTTGACAGGCTCGATGACGAGACTCGCGGGACTCCAGTCTTCGCCCACCGGCGTACGCGCCAACATCGGCTTACCGTCGATGAGTACATCGACGGTCGTACCGCTTTGCACCGATCGCCAGACAAAGTCCAGTTGACCTGGCCGCGAACGGAAACTGGCACGGATCCCGGTCCAGGCGAAGCAACGGTAAGGATCCGCTTCTATGGGATAAAAGCCGCTGCTGCCCCGCAAGAGTCCATCGAGAAGCGCCATCTCCTCGAAGCCGGGAGCCGACGCCTCCATGAACTGCACGTCACGCAAAGCGACGGCACGTGGGCTCGACCGAGGCAGACCTGAAGTCTCCGTCAACTCGATGGTGACGTTCCTGAGGGCAGTGCCATCTTTGCGAGGAACAACGATGCGGAACGACGTCCAGTTTGCCGAGACGTCGACGTATCGATGCGCGAGTTCACCGTCGATCCGAATTTCAACGGTGCCTCCGGCCTCGGTCCGCCAGATTCCGCTCATTGCGCCTGGACGGCATTCGAAGCTGGCCTTCTCTTTTGTCCACGCGAAGTGGGAGTTTCCGTCGGTCTCGATGTCGAAAAAACCGCTCAACAGACTGTCCGTGTCCGGCAATCCAACGGGGTCGTCATAAAGCGACGCGAGGCGCTCGACTACACGTGCCCACGTGAAATTGGCGCTGGCGACGATCGTGGAAAGGAAACTGCGCGGCGCATCCGCACAGCGCGCGATTGCGGCCGCTATGCCTGCGGTGTCGGCATGATCGACATAGGCTGCGCCTGCACCGAAATACTCTTTCGTACACCCTTCGGACGTCACGACCACCGGGGCTCCGCAAGCAAAGGCTTCCAGTGCGGCCAGTCCAGGCGTTTCGAGCACGCTGGGCAATGCAAACACCGAACACGCCGCGTACGCGGAGCGCAACAAGTCCGAATCGTGATTCAACGGTCCGATATAGCGGAGTTGATCGCCGCCTTCCTTGAAACAGGACTGCGCGTACTCCTGGTCGCGCACATGCCCTATCAGCACCAGTTGCAGATCAGGATGCGCCTTAAGCGCACGAGCCAGCTCAAGCTGATTCTTACGCGGCTCGACATTCGCAACGTTCAAGACGAACTTGCCGGTAATGCCGAACTGCTCCCGGAAAAGCTGGCCATCCACCGGTTGCAGGAAATATTGGTCGATGCCGTTGTAGACGGTAAAAAACTTCTCTCGGGGAATATTGAACACCTTCGCGAGAAGATCGCATTCCGCGTTCGAATTGCAGACCACGCGGTCAGCCAGCACAAAAATGAGGCGAATTTCGTCGAAGGGGTACTTCGACTTCGACTCTTCCGTGATCCACAGATTTGGCGAAACCACCAGCGGCAACCCGATGCTCTTGACGAACGAACAGAAGTGCAGCGAGCCACTCATGCAGGAGAAGTAGTGAACCACTTCATGATCTTTGAAGCGCGGATTCCAAAGGTCGAGAAGACTGACCTGCACGCCACGTTCAACGAGGTGCTTGTGGTACTGCTGAAGCTGAATTTCGCCACCACCAGGCGTATGAAACGCCATAGGGTAGGTGTTGAACAATACTTTCATATGAACTCAGTTAATTTACCGGGCTCGCCTGATTTGTTGACGCGCTTCGTTCGACGTAACACCCGCAGGTCGACGTCAAGGACCGCAAACGATATTCTTCGCCGGCACGTCAGGCCGGGCACATACGCTATCCAGTCTGCGAGCAGATTCTCGGGACTTTTGCCTACTGCTGGTTCCAGACAGTCTGCATGAGCCAGTCACGCCCGGTGATTCCAGACGCTTCATCCGAAAGCAGGAAAGCCACGAGATTGGCCACCTCGGCAGGCGTGTTAAAGCGCTTGAGTTCGAGCGGTTCGCAGACTTCCGCGTAAAACTGTTCGGGGCTTACACCCTGCTCTACCGCCATCCGGGCCACGTCCTTGAACGACATCTCTGTGCCCACCCAGCCCGGACACACCGCGTTGACCGTAATGCCGTCGGCGCCAAGTTCTTTGGCCCAACACTTCGTCATCCCGATTACGCCGAACTTGGAGGCGCAATAGGCCGAGTAGCCGGCACGTCCCTCCTGCCCGAGTTGCGAGGCGATGTTCACAATCCGTCCCGGGCGGGAGAGGCGGCGGACCAACCCCTTGGTCAAGATGTAAGGGCCAACCAGATTGGTTCCCAAGACGTCGTCCAAAGGATCATCGCCAGAATCGAGAATGCCGAACGTCTTGCAGATGCCGGCATTGTTCACGACACCCCACAAGTCACCCTGCCAGCCGGCGGTAAACGAAGTCACTGCGCTGCGGTCCGCCAGATCGACGGCGTGTACACGGGCACCGGCATCCTTGACGAAACTCGCGCCGCGGAGAATGTCTGCGGAATGCGCCGAACTCACGAGTAAATCGAGATCGTAGCCCTTACCTGCCAAGGTTTCGGCAATGGAAAGTCCAATGCCGCGCCCGGCTCCCGTTACAAGGACGCGTCTGCGCATGCTTCGCCGCTCCAGAAAAGTTCATTGCCGCGCATTCTGCCGACGGCCGCCATGAGTTGTCTTGCGGAATCCGCCCACGACAACACTTCCATGTTGTCAGGGTAGACGCAGGTGCCGGCTTCGCGATCACGCAGCCATGTTGCGAGGAGTGCTCGCAAATCGCTCACGGAAGTGCCGGCGAAATAGGTCGCGGACGTCCCGCAGATTTCACGAAATACTGGAATGTCTCGCACGATCAGAGGCACCCGATAGTGGGCTGCCTCCACCAATGGCAGGCCGAAGCCTTCGGCAAGTGACAAGGCGAGCAAAGCCGATGACGATGCATAGACGCGCCGCAAGTATTCGTCGCTGATGCCGTCGAGCCAGAACAACTGTTTCCCGAGCTTCGGATGTGTCTTGATCCGCTCAATCAGTTCGTCGACCTTCCAGCCGGCACGGCCAACGAAGACAAGCTTGGTGTCGGAGCCTTGGGCCCACAGGCCCTCAATCGCGTCTAATGCGAGCGCGTGTCCTTTTCTCGGCTCCAACGTACCCACCATGAGGAAGGTCGTGGACGCTTTCAATTTCGCCAAGACGTCTTCGGCGTCAGGCGGCAATCCCATTGAAGGAATACTCTCCGAAATGTCCGAGCCGAGATGAAAATATTCGAGCTTCGGCAACTCGGCACGCTTCGGTTTATGGCGCGACAGCCATGTATTCAAGTCGTTGCGGACCGAGTCGGAGATACAGATGAGGCCATCGCCCTCCTCACTCACGCACTCGAACCAGTAGTTGAACAAGGCGAGGTAGTCGTTCCCCTCGAACCACGCATTCGTCCCGTAGAACCACTCCGGATACATCAACGGGATCAGGTCGTAGACAACAAAATAGATTCCCACACCATGTGAGCGAAACCGTACCAACTCCGAGCGCAACGCCGGGGTAATGTTGTAGGCAAGATCAACGCTCAAGAAGATGTCGCCCGCAGCCGGCTTGATGGAGATTTCGCCCGTGGTGACGAGTTCCTCCGCAAGCTGATGTTCGGCGAGAGACGTTGCGGTGACGAAGCGACCCGTCACGCCATCGCCGCGCACAGGCACAATCTTCCAGTCGGCAGGCGGCCGCTGCCTCAGTGCCTGCAATAACGCGCGCGTGACTCGTTGAATGCCGGTCCCCTTGTCGAACCCGGCAAGCTCAGTCACATCAAAAAATAAACGATGGCGCATGATGAATACGTTGTTCCCACTGTGTGCATATGCTGTTGCTCGCGGCGAACAACAGCATCAGTAGCTTGGTCCCCGGCTGCATCCCTCCCTGCATCGACGCTCAAGCTGAGAAAACCATCGACGCGGGACTTCCCGTTCAGCCAACGCGCAACGAGTCGCGCTGCCCCTGTTTTCTATTTCGCTCTATCGCCTCGAACACAACAGCCTGTTCGATGTAGTGACCAAAATTGCCATTATTGGTCGGCGCCATCACGCCGGCAGTGCGGACAAGACCCATGTACGCCTTGCCGCTCAGAAAGTGTTTGTCGTAGCGAATCTTTTCCCAAAGGTCCGACAGCGAGAATGCTTCCGGCACCGTCGTGGGAAGGCCAATGCGGCTGAATACGTCGTAGTGCATCTCGACCGTTTCTTCGTCGGACAAGCCCAGCAGCAACGCCACTTCGGCCGACACGCACATGCCGATCGAGATGGCTTCGCCGTGATACACCTCTCCCTCGGACAGATGCTCGACGGCGTGGCCAATGGCGTGGCCGTATTGCTTCAGCGTTTCGTCGTAGTCCGAATCGAGATCACCGCTCATGACTTCGAGCTTGAGTTCGATCGATTTCGTCACGACCTCGGCAAGGAAATCCGGGTCGACCAGGTGTTCGCTGTTCGAAGTGATGAACGACAGGAACTTCGTGTCCTGGCAAATCGCGTGTTTGATGGACTCCGCCAGGCCATCGCGAATCAGGCGCACGTCGAGGGTGCGCAGAACCAGCGGATCGACGACGATCTTCGAGGCCGGGTAGTAGCTTCCGATCAGGTTCTTCCCGTGATCGAAGTTGATCGCCTGTTTGAAGTCGATTGCCGCGTCGACCTGAGACAGCAAGCTCGTCGGGAAATGCACAAGTCCGATGCCGCGATACAAGGTGGAGGCAAGAAAACCTGCCAGATTGTTCACCACGCCGCCGCCGAGACTGAATATCACCGAGTGCTTGTCGAAGCCATAGTCCAACGCCTTTTCGACGAGTTGCGAATACACCTTGAAGCTCTTCGAGCTTTCACTCGCCGGAACGACCAGCGTGCGTACCGAACGACCGGAGCGCTCAATACCTTCGAGCACACGTCGCAGGTAGAGCTTTTCAACGTTCTTGTCCGTCACCAGCAAGTGCTTGGATTCCTTGCGGATATGGTCGAAGACACCCATCGCGTCGAGATGGCGCAGGGAATCTTTCCGGACGATCACCTCGCTTTCCAGCCGCTTGTCCGCATGGAAATTGAAGCTGCGTACTGTTTGTTCGCTCATAAGGTTCTGGCGCACGGCTGCCCGTGCTGCATGAATGTTGGTTCCGGGGCCCGCCCCACTCTTGCTCCAGTCAGGACCGCACGCCCAGTACACGAACCAGCGGTTCGAGGCATTGCGGCATCAGATACTGGTTGTGGACGTTGCGCTGCAGTTGCGGCGATACGGGCGTATTGAGCGCAGCTTGCACGCCCTTCTGGATAGACGCGGTAGAGACCGGATCGACCTGATGCACGAGCTCGGTGCCGAAATGCTCCTGCGTCCACGGCCCGGCCGACAGCACCATGGGCACACGAGCAAGCGCGGCTTCGAATGCGGAGAATCCCGCAGGCTCGAGCGAAACTTCGATGAACACACGAGCCCCGCGCAGTGCGGAACGCAGAATCTCGGATTTCGGCGCCAGATAAGGCAGGAACTTGAAATGCGACGGCGCAGCCTTCACGCAGGCTTCGTAATATTCGCGGTCGCGGTAGTCGCCGACGAACACGAGCGGAATCTTCGAGTCGCGCAACGCGTGGATAGCCGCGAGCTGGTTCTTGCGCTCTTCGATAATGCCAACCGAGAGCATGTACTCGTCGACCTTGTACGTCTGCTTGAAGAGATCGCCGCTGATCAGTTCTTCGAAGCAGGAATCGGCTCCCCACCTGCAATATGCGACTTTCGACGCGTCGAGCGGCACGTGTGCGGCAACGTTCTCGAACTCGGACTTCGACTTGAATACGACGACGTCGGCCAGCCTGAAGAACTCGGCAACGGAATTCTTCTCTTGCTGGCTCGGCTCTTTCAGCCACCACAGACTCGGCATCAGGACCAGCTTCTTGCCTGCCGCCTTGACCTCGCGCACGAACTCCATGCCCGTCGGGACAACCGAGTAATGGAGCACCACGTCGTATTTGTTCAGCGGTTGTGCGGTCGGACCGTAGAGGTCCGCCCGGACGCCGAGCTGCCGAAGATTGGACAGCAGATCGACCAGCTCGAGCTCCCCACCGCCGCGATGCAGAAATGCCGCAGGGTAAGTCGTGATAAGTACGCGCGAATCGCTCATTCGATACTCCAGTTAATGTTCCGAGGCAAGCTGCTCTGGCTTCCTGCTTGCTGCTCCTCGCCACACACAATCCAGCATTTTAACGGTCCGGGCATCCCAGGTATTATCGCCGACGTACACGCGAGACTCCTCGGGTGTCAGCTTGCCGCGCGCCAGCTGGCGCTCGATGGCGGCCACGAACGCCTCAGGCGTTTCCCCCACTTCGAGCCCATCGAAGCGGTCTTTGGTGAAATCGAGAGGCGTCGACACCACCGGCAGACCGGCAGCCAGGTACTCGAAGAACTTCATCGGGAACATCGACCGCGTATAGCCGTTCAGCAGCGTCGGCAACAGTCCGACATCCATTCCGGCCAGATACGCGGGCAGTTGCTCATAAGCCCTGTAGCCCAGGAAATGCACGTTGGGCAGTTCCTTCAACTGCGACACCCAGGCGCTGCGCTGGCCTTCCCGCTCCTCACCGATAAAGATCCATTGCCAGTCCGGCCGCCTGCGCGCCGCCGCCGCGATCAAGGGAAAATCCACCTTGAAGTCCGACAACACGCCGTGATAGACCAGTCGCGGCGCGGGGATCGCAGCAAGATCATGCGGCAATGGTCCCCGGCGTTCGAGTGCGCGTCCGAAGTGCTGCGCATCGACGACGTTCGCGAAAAAGTGTGTGTTCGGATTGAACGGCAGGCATTGGTCGCGCAGTGCCGCGGCCGTTGTAAATACCGCTTCGCTCAATCCCAGTAGTTGCTGCTGCGCGCGATGGAACGCCTCGACGTCAACCCCTGGAATTGCCGCCAGATCGTCCACGCAATGATAGATCAGCGGTCCGTGCGGCAGGGTCTCGATCGCCTCCAGCATGAACGGATGATACGTCCACACCACCGTGTCCGAAAAACGGTGCCGGCGCGCAAATCGCGCCACGCTCCATCTGAGCAAAGCCTGATTGAAGCGGCTCACCACAGGCCAATGGTGCTTCGCGGGAAACATCAGCGGCGAGAGCACCCACACGTTGTGCTCGCGTTGCGGCGGCGCAATAAAGTTGGACCTCAGGCCGCTCCAGAGCCGGCGCCAGATGCGCGCCCAGTCTTTGCCGCTTGCAAGCTTCGGCGAGCGCAAACCGACACTCTCGACGTACAGCACCCTCCAGCCGCGACGCGCCAGGATGCGGGCGGTGTGTTGCTTGTTCGTCCAGTACGGCTCGTCCCAGTCGGCGGTGGAAAAGAGAACGCAATCACCGGCCGCCGACCCGAGGTGCTCAGACTCAGCCACCGAACACCTCAACCGGCTGCCCCAGCAGGCTCGCAACCATGCGTTCGGACGCATGGCCATCGCCGTACGGATTCGCCCGGTTGCGCAGCGCTTGCCGACGCTCCGGGTTGTCTAGCCAGGCCACCGCCGCGGCCTCGATGCCTTCGGGCGTTTGCCCGGCCAGTGTCGCAAATCCAGCATCCACGCCTTCGCGCCGCTCGGTGTGGCCGCGCATCACGACCACCGGCACGCCGAACGTTGGCGCCTCTTCCTGAATGCCGCCCGAGTCGCTGACCACGAGCGCGCTCCGGCTGATGAGGTAAAGGCTCGACGGATAGTCCACGGGCTCGATCAAAGCCAGATTGGGAATCGCGCCGAGCTCACGCATCACGGGTTCGCGCACGGCGGGATTCAGGTGAACCGGAAACACCCACTGATATTGCCGATACCGACCACACAGGTCGCGCAACACCTTGCAGATGCCCAGCAGCGTCTCGCCGAAGTTTTCACGCCGATGACAGGTCACCAGAATGTGGGACTGCTCCGCACCCTCCCACTTGGGCAACGCGAGACTCGCGGGCGCCTGCTCCCATGATTGCCGGGCCAGCATGATGGCATCCACCACGGTATTGCCGGTCACAACGATGCGCGCGTCGTCGATGCCCTCGTGCAGCAGGTTTTGGCGAGCGAGTTCCGTCGGCGCGAAATGGCGGGTAACGATGCGAGCGAGCAGGCTGCGGTTCGCCTCTTCCGGAAACGGATTGGCCAGATCGCGCGTGCGCAGTCCAGCTTCAACGTGGGCTACCGCAATACCGCGATGGAACGCAGCCAGTCCCGCGCAGAAGGCGGTCGTCGTATCGCCCTGCACGACGACCCAGTCAGGGCGAACCCGCTCGAGTACCCCGTCCATCTCGGTCAGCAGCTTCGCCGACAGGATGTTCAACGACTGCCCCGGACTCATCGTGTCCACACTGATGTCCGGCACGATGCCGAAAAAACCGAGCGCCTGCGCCAGCATTTCCTTGTGCTGACCGCTCGCGCACACGATGGTCTCCACCCTCGGGCGCAACGCCTCGATCACCGGCGCCAGCTTGATGACTTCCGGGCGCGTACCCAGTACGACCATCACTTTCATCGCAGCCGCCCCTCTGGATCAACCTCGAACGATTCACCACGGAACTCGACCGCGAAGCGCAACGCAGTGCCCGGCTCGCCGGGCAATTGCACACGGAACGTTCCGGCCTCTTCAATCACGCGCAGCGACGATTTGGCCAGCAGGAAATCCAGCGCCGTCTCTTCATTGAGGAAGACTGGTTTGCTCGCGCGGCCTGCGATGTACGCGATCAGCTTTTCGTGAGCGTCGATGCGCACGGGTTCGTTGGGCCAACCGTACTGGTAGCGCGCCGAGAACGGGTGGTCGAGATAGCCGAAAAGCGTCTTCGTCTCGAACGCCAGATCAAACGCCTGCTTGAACACGGCCAGGGGGTCGCCCGAGGCCAGCATGCAATCGCCATGCAGCATCGTCTGCTGGCTGTGTCCAATGAAGCCCTCCGGCATGCCGGCAAGCGTGCCGCCTCGCGCCAGTAGGAATTCCGGATCGTTGCGGATGATTCCGCCCACACAGCCCGAGTAGCCACAGTCGGACAACGCTTCGAGCGCGTAAGGCGGGCTCTGGTGGAACGGCGACACGGCGTAGCGAACCGGCTTGCCGATCACGGACTGCAGCAGCCGCATCGATTCGCCGCCCTCTACACATGCAGCCTCGTAACTTCCCCCCCAGTTGGGCGCGTGCGTGGCCGTATGAGAAAGCAGCGCGGCGTCGCGGTCGGCAGCCAGCTCGCGAAGAATCGCGTGATGAGCCGTATCGGCGAGATTCGACGTGTGAACCGCGAGCGAGAACGGGACACCCAGGCGCCGGTACGTCTGCCACAACGGACGCGCCGACTCGACATCCTCATCGCAGTCGAGGCGAGATGTGATCGCGGCATCGTAACCCCACGGAATCTCGCTCAGAACAGGCTGACAGTGAAGTTCGCCGGCGCGGTGCGCCGACAGGAAGTTCTCGATCAACCGCCACTCGAACGAGTCGCAAGGGCCAACGGGACGATTGAACCAGAGTACGCTGGCTGTGGCCTTGTCCCACAGACCTGCGTAGGAAAACTGTCGCTCGGCGCCCACGTGAACCGATGCCAGCCGGGCCTCTTCAGGGACGTCGATTGGCTGACGAACGGCCCAGATGGATCCATCCGCGCGAATCGCGCCGAAGCCCAGGTTGTTCCACTCGTCGGTAAAGTCGAAGCGTTCGAACGGACGCACCCATGCGCGCCCGCCAAGGGTAGCCGACAGCGCCGTATATCGAACCGAAGCGTCGCTCTCGGCCGCTTCACGACTGGCCGCCGGCGCGCTACGCGCGGCCGACGCAAGTGGCTCAGGCCATGCGCGCTCCTCACAACCAAGATAGTGCGCGAGCGCCGCGGGCAGCCGACCGAACACGACCAGTTTGGAGCCTGAAGAAGCGACCCACTCGACGAGGGCGGCGCCCCAGGCGTCCGGCACGTCGATGGCGACGATGACGGCAGGCGCACGCTCGCGCAGAGCCGCGTACGACAGCCAGTTTGCCTGCGCACCGCTGACCGAGCGGCGCAGCGCAGCCAGCACGAGTCGACCAGCCTCGGCCGACGGAGCCGGAAAGAGAACGCCGATCATGCCGTCACCACATGGCGGAATTTTGCGCGGCGCCCCACGCGCACAAGGTCGTCGTGGCCGACATAGGCGATGCTGAAGGCGTCTTGCCAGTAGCTGCGCAGCTTCGCGGTCGTGTCCTGCTCGTTGGCCCACGGCTCGAGCACGATGCGCAACGTCGGAGGTTGCGTGCGCAGATCGATCTGGAATTCCTGAATGCCGCCCACGCGATGGTCCAGCATGTCCTGGATATGGTGCGTCGCGTGCGCCACGCCATTGATCGGCACAACGTCGTGAATCCGCCCCACAACATCCGTCAGGAACAATCCGTCGGCGCGATCTTCGACGTGTGCGAGGTCGCCCGTCGCATAGCGGATCAGGGGCATCAGCCGGTTGCGAAAGCCGGTGAAAACGAGTTCGCTCGCGCCGCCGTCAGAAACCGTATCGACAGGACGGTTCTCGGGCCAGCCTTCGGATTCGAGAATCTGAAAACCTCCTTCGTGGCCGTCGAGCTCGTACGCCATCACGCCGAGTTCCGCGAGCCCGTAGCGATTGATCACGCGACACCGCAGCGCCCGTTCGATCACTTCGCGCGCGCTGTCCTCCAGCAATTCGCCACTCGACTCGAAGACTTCGAAAGCCTTTGCGCGGCCGTACTTGCGTTCGATATAGCACGCCAACGCATACATGGTCGACGGATGCCCGTGCGCAAGAAAGGGTTTGCGCCGCTTCAACGTGCGCCAGATTTCCTCCAGCCCCTCGTCATCGATGCGGTCGAAGAAAATGTTGCTGCGGTTCATCGCGAAGCACTTGAAGTCTTCGCGCGACGGCCACTCGGGAATCACCTGATCGGGAAAGCGGCACGCAAAATGGAGCTCGGACCGATAACCGCGCTTGCCCGCGCGACGCCGTGCGTAAAACGTAACGGCCGAAGAATAATCGGCGGCTTCCTGGTCATAAAAGATGGTGCAGGACAACCCCGTCGAGCCGCCTGTCTTGCACGCGTGATGGCGGGTTTCCTCGAGCGGGCGCGAAAAGAGGCGCGCGCCCTGCTCGCGAATGACGTCCTTCGTCAAATACGGAAGATCTTCCAGATAACGTGGGTCTTGCCCTGCCTTCACGGGATCGAACTGCTTCTCGCGAAAGAGATCGCGATAGTAAGGCACATGCTCGGCCGAGAATTGAAGGATCGCGGTCAGACGATCAAGCGCAATGCGGCGCCGGGCTTCGAATGGAAGCCGGTAGTATTCGCGAAGCTCAGCCACCTTGGGCCGCACGCTACGCTTTTCGCGGCTCTCCGCAATCGGATAGGCAACGTACGCGCCCATCATGCCCTTCAGCAAGCGGAACGGCTGGTACAGAAAAAGCGACTCGCCGTAGCGAACAATCGGGTGATCAGCACGCATGTTGTACATGCCTCGTTGAGGCCCACGAGGAACCGTTGAAGTATTTCGGAACCGCCCGCTCCACCTGCCCGGACGTTCGTCCGCAGCGGTGCAAGCTCACGCGGTCTGGCGGGCGCCGCCCAAAGGCGTGCCTTCTGTCGCCGGGGCGACTGCCGGCACGACCGGCTCGTCCGACACCATCTTCCCGTGCTCCAGGCTGATCTTGCGGGTACAGACGCGCTCGATGAGCGAAGGATCGTGCGTGGCCACCACGACGATGGAAGCGTTCCCCACCAGCATTTCCAGGCGCTGCGCCGCCTTCACGCTGAAGTCGGCATCGCCGACGCTCAGCCACTCGTCCATGATGAGGATGTCGGCCTCGATGCTGGTCGAGATGGCGAACGCGAGCCGCAGCATCATGCCGCTCGAATACGTGCGCACCGGCAAATTCAGGTATTCGCCGAGTTCGCTGAATTCGGCGATTTCGTCGATCTTGCTTTTGATCCGTGCGGGCGGCAGACCGTCGAGGATGCCGCGCAGATAAATGTTCTCGAAGCCGGTTGCGTCTGGGTCGAGGCCCATTGAGACATCCAGCAGCGAAGCAATCTTGCCGCGCGTGCTGAGCTTTCCGCGCACCGGCGCGTAGACACCGGAAAGCGCGCGCAGCAAGGTCGTCTTGCCCGAACCGTTGTGCCCGACAAGACCAATGCGCTCGCCGTCCGTGAAGCTGAACGTCAGATTGTCCAGCGCCCGCACGACCGCGTGGCGACCCGCGTCCTGGCCGATCCGGCCGCCGGTCGTCAGGTTGAGCACGGCCTTCTTCAGCGAGCGATGGGAATTCTCGTAGATGGGAAATTCGACCGAAATTTCCTCGGCGACAATAAATGAACTCACGATGTCACAGCCAATAGGGAACGCGATCGCGGCACCGCCGCATCAGATATTGCGAAAAGGCGAACCCAACCACCAGCAAACCGATGCTCCAGGCCCACGACTCCCAATGAATCGGCCGGCCCGTAACGGGCGCACGCACGGTTTCGATCAGGTGATACAGCGGGTTGTATTCCGCAACCCACCCGCGATCTTTGAGAATTTCCGGCGACCACATGACCGGCGTGAAGAAGAACACGACCTGGATGAGGTTGGTCACGATAGGAGGAATATCGCGGAAGCGCGCACACAGCACGCCCAGCGAAACGCCAAGCCAGACGCCGTGCAGGAACAGCAAGCCAAGGCCGACGGGCAGAAGCAGAAACTCCCAGCTAGGCCAGCGCCCAAACGCGATCAGCAGCAGCACGACGACCGGGAAGCTGTGCAGCAGGATCACGAAATTGCGCCACGCGATCCGGCAAACGTGGACGGTCAAGGGAATTCGTATCTGCTTGATGAGGTACGCCGACCCGATGAACGCGTTGCATCCTTCGTTCGCCACCGACGAGAGGTATTGCCACACCACCAGCCCGACCGCGAGGTAAGGCAGGTAGTTCTTGATCTCCTGATGCAAGAGCGTCGAGTACAGCGCACCCAGCACGACCACCATGATCGCCGTGCTGAGCGTGAACCAGAAAGGTCCGATCACCGAGCGACGATAGCGCTGCCTGATGTCATGCCAGCCGAGCGTGCCCCAGACACGCAACGACTTCATCCCCACGAGCAGGTCGTTATGCCCGTCGTGGTTGCCGAGATTCCTGCCAACTTGATCGTCCGCTGCAACATCCATATCAGGCACGTCCGTAAACATCCTCGAACCGGACGATGTCGTCTTCGCCCAGATACTCACCGCTTTGGACCTCGATCATCACAAGGCCGACGACCCCGGGGTTCTCGAGGCGATGCTTGTGCCCAGCCGGAATATAGGTCGACTCGTTGGTGCCGACAAAGAGTTCCTGGTCACCGTTCACGACCTTGGCCATCCCGCTCACGACAATCCAATGCTCGCTGCGATGATGGTGCATTTGCAGACTGAGGCTGGCACCCGGCTTGACCTCGATTCGCTTGATCTTGAAACGCGGGCCCTCTTCCAGAACCGTGTAGGTTCCCCAAGGCCGGTGCACCGTTCGGTGCAGCTTGTGGGCTTCGTGTCCACGCGCCTTCAGTTCGGAGTAGATGTACTTGACGTCCTGCGCGCGTTCCCGGTTCACGATCAGCAGCGCGTCGGGCGTGTCGATGACGATGAGGTTTTCGACGCCCACCGCACCGATCACGCGATCACGGCTCATCAGGTAGCAGTTGTCGACGTCGTGCAGCAACGCCTCGCCTTCCACGCGGTTACCGTGCCCGTCCGGCTTGCAGAGTTCGCTCAGTGCTGCCCACGAGCCGATATCGCTCCAACCGATGCTGCAAGGCACGACAGCCGCCTGCTGGCACTTCTCCATCACGGCGTAGTCGATCGAGTTCTCCGGCACGGCGCCAAAGCTCTTCGGTTCGAGTTGAACCTGCGTCCAGCCCTTGCCTTCCGAGACACGCGAGTCAGCAAGACATTCGGATACGGCAGCGAGGATATCGGGGCAATGCAGTTGCATTTCCCGATGCATGGCACGCGCAGTGAAGCAGAAGATGCCCGAGTTCCAGAGGAACTGTTGCGACGTCAGATACTCGCGGGCTTTTTCCAGCGACGGCTTCTCGATGAAGCGCAGTACGTTGTTGCCTTCCGCTTCGATATAGCCGTATCCCGTCTCGGGCGTTTCGGGACGGACACCAAAAGTTACAATTTTGCCGCTCTGGGCAAGCTCGACCGCTTTCTCCACGGCTGTCGCAAAAGCGGCCTGATCGGCGATGAGGTGATCTGCCGCGAGAACCAGCAGCGTCGCATCGGGACCGTGCACCTGCGAGACGTGCTCCACCGCCGCAGCGATGGCGGCAGCGGTGTTGCGGCCGAACGGTTCACAGATGAACGACGTGGCGATACCGTCTTTGTTCACCTCGCGGAACTCGTCCTCGGCCTTGAAAAACAGGTCTCTGTTCGTGACTGTCAGGATTTGTTCAACGCCCGGCAGGGCTGCTGCGCGCAGGAAAGCCTTTTGCAGAAGGCTCTGGCCATCCGAAAGGCGGATGAAGGGCTTAGGATGCGACTCTCTGGAGACCGGCCAGAGACGGGAACCTGCACCGCCACACAGGATGATGGGTATCAAACTCACGAATTCCTCACTGCTTGCATTTCGTTCCAGGCTGGGGCGCGGCTTATTCGAATGGCATACGTCCGACGATTCGCCGACGTACCGATATCATCTGCCCCTGTGCGCGAACGCCGCGCGTTTGAAAGACAAACGCGCATTGTATCGCACGGCTAACCCTCTGAATATCGCGATTCTAGGGGCGAACCGGCCTGACAAAGTGCGCAAGAATGCTACCAATTGCAAGGAAAACACCGGCACGCGGAGTGCCGGTAGCGGCGAATCGCCTCAGACGGGAGGCGGCCGTTTCGTCAGGCGAGGTAGTCGGCAAAGACCAGTTCGAACGCTGTCTTCCAGTCGGGGCGGGACAGGCCGAAGGTGTGATCGAATCGCGTGCCGTCGAGCACGGAATAACGAGGACGGGGAGCGGGGGCAGCGAACTGCTCCGTGGTAATGGGTTCGATCGAACGGGTCCGCACGGCATCACCGCGAGCCGCCCGCATGGCATCGACGATGCGCTCGGCAAACGCGTGCCAGGTCGTTTCGCCGCGCGCCGTCAGGTGATACATGCCGCCGGGGAAAGCACCGTCGCGTCGGCGCAACAGTGCCTCGCGAAGCGCGTGAGCCGTCAGGTCGGCAATGGTGCGCGCGGCGGTGGGCGTGCCACGCTGATCGGCAACCACGCGCAGCGCCTCGCGCTCCAGCGACGCGCCCGCAATCGTGCGCATGAAGTTACGGCCGCGCACGCCATAGACCCATGAGGTGCGGAACACCATCCAGTCACCGCCCACTTCGGCAATCGCCTGCTCCCCCGCAAGCTTGCTCCTGCCGTACGCACTCTGCGGAGAGGGAACGGCGTCTTCGACATAGGGCGCCGTCGCCGTACCGTCGAACACGTAGTCGGTCGAATAATGCAGTAGTACTGCCTGATGGCGTCGCGCTGCCTCAGCGAGTGCGCCGACAGCAGTACCGTTCACGGTTGTAGCCAATCCCTCTTCCGTTTCCGCCCGATCGACCGCCGTATAAGCAGTCGCGTTGACGATCACGTCAGGGGACACCTGATCGACCGCACCGCCAATGGTCTCGGGGCGGCTCATATCCAGCCGCTCACGGTCGAATGCCACGACCTCGCCGAGCGGGAGCAAGGCACGTCGCAACTCCCAGCCCACTTGTCCATTCTTGCCGACGAGCAAGATCTTCATGCATACACCTCCGCTTCAACGAGCCGCTTGCCTGCGGCGTCCTTCGCTGCCAGCAGCGGCTCGCCTTCGAGCGGCCACGCCACGCCGACGTCCGCATCGTTCCACAGCAGACACCGCTCATGCTCGGGGAACCAGTAGTCGGTCGTCTTGTACAGGAACTCCGCGGACTCGGACAACACGACGAACCCATGCGCGAAGCCGCCCGGAATCCAGAGTTGCCGCTTGTTGTCGGCGCTCAGCCGAACGCCGGCCCACTTGCCGAAGTTCGGCGAGTTCTTGCGGATATCCACCGCAACGTCGAAAACCTCGCCGGCGATCACGCGCACGAGCTTGCCCTGCGGCCGCTCGACCTGGTAGTGCAGGCCACGCAAAACGTTCTTCGCCGACCTCGAATGGTTGTCTTGCACGAAGCTGGTTTCTTCGCCCACGGCTTCGGCGAACTCCTGCGCATTGAAGCTTTCGAAGAAAAAGCCGCGCGCGTCCGCGAAGACCTTCGGTTCGATAATTTTCACCTCAGGCAGCGTGGTAGGCGTAACGGTTATTTTCATGCGATGGGTTCCGAAAGTAGTTTGAGCAGGTAGGCGCCGTAACCATTCTTCGCAAGCGGTGCAGCAAGGCGCTCCACTTGCGCGGCGTCGATCCAGCGGTTTCTGAAGGCGATCTCTTCGGGGCACGCCACCATCAAGCCCTGCCGTTTCTGGAGTGTGGCAATGAACGTGGCTGCTTCGATCAGCGAATCGTGTGTTCCCGTGTCGAGCCAGGCGTAACCGCGTCCCATGATTTCGACGTGCAGCCTGGCTGCTTCGAGGTATCGGGAGTTGACGTCGGTGATTTCAAGCTCGCCGCGCGCGGACGGTTTGATGTCCGCTGCGATGTCGCACACGTCGTTGTCGTAGAAGTACAGCCCCGTGACCGCGTAGTTGGAGCGCGGGCGCGAAGGTTTCTCTTCGATGGAGCACGCACGAAACTGATCGTCGAACTCCACGACGCCATAGCGCTCCGGGTCGGTCACATGGTAGGCAAAGACCGTTGCGCCCACGTCCCGCGTGTTCGCCGCGTCGAGTTGCCGCGCCAGATCGTGACCGTAGAAGATGTTGTCGCCCAGAATCAACGCCGAGGGATCGCCGCCCACGAAATCGCGTCCGATGATGAACGCCTGCGCGAGCCCATCGGGCGACGGCTGCACGGCGTATTGAAGATTCATTCCCCACTGGCTGCCGTCGCCCAGCATCGACTGGAAGCGAGGCGTGTCCGCCGGCGTCGAGATGACCAGCACGTCGCGAATGCCGGCCAGCATGAGCGTGGAGAGCGGGTAGTAGACCATCGGCTTGTCGTACACCGGCAGCAACTGCTTCGACACCGCGTGCGTGATGGGGTAGAGCCGCGTGCCGGAACCGCCGGCCAGGATAATGCCCTTACGTGACATGACCGCCCCCTCAGCTTTGCGGCGCGTAGTGCTGTTCGATCCAGTGACGATAGCTGCCGCTCGTCACGCCCTGCACCCACGCGGCATGATCGAGGTACCACTGAACGGTCTTCCTCAATCCGGTCTCGAACGTTTCCGCCGGCCGCCAGCCGAGTTCCCGTTCGATCTTCGTGGCATCGATGGCGTAGCGCTGGTCATGGCCGGGTCGGTCCTTGACGAACTCGATCTGCGATTCGTATCGGGCGCCTTCGCCCGCCGGCCGCAACTCGTCGAGCAAACCGCAGATCGTGCGCACGACCTCGATGTTCTTCTTCTCGTTCCATCCGCCGATGTTGTACGTCTCGCCCGGCGTTCCCCGTGCAAGCACGGTACGGATGGCTGCGCAATGATCGCCGACATAAAGCCAGTCGCGCACGTTGGAGCCGTCGCCATAAACCGGCAGGCGTTTGCCCGCCAGCGCGTTGATGAGGGTGAGCGGAATGAGTTTTTCGGGAAACTGGTAAGGACCGTAGTTGTTGGAGCAGTTGGTGGTCAGCGTCGGCAGGCCGTAGGTGTGGTGGTAGGCCCGCACGAAGTGATCGGACGCCGCCTTGCTCGCCGAGTACGGGCTATTGGGCGCGTATGCCGTGACTTCGCTGAACGCCGCATCGGCAGGCCCGAGGGAGCCGAATACTTCGTCCGTGGACACGTGCAGAAAACGGAACGAATCCCTTTCGCCGTCGCTGAGGCCGCCCCAGTAGGCACGTGCCGCTTCGAGCAGCGTGAACGTTCCCACCACGTTGGTCTGAACGAATTCGCCCGGACCGTGAATGGAGCGGTCCACGTGGCTTTCGGCAGCGAAGTGAACGACGGCGCGTGGCTTGTACGTCGAAAAGAGCGCATCCATTGCCGCACGGTCGCAGATGTCTTCGCGCACGAACACGTGCCGTTCATCCGACGACAGCGGCGCAAGCGTTTCGGCGTTGCCCGCGTAGGTCAGTTTGTCGACGTTTACGACCGGCTCGTTGCCATCGCGCAGCCAGTCGAGCACGAAATTGGCGCCAATGAAGCCCGCACCGCCTGTCACCAGAATCATTCCATTTCCTCTGAATCGATACTGCCTCGCCTGTCCGACGGTACAGGCGGCAGCGAAACCACGGTACTGCGCTGGAGAAGCTATTATGTCACGCTGCCGGCCCGCTCCAGCGCTCGCTCAGACTGCATTCTGCGTGCCTTTTCGGACCGTATTTGTGCGTTTCCGCTCAATTCCCCTGGCCAATGACTTCTCACCTCACCCCGCCGCCCAGCCCCATCGCCTTCGGTGATCTGCAAGGCTGCCGCAGCCAGTTCCGGCAATTGCTCGAGAAGGTTGCCCCTTCGCCCGACACGCCCCTCTGGTTCGCCGGCGACATCATCAACCGCGGCCGCGAATCGCTTGCCACGCTGCGTGACGTCATCGAACTGGGCGATCGCGCGACTACCGTGCTCGGCAATCACGATCTGCATCTGCTGTCGGTATCGGCGGGCATCCGCAACATCAAGAAGGGCGACACGATCGCGGAAATTCTCGCCGCGCCGGATGCGGCGGACCTGCTTCACTGGATACGCCATCGCCCCATCGCCCATTTCGAGAACGGCACGTTGCTCGTTCATGCGGGCGTGCTGCCGCAATGGGACGTCGCCCTGACACTGGAACTGGCCGACGACCTGCAGCGCGCGCTGCGCGCTCCGGACTGGAAGGAAACGCTCGCCGGTCTTTACGGCAACAAGCCGAGCCGGTGGTCGTCCGACCTGAAAGGGATAGACCGCCTGCGCATCACCTGCGCCGCGCTGACCCGTCTACGCTTTTGCACTGCGGACGGCGCGATGGATTTCACCTCGAGTGGTCCGCTCGATGCCGCGCCGCCCGGATGCCTGCCCTGGTTCGACGTTCCCGGCCGCAAAACGGCCAACACGACCGTCGTCTTCGGTCATTGGGCCGCCCTGGGCCTCACCATGCGGGACAATCTGATCGGCCTCGACACCGGGTGCGTCTGGGGCAACCAGTTGTCCGCAGTACGTCTCACGAACGAACCCGGCGCAAGGACGGTCGTGCAGGTGGAATGCTCGGGGTGCCGCGCCGAGTTCGAGTGACCGCGCGCCGGCCCCACTCCAGCCACCCCACCCTTACGCCGGGCCGACCATCCACTTGATCGTTTCAGCGAAGTCGATGGGCTTCACGTCGGGCACGAGGCTGCGCAGCCGGGCCGCGGACCCGACGAGCACCTTCACCTCGTTCGCCCTCACGAACGCCGGATTGACGCGCACCTCGAGATCGTGACCCGAGGCTTCGCGCACCATGTCGATAACCTCGTGCAACGTACGCGCGTGTTCGCTACAGACGTTGACCGTCTGCCCGCACGCCGCCTCGGATTCGAGCAGCGCACGGTAAGTCGCGGCCACCACGCGCACATCGGAGAAATCGCGCGCCACGTCGAGATTGCCCAGTTCGATGAAGGGCTTGCGCTGCACGAAGTGCGAGACGATCTTCGGCACAAGGAAGCGGCTTTCCTGGCCGCGGCCCGTGTAGTTGAAGGGCCGGGTCATGACGATCGGCAACCGGTCGAACCACGTGCGCACGAGATGCTCCATCGCGAGCTTGCTTGCAGCGTAGTGGTTCACGGGCGCCGGCATCACATTCTCATCGACCACGCCCGCCGCGTTTCCGTACACGTTCGCGCTGCTTGCCATCAGAATCTTTTGGGGCTGCACGCCCACGTCGACACAGGCCTGCAAGAGATTCAGCGTGCCCAGCACGTTGACGCGATACATGTCGAGCGCGTCGTCGTGTGCAACAAAGCTGATCGCCGCCAGATGCACGATGTGCGTGGGGCGCACTTCGCCGATCACGCGGCGGCACGCCTCCAGCGACGTGATGTCGAGCACATGCTCGTTCGCCTCGGCGGTATGCGTGTGGCCGACCGCGCCAACGACCTCATACCCGGCACGCTGCAACTCGTCGCGAACATACGCGCCGGTGAAGCCGCGAGCCCCGGTGATCAGTACGCGCCTGCCCGTTTGCTCAGAAGGAAAGCCCAATTTCTCTACTCCCAGATACCTGTTCATCAGTTGCAGCACGCGGCGCGATTGGCCCGCGCCGCCTCATCCCGCGGCCAGCGTATCGCTGCCTGGCCCGCTCTCGTGCGCAGCCTGCCCGGAGTCGGGCGCCTCGGTCGTTTGCTCCCGCTCCGTCGCTCCCCTTGCCCCGCCCTGCAATGCCTCCAGCGCCCGCTTCACGGAAGCCTCGGCTTCGGCCGCAAGCGCACGCCGGTCCGCGCCCGGCGCGAGCGCCTCGCCGATATAGACGTGCGCCGTGAGCGGACCCGCGCGCAGCAATGCATCGAGCGACTGGCCAAGCGATACGTCGTCAATGTAAGCAGGCGCCACGGACTGCCGTCCGTTCGCCTCCTCATACATCAGACAGACGGGCTGCACCGGCCGCGACGCCGACACCGGCGCCTGGAACAGGTTCGAGTGAAACGGCAGCACGCCGCGGCCGTCCGACGTCGTGCCTTCGGGAAATACGCACATGCGCGCGCCGCTGTCGAGCCGCGACGCCAGCTCGTGCATGATGCGCTTCGCGTCGCTGCGCTTCTCGCGGTGGATGAACACCGTGTCGAGCTTGTGCGCGAGCCACCCCACCACCGGCCAGTTGCGGATCTCCGCCTTGGACACAAACGGCGTAGGCCGCCAGGCGTTGATCACGTAGATGTCGATCCACGACACGTGGTTGCTCACCACCAGCACGCCTTCGTCGAGCCGCGCGGCGTCGTTGTGCACGACGAGCCGCACGCCGGCGAGGCGCAGCAGCTTGAGCGACCAGGCGCGCGTCAGCTGCGTGCGCGTTTCGGCCGAGGCGCGCGAAAAGCGCGTCGCGACGGTCCACATGCCGTGCAGGAGGTGAAGCACGATCCTGATCTTGCGAAACGCGATCTTCATGTTCAGTGCCGTCGAATCGATTCTGCTGGGTCAGCGTTGCTGCTCGAACGCCACGTGCCCCGAGACGATCGTCGCGCGCACGCGCGCCGGCAGCTCGTAGCCGAGGAACGGCGAGTTGTGTCCCTGGCTCTTGAGCGTGCGCGGGTCCACGCGCCAGTGCGTGTCGGGATCGAACACGCACACGTCGGCCACGTCGCCCACGGCGATACGTCCGGCCGGCAGTTTCAGCACGTCCGCCGCGCCAGCCGTGATGCGGTCGAGCGCCTTCGCGAGCGGCACGCCGGCCTCGCTCGCCCACTTCACGGTGAGCGAGAGCAACAGTTCGAGGCCTGTCGAGCCGGGCGTCGCTTCGGCGAACGGCAGCAGCTTTTCGTCGTCGTCCACGGGCGTGTGGTCGGAGCAAATCGCGTCGATGGTGCCGTCGATCAGCCCCGCGCGAATCGCGTCGCGATCGCGCTGCTGGCGCAGCGGCGGATCGAGCCGGAATTGCGAATCGAAGTAGCCGATGTCCATGTCGATCAGATGCACGTGATTGATCGTGACGTCGCAGGTCACGGGCAACCCTTCGGCCTTGGCCGCGCGCATCAGGCTCACGCCCGCCGCCGACGAGATATGCGCCAGATGCACGCGCGCACCCGTCACCCGCACGAGTTCGAAAATGGTGTGCAGCGCGATGGTCTCGGCGGACACCGGTACGCCCGAGAGACCGAGCCGCGACGCCAGCGCACCGCTGGCCGCCACGCCACCCTTCGCGAGATACGCGTCGAGCGGACGCAGCCAGGCGGTGTAGCCGTACGTGCTCGCGTACTGCAGCGCACGCAGCATGACCTGCGTATCGACGATAGGCTGGTCGGCCTGCGAGAACGCCACGCAGCCGGACTCGGTGAGCTCCACCATCTCGGTGATCACCTGGCCCTTGAGGCCCACCGTGAGCGCACCCAGCGGATACACGTGCGCCTGGTTGAGGTTGCGCGCGCGGAACTTGAGCATCTCCACGAGGCCCGGTTCGTCGAGCACCGGGTCGGTGTCGGGCGGACACACGAGGCTCGTCACGCCGCCTGCGAGCGCGGCGGCCATTTCCGATTCGAGCGTGGCCTTGTGCTCGTAGCCGGGCTCGCGCAGCCGCGCCGAGAGATCGACGAGACCCGGGGCCACCACGAGGCCGCGTGCGTCGATGGTCTTCGCCGCGTGGAAGTCGGCGGGCGCGTTGCCGAGCGCGACGACCTTGCCCGCCGCGATGAATACGTCCTGCTGCTGTTCGGTGCCGGCTGCCGGATCGATGACCGTGCCGCCCTGAATATGAATCTTCATGCGCTGCCTTTGTTATGCGTGCCCTGGCGGTATCGTGGCGGTGTCGCCTCGAAATGCGTGTGTGGAGTTCAGTCGTTGTTGCCCGCGACGATGCCCATCACCGCCATGCGCACGGCGATGCCGAACGTCACCTGGTTGAGGATCACCGACTGCGGGCCGTCGGCCACCTGCGAATCGATTTCCACGCCGCGATTCATCGGGCCGGGGTGCATGACGATGGCGTCGGGCCGCGCAAGCGCAAGGCGCTCCGGCGTGAGGCCCCAGCTCTTGAAGTATTCCTGCGCGGAAGGCAGCAGCGCCCCGCTCATGCGCTCGTTCTGCAGCCGCAGCATGATGATGACGTCGACGTCCTTCAGCCCCTCGTCGAGGTTGTGGAACACGCGCACGCCCATCTGCTCCAGATTGCCCGGCAGCAGCGTGCGCGGACCGATGGCGCGCACTTCCGGCACGCCGAGCGTGGTGAGCCCGTGGATGTCCGAGCGTGCCACGCGCGAGTGCAGGATGTCGCCCACGATCGCCACGCGCAGTTGCGTGAAATCGCGCTTGTAGTGGCGAATCGTGTACATGTCGAGCAGGCCCTGCGTGGGGTGCGCGTGCCGGCCGTCGCCGGCGTTGATCACGTGCACGTGCGGCGCGCAGTGCTCGGCGATCAGGTACGGCGCACCGCTCGACGCGTGGCGCACCACGAACATGTCCGCGTGCATCGCGGAAAGGTTGTTGATGGTGTCGAGCAGCGACTCGCCCTTGCTCGTGGACGACGCGTTGATGTTGAGGTTGATGACGTCTGCCGAGAGACGCTTGGCCGCGATCTCGAACGTGGTGCGCGTGCGCGTGGAGTTCTCGAAGAACAGGTTGAACACGGACTTGCCGCGCAACAGCGGCACCTTCTTGACCTCGCGGTCGGTCACGCTCACGAACTGCGCGGCCGTATCGAGAATGTGCGTGACAATGGCGCGCGGCAGCCCTTCGATGGTCAGCAGATGCTTGAGTTCGCCGTTCTTCGTGAGTTGCGGGTTGCCCTTCAGGAAACCGTAGCGGAATCGGTCGCCGGCAGCGTCCGTGCCGCTGGGGTCCGCAGGATTTCCGGGTGCCGCGGTGGAGGTGTTCATGGATGATGTGCCTGATTCAAACGGGTATTTCGAGATGCCTGCCCGCGCGGCGCGCAAACGTACACGCTGGCCGGCGTCAGATCGCCGGGCTCATGATGCGCGTCACGCGGAGCATCATGAAGCGCGCGAACGCCGACGGCGGCATGCGCATGTTGCCTTCAAGCCTGCCGCGGTTCGGTGTGGAACGTGAAGCGGCCGTCGTCGCCATGTGCGAGCACGAGCGTGGCGTCGGCGGACACGTCCACCACACCGCCCACGAAACGTGCGGCCACGGGCAGCTCGCGGCCACCGCGATCGGCCAGCACGGCGAGTTCGATGGCCGCAGGCCGGCCGTAGTCGTACAACTCATTGATGGCCGCGCGCACGGTGCGGCCGGTGTACAGCACGTCGTCGACGAGCACGATGCGGCGATCGTCCACTTCGAACGGCAGCGACGTGGGGCTCGCCTGCGTGTGCAGTCCCTTCTTGGCGTAGTCGTCGCGATGCAGTGCCACGTTCACGACGCCCCATTCGGCCACGCCGAGGTCGCGCGCGAGGCGCTCGGCAAGCCACGCGCCGCCGCTGTAGATGCCGGCCAGCACGGCGCCGTCGGCACGGCCCAGTTGATCGCCATACGCGGCACGAATCTGTTCGAGGACGCTGCGGTAGAGCGCCTCGGCGTCAATGGAACTCATAGCGGATGATCGGAAAGTTCGTCCAGATACTGCTGGAGAATGATGGAGGCCGCTTCGGCATCGAGCTGCCCGGTGTCGCCGCCGCGCTCGCGAATCTGAGCTTCGGCGTCTACCGACGTATATCGCTCGTCCACCCACACGACAGGCAGATTGAAGCGTCCGTTGAGCTGATTGCCGAAGCGCTTCGCCTGCTGTGTCATGGCGTGCGGCGTGCCGTCCGGATGCGAGGGCAAACCAACCACGAGGACGTCCGGCTTCCACTCGGCGATCAGCTTGCCGATGGCCTCGAAGCGGTAATCGCGGTTGCGGTTGGGGAGCACGGTGAGCGGCCTGGCACTGCGCGTAAGCGAGTTGCCGAGCGCGACGCCGATGCGCTTCTCGCCGTAGTCGAACGCCAGCAGCGTTGCCTCACGGCCGCTCGCCACGCTCATGCGTGACCCGCCTCGCCCGAAAGCATCGTCGAAGAAATGCCGAGCAGCGCGAGTGCTGCTTCGAAGCGCTCTTCGGCGGGCACGTCGAAGACGATCTTCGGATCTGCCTCGACCGTGAGCCAGCCGTTCTTCGAGATTTCCTCTTCGAGCTGGCCGGCGCCCCAGCCTGCATGACCCAGCGTGAGCAGAAAACGCTCGGGACCTTTGCCGTTTGCGACCGCCTCGAGCACGTCTTTGGACGTGGTCATCTCCAGCCCGCCGCCCGGCACCAGCATGGTCGACGTGTAGCTCTTGCCCTCCAGCGGCTCGTGCAGCACGAAGCCACGCTCGGTCTGCACGGGGCCGCCGAAGTAGACGGGCACATGCAGCAGCGGCTCGATCTCGAGCTTGAGATCGATGCGCGAGAAGAGCGCTTGCAGGTCGATGTCAGTGGGACGATTGATGACGAGGCCGAGCGCACCGCGCTCGCTGTGATCGCAAAGGTAGACCACCGTTCCTGAAAACGTGGGATCGGCCATGTTGGGCATGGCGATCAGGAACTGGTTGGTCAGATTGATGCGATCGTTACTCTTGGACATGGTTCGAATTTTAGCAAAGACGATGCGGGATGGCGGCAGCCGGGCCGCAGTCTGCGGCCTTGCGCGGCCTCACGCGATGGCTGGGGGCCGCGATACTTTCCGCTGCCTGCACGATCCTTTTTTACGGAATATCTAACGCTCACTGTATCACGCGCGTGTGCTTTCAATGTGCAAGGCACAGCCCTTCGCGAGGCTTGTGCCGCGCAGGGCTGCAAAGGCCGTTTCAGCGTCTGCTTTCGCCGCGTGTGCCCGTCGCATGCGTGCTGGATGCTTGCCGCATGGACGATGCGCGCATTCCATGCGTTCAGCCGCCGCCCTGCTCGATCGCACGGGCGAGAGCAGAGAGCGCACTGCTGCTGTCCGGCGGCGCGACGCCTGCAGCGGTCTTGAGCAGCATGGCACGCAAGGCTTCGCAGCCTTGTTCGAGGGCGCGGACGTCCGGCGCTTCGACCACCACATGCGAGCGCACCGCCGGCGTGGCCACGCCCGCATACGCCGTGCGCCGCCAGGCGAGACCTAGCGCATCGGCCATGAGCGCGACGTGACCGAGCCCGAGCGCACAGGCCGCCGCGCCGACGCGGTACGCCGCATCGCCCGCCTGGAGTGCCGCGCCGGGATCGGCCTTCTCCGGACGGCTCGCGGTGCGGGCGTACTCGTTGAGCGCCGTCATCGACGCATCGGCCGTCTGCAGAAAATCTTCATACGCCTGGCCACTGATGGTGAGCACCCCCAGTTCCCGGTTGTCGTCGCGCGGTGCCGCCACGCTACCCGCCTGCTGGGACGCCCCTTCTTCCCACAGCGCTTCGGACGCCTGGGTTGCCGCCACGTGCCAGTCCACCGTGAGGCCATAGTCGTGCAGCAGTTCGACGTGGTCGGCGTCCTCAGCTGCAGCGCCGAAGAGCGCGTAGTCGCGCCACAGCAGCGCGAGCGTGGACCGCACCAGCGAGCGCGGGGCAAGCTGCACGCCGCGCGCCTGGTCGGCCAGCGCGAGGTTGCAGCGCGCATAGAAACGTCGCGCGTCCGCTTCACCTGTCGCGTGGCGGCTCGCACGCAAGGCCCGCCCGCACGCCGAGGCGAGACGCCAGAAGTCGTAGGGATCGGCGCCGGCGAGTTCGGCGAGGCACGCGTCCATCTCGTTGAACGCCGCATCCGCCCACGCGGCCGCGGCACGGCTGCCCGCCGTCTGCGTCTTTAACGCGGGCAGCAGCGCAGCCTCGTAACGGGCCCGCATGTGGGCAATGCGTTGCGCCGGCTGCGGCCGCATCGTCGAGGGCGGCACCGGCCGGGCAACAAGCGCGTAGTCCTCGAACGAGATGGTGAAACCGGGCGTATGCGGCGCGAGCACCTGGCACATCGCATGCAGACGGCCGTAGAGCGCCGGCGAGCACGACAGTTCACGCAGGTTGTGACGCGCGAGCGCCGCACGGAAATCACCGAGCGCAGCCGACGCGACGCGGGGCGCGCCGCCTTCGTCGAGATTCGCGGCATCAGAGTTCGCAGCCAGCGCCAGAGGCGAAACGAGCAGCAGCGTGTCGACGAAGCGGTGAGCCGACAGCCAGCCCGCTTCGCGCAAGGCATGCGCCGCGCGCAAGAGCGGCCCGGCGCAATCGCCTCCCGCCTCCAGGGCGCGCTGCGCGTCGGCGAGCGCCGTTTCAGCGGCACGCACGGCGCCACCGCGCGGATTGGGCAAGGCGTCGAAGGTGGCGGGAAGGGTCGGCTGGAAGGTCATGAGAGGGTGGCGGGAACGCGCGCGGATACGAATTCGTACGCAGTGCAGCGAAACGATGGCGTGTGCCTGCCTCTACACGCAAGCGCACGCAGACGCGCCCCTGCCCGTGGCCGGCACGTCGCAGATCGGGCATGCGTGGCCCGGTACGGATCGGCTCGCGCAGGTACGATGACGAACTCCCTTTGCGATGCGGCAAACGCGTTGCGTGCCGGTGCCGGGTCCGGCGCCCAGGCCCCACGTGTCACGCCGACGGCGCGCGCGATATCGGGCCGCAGGCGTGGCCCGGATCAGATCTGAACCATCTCGAAGTCTTCCTTGCGCGCGCCGCACTCGGGACAGGTCCAATTGATCGGGACATCCTCCCAGCGCGTGCCCGGTGCAATACCTTCTTCTGGCAATCCGGCTTCTTCGTCGTAGATCCAGCCGCAGATCAGGCACATCCAGCTTCTATATTCCATTCTTATGCCGCGTCGAAAAGTCCAAAAATAACCGGAAAAACGGGAGCCATGATGGTACCTTTTTTCACCGTGCCGGGCGAGACCGGCGCGGTTGCCCACAAGCGCGGGTGGCACCGATCGTTCGTGCAACGAGGCAAAAACCCAGCCGCAATGCGGCCGCGGGACGCATAATTGAGCCATTCGCAAGCCCCGCCCGCATGGCGTGCGAACCTTGCGCCCTCCCAATCATTTCCCTCCTACGTTCATGTCCAGCGACACCCCTCCGATCGTCCTCACCTTCGGCCTTTCCGATCCCACTGGCGGCTCCGGCGTCCAGGCGGACCTGATGACACTCGCCAGCATGGGTTGCCACGGCGTCACGGTGTTGACCGGCTACACGGTGCGCGACTCGGCCAGTTGTGACGAGGTGACCGGGCTCGATCCGGACACGGTCGCAACCCAGGCGAGGATGCTGCTCGAAGACATGCCGATCGCCGCATTCAAGGTGGGCGCGGCGGCTCGTGCCGAAGTGGTGAGCGCGATCGCGGAAGTGGTTGCCGACTACGACGACGTTCCGCTCATCCTCGCGCCTGACTTCACGCTCGACGACGAACACGTGCTCGCCGCCGACGAACTGCGCGAAGCCATTGCCGACCTGCTTGCGCCGCAGACCACGCTGCTGATCGCGGACAGCGCCACGCTGCTCGCGCTCGCACAACCGGACGGCGACGCAGAGGCACCGAGTCTCGACGCGGCGATCTCGCATCTGCTCTCGCAAGGCTGCGAGTACATTCTCTCGATGGAAACGGGCTCGCACCGGCTCGTCAATACGCTCTTCAGCGAAGACGGGCAGTTGCGCCAGGACACCTGGGACCGCGGTCCGCAGCGCATCATGGGGCTCACGGATACGTTGGGCGCGGCCGTCGCCGCGCTGCTTGCGAACGGCCAGGAACCGCCCGAAGCCGTGCGCGAGGCTCAGGAGTATCTCTATCAGAGCACGCGCAGTGCGTTCCGGCCGGGGATGGGTGCGTATCTGCCCGATCGCTTCTTCTGGGCGCGCAGCAATGACGACGAAGAGACGCCCAAGGCCGGCGACGCGGCCGGCTCGGGCTCGTCAGGCGAAGCCAGGCATCATCATTGAGAACGGTTTTGCGGCGTTCGGAGCGGTTTTGAGCGAACGCTGACTGACTGCTGCAGTCGCAGTCGGCGCTTTTGCGCCGCGGGAAAAATCAGGTGCACGCGGCCCGTTTTGCTTCGCGGCGACCCCGCACCCCCTTACCCAGCCGAAGAACGATCGTGGCGACCGCGCCTTCGACGCGGCACGCCGATGTGTCGATCACGAGTTCCGGCTCGACCGGCGGCTCGTAAGGCGACGACACCCCGGTGAACTGCTGGATCCGGCCCTCGCGCGCCTGGGCGTACATCCCCTTCGGATCTCGTTCGGCGCAAAGCTGTGGCGGTGCGGAGATGAACGTTTCGATGAAACCGTCACCGACGATGGAGCGCGCCAGCGCGCGCTGCTGGGCGAATGGCGAAATCGTGGCCACGATCACGACGTAGCCTTCCCGCTGGAAGAGCTTCGCGAGATGCGCGATGCGGCGAATGTTTTCGATGCGATCGGCTTCCGAAAAGCCGAGGTCCGAGCAGATGCCTGCGCGCAGCGTATCGCCGTCGAGCACGATAGCCTTCGCGTTGAGGTTCTGCAGCGTCTCGAACAACGCCTGTGCAATCGTCGTCTTCCCGGCGCCTGGCAGACCTGTCATCCAGACGACCGGCCGGGGTGCGGCTGCTGTCAAGCCATCATCGTTCGTGTTCACGGCAGACCCTACGGTTGTATTACATCCGTACTTTAACGTTTGCGCAGACGTTTTCCGTCGCCGCTTCAAAAATATGTCCATTACAGAATATTTCTCAAACGGATACGCTGGCAGGCGTCAGAAACGACAAAACCCGCCGAAGCGGGTTTTGTCTCGACAACGCGGAGAGCCGAAGCTCCCCGGCACTTCCATGTAATGCGGGCTTGCGCCGTTATTACATGTCCATGCCCATGCCGCCCATGCCGCCGGGCATGCCGCCACCGGCCATCGGAGCGTCTTCCTTCGGCAGTTCGGCAACCGCTGCGTCCGTCGTCAGCAGGAGGCCGGCAACCGATGCGGCGTTCTGCAGCGCGGTGCGCGTCACCTTGGTCGGATCGACCACGCCGGCTTCAACCAGGTCGCCGTACTCGCCGGTCGCTGCGTTGTAGCCGTAGTTGCCCTGGCCTTGCGCCACGGCTGCCACCACCACGCTCGCTTCTTCGCCGCCGTTCGTGACGATCTGACGCAGCGGCTCTTCCATGGCGCGCAGCACGATCTTGATGCCCGCTTCCTGATCGGGGTTCACACCCTTCAGGGCGGTGATCGCAGCACGTGCACGGATCAGCGCAACGCCGCCGCCCGGGACGATACCTTCTTCAACGGCAGCGCGGGTTGCGTGCAGCGCGTCTTCCACGCGTGCCTTCTTTTCCTTCATTTCGACTTCGGTCGCGGCACCCACCTTGATCACGGCCACGCCGCCAGCCAGCTTCGCGACGCGCTCTTGCAGCTTCTCGCGGTCGTAGTCCGAGGTGGCTTCCTCGATCTGCGTGCGAATCTGCTTGACGCGCGCTTCGATGTTGCGGGCTTCGCCAGCGCCGTCGATGATCGTCGTGTTTTCCTTGCCCACTTCGATGCGCTTTGCCTGACCCAGCTCGGCCAGCGTTGCCTTCTCGAGCGACAGACCCGTTTCTTCCGCGATCACCTGGCCGCCGGTCAGGATCGCGATGTCTTCCAGCATCGCCTTGCGACGGTCACCGAAGCCCGGAGCCTTGACAGCCACCGTCTTCAGGATGCCGCGGATGTTGTTGACCACGAGCGTTGCGAGCGCTTCGCCTTCGATGTCTTCAGCGATGATCAGCAGCGGACGGCCAGCCTTGGCAACCTGTTCCAGCACCGGCAGCAGGTCACGGATGTTCGAGACCTTCTTGTCGTGCAGCAGCACGAACGGGCTTTCCAGGACGGCGACCTGCTTGTCCGGGTTGTTGATGAAGTACGGCGACAGGTAGCCGCGGTCGAACTGCATGCCTTCCACGACTTCCAGCTCGTCGGCGAGCGACTTGCCGTCTTCCACCGTGATCACGCCTTCCTTGCCGACCTTGTCCATGGCTTCCGCGATGCGGTCGCCGATCGACGTGTCGCTGTTAGCCGAGATCGCGCCGACCTGAGCGATTTCCTTGCTGGTCGTGCAGGGCTTGCTGATCTTGCGCAGCTCTTCGACAGCTGCCGCGACGGCCTTGTCGATGCCGCGCTTCAGGTCCATCGGGTTCATGCCCGATGCGACGTACTTCATGCCTTCGCGAACGATGGACTGAGCCAGCACGGTAGCGGTCGTCGTGCCGTCACCTGCGTTGTCGCTGGTCTTGGAAGCCACTTCCTTGACCATCTGGGCGCCCATGTTCTGCAGCTTGTCCTTCAGCTCGATTTCCTTCGCGACCGACACACCGTCCTTGGTGACCGTCGGGCCGCCGAAGCTGCGCTCGAGCACCACGTTGCGGCCCTTCGGACCCAGCGTGACCTTCACTGCATTGGCGAGAATGTTCACGCCTTCGACCATCTTCGAACGGGCGGAATCGCCGAACACGACGTCTTTAGCTGCCATCTTGTAACTCCTTGAATCTCTTTGGTGAATATGGACCGTGCAGGCTTACTTGTTGACCACGGCCATGATGTCTTCTTCGCGCATCACGAGCAGTTCCTGGCCGTCCACCTTGACGGTCTGGCCAGCGTACTTGCCGAACAGGACGCGATCGCCGACCTTCACGTCGAGAGCGATCTGGGCGCCCTTGTCATCGCGCTTGCCCGGGCCGATCGCCAGAATCTCGCCTTGATCCGGCTTTTCAGCAGCTGCTTCGGGAATCACGATACCCGAGGCGGTCTTGGTTTCCTGATCCAGACGCTTGACGATCACGCGATCATGCAAAGGACGAAGGTTCATACAAACTCCTCTCTTCGAGACTTGAAGGACACTCAAGAAACCCGGCCTGGCAGAGCCAGGCCGGAGATGTTGTTAGCACTCTCGTGCGGTGAGTGCTAATTATATGGACGGGTGGTGACAAATTCAAGAACGGGGGACGGGTGTCGAGATTCACTCAACTTGGAACTTTGTTCGCTTAAGTTTGAACGGATGGTTGGTCGCAGAAGCCCCAAAACATCGCAATTTTCATCACAATAACAATGACTTACAATGAATCTACGTCGCTACGAGCGCGTTCTTTGCTAGCCGAATCATAGTGAGTTAGCGCGTCTCCGGTCCCGTGTACAGACCTCTGCACACGATATAGGGAATTCCCTATGTTTGTTCCCCCTCTCGGAACGCCCGTTCACGCACGCCAACCAACAGCAGCGCAAGCACTAACAGGCCCGGGTCGATGCTGGACCGGCCAGCCTTTCGTAGACATCTTCGAGCCATAATTTATGGCAACCGAGGAGGTCAGCATGAGCGGCAAGCGGTACACGGATGAGTTCAAGATCGAGGCAGTCAAACAGGTAACCGAACGGGGTCATTCGGTGGCGGATGTGGCGCAGCGGCTGGGCATCACGACCCACAGCCTTTACGCCTGGAAACTGAAGCTCGGCAGGTCCGACGTCGTGCGGAAGGCGAAGCCGGATCAGAGCGCCGAGGTTCAGCGACTGAAGGCAGAGCTCAAACGCATGACCGAGGAGCGCGACATTCTAAAAAAAGCCGCGCGTACTTTGCAAAGGGATAACGGCAAGGTACGCGTTCATGCGAGCCCATCTCGGCGAGTTCCGCCTGCACTCGATGTGCCGAGTCCTTGGCGTGCATCGCAGCTGAGGCTAGCCTAATTTCCGTTCCAAGATTTGATGCGCGTTTCAGGTGCTTTCAGGTCCTGGCGGCCGGACGGGCAGCGCGCGGTCCAATACCCAGGGAACCGAAAAAGACAGCAGTTGGCTCGTCCCTAAAATCCGGCACGAATCTGAAGGACCGGATCAGGCCGCCATGCACGCGAAGAATGTCGCGCCCGACTATCCGCTCGACACCCGCCTTCGTGTATAGCGGGCTGCGGACCTCCAGATCGACCGAGATGGTCTCCCCCTCAACAGATCTTTGAATCTCTGTCAACCTGGCCTTCGGCTCAACCACCGTGACAGCAATGTAATGCGCGAGGCAGGTCCGGTTGTCCATCGACGGAGTGCAGCCGATGAAATCGGACCGCTCGACATCCGGCGCGATAAGGGAACGGACGGTGTCCATGTCGGCGTGGTGGACGGCCGACACGTAGTGGTCGAACACCTCGCCGGGCGTAGCGGCCGTACTGGCCACCGAGGGCTCGATAACACCGATGGGCGCGCGCAACAGAAACAGCCTCAAGAGAGATTTCATCTTCAGATCCTTTTTTCGGGTATTGCAATACCGTTGTGCCCATTGTGATCACGGTATTCGACCTCGGTTCGAAAGAGCGGTTCCGGCCGTTCGCACCCCCTGGTCCTGCGTAACACGTCGTACCGCATATAGCTTCGCGGACAACGTGCGAGTCAGCGTCCGTTGCAAGGCCTGCAGTGGCA